>NZ_JBFUJN010000009.1:0-117329 GCF_056401335.1 Rhodococcus sp. P4_F3_2
TGCGTGCGTAGTCCTCAGCTCGATGCGTTGCGCAGTGTGTTGCTCTCGCAGGGGTTGACGGTGCGTGAGGACGGTTCCGGTGTTGCGCCGGCGTTGGTGGTCGTGGATTCGACGACTGATGTGATCGGTGGTTTGGCTGGTTCGCAGGGAATCGTGTTGTACGAGTTGGCGTCCCAGCAGGGGTCGCTCGAGGATGCGTTCATGAAGTTGACCGGAGACGATGTCCAGTACCACGCATCCGGTATCGAAGCAGTCCCCGAAACTCAGAACGCATACACACAGAAGGCTATGGGAGGTGCACTGTAATGGCTGTTCTCAGTGCTGAACGTATCAAGATCACCACGACCAAATCACCGTTGTGGTGCACGATCATCATCATCGTGCTCGGGTTGGGACTCGCTACGGTTTTCGGACTGAGCGCCAAGTCGTCGCTCAGCAGCCCCAATGGTGCAATGATGCCGACAGTGTCGGGGGCGCTCAGTGGAGTGACCGGCTTCGGTGTGTTGGTTCTGATGATCATGGCGGCTCTCGCGATCACCAGCGAATATCGCTTCGGGACCATCCGCACCACCTTCCAGGCAGTTCCGAACCGCGCTTCGGTGCTCATCGCCAAAGCGGGCCTCATCGGTGGTTTCGGAGCGGTACTGACTCTCGTATTGTCTTTCGGCGCTTTCGCTCTCACGAAGGCCACATCAGGTGACGCCGGAAGATTCCTGACTCTGTCTGGCGACGATAACTGGCGGGTCGTCTACGGAACACCGATCTACGCGTTCTTCTGCGTAGTTCTAGCCGTAGGAGTGGGTGCGTTGCTCCGGCAGTCTGCGGGTGCTATCGCATTACTGCTGTTGTGGCCCTTGCTGATCGAGAATCTGTTCAACCTGTTCGGAAGTATCGGCGAGAAGATCATGCCGTTCCTGCCGTTCATGAACGCCAACAACTTTCTCGGTTCCGGCGGTAGCGTCGACTTCCACTGGGGACCCTGGGGCAGCCTGGTCTACTTCGCCCTCTTCGTGCTCGTCGTATTCGGCCTCAGCATCGTCGTCGTGAACAGGCGGGATGCATAGGCGAACGGATCAGGCGGGCTGATTCTGCTTACGCCAACGGGCGTTCAGGAAACCCAATGCCGCGATCACGAGGAACAACACGGTGGTCGAGATCAACTGTGCACGGGCATCGGCGTCGAAGAGCATGAGGACGACGAAGACGCCAAGCATCGCGAGAGTCGCGTAGCTCAGATACGGGAACAGCCACATACGAACTGTCAGCTTGCCCGACGCTTCGAGTTGTTTACGCAGTCGCAGATGCGAGACGACGATGAAGATCCAGATGACGAGCAGCGCGGCGCCGACTGCGTTGAGCAGGATGCCGAGCAGGTCGTCGGGGAGCAGCCAGTTGAGCAGGACGCTGACGAAGCCGAAGAACACCGACAGCAGAACGGCATTGGTCGGAACTCCGGTGCTCGACAGTTTCGCCATGAAAGCGGGTCCGTCGCCGCGGCGCGAAAGTGAGAACGCCATCCGGGAGGTGCCGTAGATGTTGGCGTTGAAGGCTGAAAGCAACGCCACCACTACGACGAGTTCCATGAACCCGGCAACACCCGGAATGTTCGCCTTGTTCAAGACGGCCACAAACGGGCCGCTCTCGAGTTCGGGGTCGTTCCAGGGCAGCACCAGAACCATGATGGAGATGGCACCGATGTAGAAGACACTGATGCGCCACACGACGCTTCGCACAGCGACGGCGATGGAGCGTTCCGGATTCTCGGATTCGGCTGCCGCGATGGTGACGATCTCGATCCCACCGAAGGCGAACGCCACGACGAGCAGTCCTGCGGCAATGCCGGACAACCCATTGGGCATGAAGCCGCCCTGCCCGAACAGATTGCTGGTACCGACCGGATCGGTATCGGGGAGGATGCCGAACACCAGCAGGACGCCGATGACGAGGAAGGCGATGATGACGGTGACTTTGATTGCGGCGAACCAGAACTCGAACTCACCGAAGTTGCTGACCTTGGCCAGGTTCACCACGGCGAAGAACACCACGAATACCAGGGCGACAACCCATTGCGGGATCGACGGCACCCAGTCGTTCACGATCGCCGAGGCTCCGGTGATCTCGGCGCCAAGCACCATGATCAGCATGAACCAGTAGAGCCAGCCCATCACGAAGCCGGCCCACTCGCCGATCCCCAGGCGCGCGTAGTGAGAGAAGGAACCGCTGGCCGGGATCGCGGCTCCCATCTCACCGAGCATGCGCATCACGAACACCACGACGGCGCCCGCAAGGATGTAGGAGATCAGGACGGCCGGGCCGGCCTTGGCGATACCGACGCCGGTTCCGAGGAACAGGCCGGCGCCGATGGCCGAGCCCAGGCCCATCATCGTCAGATGGCGGACCTTGAGACCGTGGCCGAGAGCAGTGGTTGTTCCGTCGGAGACGTCGGTGTCAGTCATCAGTCGTTGGCGTGCAAAGCAGCGTTCAGTTCGACGCCGGTGCCCTTCCACGGCACGACCTCGACGGCACCCGAGACCGAGTTACGACGGAAGAGAAGGTTCGACTTGCCGCTGAGTTCCTTGGCCTTGACGACGGTTCCGTCCGGGCCGGTGACCTTCGTGCCCGCGGTGACGTAGAGGCCCGCTTCGAGGACGCAGTCGTCGCCGAGTGAAATACCGAGGCCGGCGTTGGCACCGAGGAGGCAGCGCTTGCCGAGGGAGATGGTTTCCTTGCCGCCGCCGGAGAGGGTGCCCATGATGGAGGCGCCGCCGCCAACATCGGATCCGTCGTCGACGACGACGCCCGCGGAGATGCGGCCTTCGACCATGGAGTTACCGAGGGTGCCGGCGTTGAAGTTGACGAAGCCTTCGTGCATGACGGTCGTTCCGCTGGCGAGGTGCGCACCGAGTCGGACACGGTCCGCGTCACCGATACGCACTCCGGACGGCACGACGTAGTCGACCATGCGGGGGAACTTGTCGACGCTGAACACGGTCACGACGCCGCGGATGCGCAGACGTGAGCGAACTTGCTCGAAGCCTTCGACGGCGCACGGGCCGAAGTTGGTCCACACGACGTTGCTGAGCAGGCCGAACTGGCCGTCGAGGTTGACGCCGTGGGGTGCGACGAGACGGTGCGAGAGGAGGTGGAGGCGCAGGTAGACGTCGTGTGCGTCGACCGGTGCCTTGGAGAGATCGGCGATGGTGGTGCGGACGACGACCTGCGAGACCTCGCGAGCGTCGTCAGTGCCTGCCAGCAGTGCAAGATCGGAAGGAATGTCTGTTCCCTCGACGTTCTCAGTACCGGTCTTGTCGAATGTTCCCAGCTCCGGTGCCGGGAACCAGGTGTCGAGGACGGTTCCGTCCGCGGTCACGTTGGCGATACCTACTGCTGTTGCTCCCTGTGCGCTCACGGGACTAGAGATTACTGGGTGGTGGGTGCACCGGCCTAGGCTGGTGCGTGTGAGCATCCTCGATCTTGCTTCGGACCCCATCGACTTGACGGCCGCCCTGGTCGACATCCCCAGCGTCTCGCACGACGAATCCGTCATCGCGCAGGCCGTCGAGGATGCGCTGCGTGAGCAGACTTCGGGCTTCGAGATCATCCGCAACGGCAACGCCGTGTTGGCGCGGACCTCGCGTGGTTTGCCCAGTCGCGTCATGCTCGCCGGACATCTGGATACGGTGCCCATCGCGGACAACGTTCCTTCGCGGCGTGACGGCGACATCCTGCACGGCTGCGGGACCGTGGACATGAAGTCGGGCGATGCGGTCTTTCTGCACCTGGCGGCCACCATCGAGAACCTGGCCCACGATCTGACCCTGGTTTTCTACGACTGCGAAGAGATCGCCGCAACCTTCAACGGCCTGGGACGGATCGAACGCGAGATCCCGGAATGGCTCGCGGCCGACGTCGCAATTCTCGGTGAGCCGACGGCCGGTTTCATCGAGGCCGGGTGCCAGGGCACGATGCGGGTTCGGTTGACGGCTTCGGGAACTCGCGCACATTCGGCCAGGTCCTGGCTGGGGGACAACGCCATTCACAAGTTCGGCGGTGCGTTGGAGCGGTTGTCGAGTTACCAGCCGCGCTCGGTCGACATCGACGGTTGCGGCTACCGCGAAGGTTTGTCGGCGGTGCGGATTTCTGGCGGGGTCGCCGGAAACGTCGTCCCGGACGAAGCCGAGATGGACGTCAACTTCCGATTCGCGCCCGATCGCAGCGAGGCGCAAGCCGAGTCGCACGTGCGCGAAGTGTTCGACGGTCTGGGCCTCGGATTCGAGGTCACCGACTCCTCACCCGGCGCGCTGCCTGGCTTGGCGAACCCGTCCGCTGCCGCCCTGATCGAGGCGGCCGGTGGTCAGTTCCGCGCGAAGTACGGGTGGACCGACGTGTCCAGGTTCTCGGCGCTCGGCATTCCTGCCGTGAACTACGGACCGGGTGATCCGAACCTCGCACACAAGCGCGACGAGCACGTTCCGGTGCAGCAGATCACCGACGTCGCGGCCGTGCTGAGGAAGTATCTGTCGGCCTGACCGTTAGCCTTGCCGCATGGCACCAGAGAAGAATTCGGCTTCGAAGAAGCAGAGCTCGTCGATCAAGCACCGCGGGCCCGTTCAGCTTCGACGCAAGCGCAAGGACGAGAAGACCACGACCGATCAGCGCTTGCTCGACAAGCGCGGACCCACGGACTGGGTACACACCGATCCGTGGCGTGTGCTGCGTATCCAGAGCGAATTCATCGAAGGTTTCGGCGCACTCGCCGAGGTCCCGCGTGCGGTGACGGTGTTCGGTTCGGCCCGCACCACGGTCGATCATCCCGAGTATCAATCCGGCCGTGAGCTGGGAACGGCGTTGGCCGAAGCCGGATACGCTGTCATCACCGGCGGTGGACCGGGAGTCATGGAAGCTGCCAACCGCGGTTGCAGCGAGGCCGGCGGATACTCGATCGGTCTGGGCATCGAGCTGCCGTTCGAGCAGGGACTCAACGAGTGGGTGGATCTCGGAATCAACTTCCGGTACTTCTTCGCACGCAAGACGATGTTCGTGAAGTACTCCCAGGCATTCATCTGCCTGCCGGGTGGCTTCGGAACACTCGACGAGCTGTTCGAGGCACTGACCCTGGTGCAGACCCACAAAGTCACGCGCTTCCCGATCGTCCTGTTCGGTACCGAGTACTGGTCCGGACTCGTCGACTGGATCCGCGGCACCCTCGAGCGCGACGGAAAGATTTCCGAAGGTGACGTGAACTTGCTGCACGTCACCGACAGTGTGGAAGAAGCAGTACGAATCGTCCTCAACGCCGACAAGGGCGTCGACGAGGCCGCAGATCTGGGGAAAGAAGAAGAATGGTGACCGATTCCGGCAAGAAGTACTCGATCTGCGTCTACTGCGCGTCCGGTCCGGTGGACGAATCGTTCCTGGCGTTGGCGTCAGAAGTGGGAACCGCGATCGGTCGACGCGGATGGCAGTTGGTCTCGGGCGGTGGCAACGTCTCGATGATGGGCGCTGTCGCCGAGTCCGCTCGCGCGGCGGGCGCATGGACCGTCGGCGTCATTCCGAAGGCCCTGGTGCACAAGGAAGTAGCCGACGTCGATGCCGACGAGCTGATCGTCACGGACACCATGCGCGAGCGCAAGAAGCTGATGGAAGATCACGCCGACGCGTTCATCACGCTGCCGGGCGGAATCGGGACGCTGGAAGAGCTGTTCGAGACGTGGACCGCCGGCTACCTCGGAATGCACGAGAAACCAGTGGTGATGCTCGATCCCGTCGGGCACTTCACCGGCCTGCTCGAGTGGTTGAACAAGCTCGACGGGACCGGCTTCGTCGGGCGTCAGGCGTTGGTCACTCTGTTGGTGCGGACGGACGTCGAGGCTGCGCTCGACGCGTGCGTCAGATCCTGATCAGACGCCTGCGTGAAACCCTGACCTGGGGCATGGCGGGCTTTATTACCGTGAAGTAAGGTGGCCGCAGACTGGGCGGCCGAATGGGCGCCGGATACGTGTTAGGGGAGCCATGAGTTCGGAAGCCCGTTCGACCGTCGGCCTGCTGGATCTGGCGGCAAAACTGCCGTCGATGATCACTGAGGTGCCGATCCTGGCGCGGGGGGCCGCCGGGCTCACCCGCAAGCCTTCGGCCAAGGAATCGATCGGGTTGATCTTCCAGAAGGCCGCGCACGCGCACCCGTCGCGCCCGTTCATCCGGTTCGAGGGCCACGCGACCAGTTACGCGGAGGCCAACGAACTGGTGAACCGCTACGCCGACGTCCTCCGCGGACGAGGAGTCGATCGCGGAGACGTCGTCGGAGTGCTGGCAAAGAACACCCCCGAAGCCCTGCTGATCGCGTTGGCCGCCGTCAAACTCGGCGCGGCTGCGGGCATGTTGAACTACAACCAGCGCGACGACGTTCTGGCACACAGCCTTACGCTGCTCGACGCGCGCGTCCTGGTGGTCGCCGACGAGTGCGAAGAGGCCCTCGAATCCTTGCCGGCGGGGTTTACCGGACCGAAGCAACTTCTCGTCAGTGAACTCGCGGATCTGGCGAAGACGGCTGATGCCGCCAACCCGGCGGTCACCGCCGAGGTGCTCGCGAAGGAGAAGGCGTTCTACATCTTCACCTCGGGTACCACGGGAATGCCCAAGGCCAGCTTGATGACTCACTTCCGTTGGCTGAAGTCGATGTCGGGCCTCGGGTTGATGGGCGTGCGCTTGCGCGGCTCGGACACTCTGTACTGCTGCCTGCCGCTCTACCACAACAACGCGTTGACGGTCTCGTTGTCCTCGGTGCTCGCGTCCGGTGCGACAATCGCGATCGGTCGTCAGTTCTCCGCCTCGCGGTTCTGGGACGACATCGCACTCAACAAGGCGACCGCGTTCACCTACATCGGCGAACTGTGCCGCTATCTGCTCAACCAGCCGGTCAAGCCGACCGACAGCGACAATGCTGTTCGGCTGATGGTGGGTAACGGTCTGCGCCCGGAGATCTGGGCCGAATTCACCCAGCGCTTCGGCATTCCCCGCGTCGCCGAGTTCTACGGTGCCAGCGAATGCAACATCGCGTTCGTCAACGCACTCAACGTCGACAAGACGGCCGGCATCTGTCCGTTGCCGCACGCCGTCGTGGAGTTCGACGAGGACACCGGAAAAGCGTTGCGTGGAGCCGACGGTCGCCTTCGCAAGGTGTCCACGGGTCAGGTCGGGCTCCTGCTGTCGAAGGTCACCGACCGAGCGCCTTTCGACGGTTACACCGACGAAGCCGCGAGCAACAGCAAGCTGGTGCGCGGCGGATTCAAGGACGACGACACCTGGTTCGATACCGGAGACCTGGTGCGCAAGCAGGGATGGGGCCAYGTCGCCTTCGTCGACCGTCTCGGCGACACCTTCCGTTGGAAGGGCGAGAACGTTGCCACCACGGAGGTCGAGGGCGCGCTGAGTTCGCACCCGGCCGTCGAGGAAGCAGTTGTCTACGGCGTCGAGATCCCGGGCACCGACGGTCGCGCGGGCATGGCGGCGGTGAAGCTACGGGACGGTCAGAGTTTCGAGGGCAGCGAAGTCGCGGCTCACCTCTACGGCAAGCTCCCCAACTACGCGGTCCCGCTGTTCATCCGCATCGTCGACTCACTCGAACACACCAGCACTTTCAAGTCGCGCAAGGTGGAATTGCGCAACGAGGGTTACGACGTCGGCGCCGACACTCTGCACGTTCTCGAAGGCCGCGAGGGTGGTTATGTGGACTCGTACGACGAATACGTCGGAAAGGTCGCGGCAGGCTCGGTACCCAAGGGCTAGACCGAGTTCCGTCATGCCAGTATGAGTGGCATGTCTTCACTCTCCGGTTCTACCGCGCAGCCAGGTCCGGCGCCCACCCTGTGTGGGCGTCCGGTCGCGGTCGACCGTGCACTGGTGATGGCGATCGTCAACCGCACTCCCGATTCCTTCTACGACCAGGGCGCGACGTTCTCGGATTCGGCAGCGATGGCCGCCGTCGACAGGGCCGTCGACGAGGGCGCCGATCTGGTGGACATCGGGGGAGTGAAAGCCGGGCCAGGTGACCTCGTCGACGCCGACGAGGAGGTCAGGCGAGTCGTTCCGTTTGTCGCCGCGATCAGAGCCAAGTACCCCGAGCTGATCATCAGCGTCGACACCTGGCGGAGCGGCGTCGCGAGGTTGGCACGCGACGAAGGCGCCGACCTGATCAACGACACGTGGGCGGGTGCGGATCCGGAACTCGTTGTGGTTGCCGCCGAGACTGGTGCCGGGATCGTCTGCTCGCACACGGGTGGCGCGGTTCCGCGCACCCGCCCGCACCGTGTCCGCTACGACGACGTCGTCACAGATGTGGTCACCGAGGTCGTGTCGGCGGCAGAACGCGCCCTGGCACTCGGAGTGCCGCGTGACGCGATTCTGATCGATCCCACTCACGATTTCGGTAAGAACACCTTCCACGGGCTCGAGTTGTTGCGAAAAGTGGACGTTCTTGTAAACACCGGGTGGCCAGTGCTGATGGCGCTGAGCAATAAGGACTTCATCGGGGAGACTCTTGGTGTGGAGCTTTCCGAGAGGTTGGAGGGAACATTGGCAGCGACAGCAATGGCCGCGGCTGGCGGCGCCCGGGTGTTCCGTGTTCACGAGGTGGCGTCCACCCGTCGAGTAGTCGACATGGTGGCCGCGATCCAAGGACGCCGTGCCCCGGTACGTACGGTTCGAGGTCTGGCATGAGCATCACCGGTGCGGGCCCGACCCGCGTATGGGCAGAAGCCAACAGTTGGGACCATCCGAGTTGGACGGTCGCCGAACTCGAACGGGCGAAGGGTGGCCGAACCGTCTCGGTGGTGTTGCCCGCGCTCAACGAAGAGGACACCGTTGCTGCGGTGGTCGACACCATTCATCCGTTGCTCGGTGGTTTGGTCGACGAGCTGATCGTTCTCGATTCCGGTTCGACCGACCGTACCGCCGAGCGTGCTCGCGCGGCGGGGGCGACGGTGATCAGTCGTGAGAGCGCAGTCCCGTCCATCCCGCCGACCGCGGGCAAGGGTGAGGTGCTGTGGCGTTCGGTCGCCGCAACGACCGGCGATCTGATCGCATTCGTCGACTCCGATCTCATCAATCCCGATCCGGCGTTCGTGCCCAAACTGCTGGGGCCGCTGCTCACGGTGGACGGCATCCATCTGGTGAAGGGCTACTACCGCCGTCCGCTGCGCGTGAGCGGCACGGAGGACGCCAACGGCGGCGGACGAGTCACGGAATTGGTTGCGCGGCCCATGTTGGCTGCGCTGCGGCCCGAACTCACGTCGGTACTGCAACCATTGGGCGGTGAATACGCGGGCACCCGTGAGCTGCTGTCCGCTGTCCCGTTTGCGCCCGGCTACGGCGTCGAGATCGGCCTTCTGCTCGACACGTACGACACGTTGGGGCTGGCGGCGATCGGTCAGGTCAATCTCGGTGTGCGCAAGCATCGCAACCGGCCGCTCGCCGACCTCGGCGTGATGAGCCGGCAGATCATCGGAACGATGCTCCGGCGGTGCGGGATCGAGGATTCGGGTGCCGGGTTGACCCAATTCCTGGTCGACGGCGATTCTTTCGTGCCCGAGACCACTGAGGTTTCGCTACTCGATCGACCCCCGATGAATTCGATAGTGCGCACCGCGGGGGTCTGACCGCTCACACTCGGGTATGGGAGTATCGGTTCATGATGACGATCCTCCTGTACCTGATTGTCATGGCACTGGTCGGCGCGATGATCTTCCTCGCCGCCAGCGCTGTGTTCGGGCGCTCGGAAGAGCTGCCGCCGCTGCCTCCTGGCACGACGGCGACCGTACTCCCGGCAGAGGACGTCACCGGGGCGGATGTCGACGCTCTGCGTTTTCAGCAGGTGTTGCGTGGATACAAGGCGAGTGAAGTGGATTGGGCCCTGCATCGCCTCGGGTTGGAAATCGATTCTCTGCGTGCACAACTGGGCCGTGACGAGAAGTCCGAGGTTCTGGTGAAGGCGGATGCTCCGGCCAAGGCCGAAGCAACGCAGGAGGCGCCTGAGACCGAATCCGAAGCGAAGGATTCCCAGGGCTGATGGCAGACGGACTGGTTCGGTGCGGCTGGGTGGTCGAGACGCCCGGTGACTCGCTGTACCGCGACTATCACGACGAGGAGTGGGGGCGTCCGCTGCACGGGCGCGACGAACTGTTCGAGCGGCTCGCCCTCGAAGCATTCCAATCGGGGCTTGCTTGGATCACGATTCTGCGCAAACGCGAGGCGTTCCGCGAAGCCTTCGACGGGTTCGATCCGGACAAGGTCGCAGCGTACGGAGTTGCGGATGTGGAGAGATTGCTCTCCGATGCCGCGATCGTCCGCAATCGCGCGAAGATCGAGGCGACGATTTCCAACGCCCGAGTGCTCGTGAATTCACCCGATCTGGACCTCGATTCGTTACTCTGGTCGTTCTCGCCGCCTCGACGCACCAGACGACTGACATCAATTGCAGAGGTTCCGGCGGTCACTCCCGAGTCGACTGCCATGGCTAAGGAACTCAAGCGACGCGGGTTCAAGTTTGTGGGTCCTACCACGGCTTATGCGCTCATGCAGGCTACCGGAATGGTCGACGATCACGTGGCTGATTGCTGGGTTCCGGCGCAGGTGTGACGGTCGACTGAACACCCCTAAATGTGACTCAGATTCCCGGTTCCTGCATCCATAGGGAACAATGGAGGGTACGAGCCTCGCTGATTGTTGGCGGGGCGCACCGTTAGTCGAGGCGCAGAGCAATGCAGCGCAGATCTGGAGGGAGCAGAGGATGGCGGCCATGAAGCCCCGGACCGGGGACGGTCCCCTCGAAGCAACCAAAGAGGGACGAGGAATCGTCATGCGGGTTCCACTCGAGGGTGGCGGACGCCTCGTCGTCGAGCTGACCCCGGATGAAGCTGCAGCGCTCGGTGTGGAACTCACGAACGTCACCAGCTAGTCGGGTCCAGGTTGTAGCAGTACGAACGACAGCACGTGATTGCACGCAGGCTCCGTATCCGTTTCGGTACGGGGCCTGAAGTGTGCGCACCGCCGGTAGCCGAAAGGACGGATCAATGCTTGCCGCCGTGGTCGATCTACTGTCCTGCCCGCAGTGCGCTGCTGAGTTGGAATTGGTGGACGGCGCCGCCGAGTGCGATCGCGGACATCGATTCGACGTGGCTCGCCAGGGTTACGTGAGCCTGATCAGTGGCGGTGCCACGAAGTTCACCGGCGACAGTGCCGAGATGATCGCCGCGCGTGCACGACTTCTCGGCGCCGGCCACTTCGGCCCGCTGATGGATGCCGTTTCCCGGGCCTGCGCGACGACGGCAGGGGCGGATCCTGCGCGGATCGTCGAAATCGGTGCAGGCACAGGACAATACCTCGCACACGTCGTGGATTCGCTGCCTGATTCTCGGGCAATAGCCTTGGACGTGTCCAAGTTCGCGGCACGGCGAGCGGCGAAGATCCACGAAAGGATCGGCTCGATCGTCGCGGAYGTCTGGCAACCACTTCCGATTCGAGACGGAGCGCTCTCCCACGTGCTCTGTGTGTTCGCTCCACGCAACGGTCCGCAGTCCCATCGAGTTCTCGCCGATGACGGCGTTCTGGTGGTCCTGACGCCCACCGACAGGCATCTGCGCGAGCTGATCGACATTCTCGAGATGGTCAAGGTCGACGATCGCAAGGTGGAACGTCTCGAATCGTCGATGGCCGGCTTGTTCGAGCGCGTGAGCAGCGACGAGGTCGAGTTCACGATGTCACTCTCACACCAGGACGTCCTCGACTTGGTGGGGATGGGACCGTCGGCGAGGCACCTGGCGCCGGCCGATCTGGCTGCCGCCGTGGCGAAGCTGCCGCAGCCGAGCACCGTCACCGCGTCGGCTACGGTCTCGACCTATCGCAAGATCTGACGCGGATCAGCGTCTCGTGACGGCGTCCGCGTAGACCTCGAGCGTCTGCTTGGCGATTTCGGCCCAGGAGAACTCGTCTATCGCACGGATTCTGCCCGCACGACCCATCGCGTCGGCGCCTTCTCGGTCGGCGACAACGGCATTGACGGTGGCAGCGAGTGATTCCTCGAATGCGTTCGGCTCGTAGGCATTGTAGTGCACGAGTCGTCCGGTGACGCCGTCGGCGACCACCTCGGGGATACCGCCGACATCGGAAGCGACCACGGCGGTCTCACACGCCATGGCTTCGAGATTGACGATTCCGAGGGGCTCGTACACCGAAGGACAGACGAATACCGTTGCTGCCGAGAGTATTTCCCTGATCT
Organism: Rhodococcus sp. P4_F3_2; assembly: GCF_056401335.1. NCBI lineage: Bacteria > Bacillati > Actinomycetota > Actinomycetes > Mycobacteriales > Nocardiaceae > Rhodococcus > Rhodococcus sp. P4_F3_2. The sequence continues at coordinate 12,272 of NZ_JBFUJN010000009.1, forward strand.
GCTCGGTCGGGAGCATCTCGCGTACCCAGTAGACATTGCCCCGATGTCTGGCGAGTTCGGCCACTGCCTTCTCCGTTTCGGCGGCGATCTCCGGGGTATCGGGAGCGCCGGCGCACAGCACGAGCTGAATCTCCGGGTCGAAGTGGTGCGCTGCCGCGACGAGGTGCCCGACGCCCTTCTGCCTCGTGATCCGTCCGACAAAGGCCACGATGGGTTTTGCGGGGTCGACGCCGATCGACGCGAGTGCGGACGGCGCTCCCGGCGCAGATCCCCCGGGATGCCATACCTCGGTGTCGATTCCGTTGCGCACTACGTGAACGCGACTCGGATCGACAGCGGGGTACGCGTCGAGGACGTCGAGTCGCATACCTGAACTGACGGCGATGATCGCGTCTGCGTGCTCGACGGCGTTGCGTTCGGACCACGACGAGATCCGATAGCCGCCGCCTAGCTGTTCGGCCTTCCACGGGCGTCTGGGCTCGAGTGAGTGCGCGGTGAGGATGTGCGGCACGTCGTAGAGAGCCGACGCGAGATGTCCGGCCAGTCCGGTGTACCAGGTGTGGGAGTGGACGATGTCGACACCGGCCGCGGCGTCCGCCATCCGCAGCTCGGTGGAGAGCGTCGTCAAGGCGGGGTTGGATCCGTCGAGAGCGGGGTCGGGAGAGTGGACGATCGCGCCTTCGCGCGGGGCGCCCATGCAGTGCACGTCGACTTCGCACAACCGCTTCATCTGAGCGACGAGCTCGGTTACGTGTACTCCTGCGCCGCCGTAGATCTCCGGCGGGTATTCCTTGGTCATCATTGCGACTCGCACGCGCTAAACCTAACCGCCCGTGGTCGATCCGGCTACCGATCGCGTCATCCCCGACCGTTCGGAGGGGGACACGATCGGACCTCTCGGACTGCTTCGCTAGCGGGAGTTCACCAGTGCGGATAGGTTAGCGGTGTGAGAAGCCAGCCGCATGTGCTTGGAATCGTGCTCGCCGGGGGCGAGGGCAAACGCTTGTATCCGCTGACCGCGGACAGAGCGAAGCCCGCAGTGCCCTTCGGAGGTGCATATCGACTTATCGACTTCGTGTTGAGCAACCTTGTCAACGCGGGATATCTGCGTATTTGTGTGTTGACGCAATACAAGTCACATTCACTCGACCGTCACATTTCGCAGACGTGGCGATTGTCCGGGTTTGCGGGTGAGTACATCACTCCGGTCCCGGCCCAGCAGCGTCTCGGGCCGCGCTGGTACACCGGCAGTGCCGACGCAATCCTGCAGTCGCTCAATCTCGTTTACGACGAGGACCCCGAGTACATCGTGGTTTTCGGTGCCGACCACGTGTACCGGATGGATCCGGAACAGATGGTGCAGCACCACATCGAATCCGGGGCAGGCGTGACGGTCGCGGGTATTCGTGTACCGCGAAGTGAGGCTTTCGCTTTCGGCTGCATCGACAGTGACGAGTCCGGACGCATCACGCAGTTCCTGGAAAAGCCCGCCCATCCTCCCGGCACACCGGACGACCCAAATTCCACGTTCGCGTCCATGGGTAACTATGTGTTCACCACCAAGGTGCTCGTGGACGCCATCCGCGCTGATTCCGAGAACTCCGATTCCGACCACGACATGGGCGGAGACATCATTCCCGCCTTGGTCGCCGCGGGTGAGGCGTCGGTCTACGACTTCAAGGACAACGTCGTTCCCGGCGCCACCGATCGAGACCGCGGTTACTGGCGTGACGTCGGTACCCTCGACGCCTTCTACGACGCTCATATGGACCTCGTGTCGGTGCACCCGATCTTCAATCTCTACAACCGTCGCTGGCCCATCCGCGGCGCCACCGAGAATCTCGCGCCCGCCAAGTTCGTGAAGGGTGGACTCGCGCAGGAATCGGTGGTCGGTGCGGGGTCGATCCTGTCCGCGGCGACCGTGCGCAATTCGGTACTCAGTTCCAACGTGATGATCGAGGACGGTGCGACCGTCGAGGGCAGCGTGCTGATGCCGGGTGTGCGCATCGGCAAGGGCGCCGTCGTGCGGCGCGCGATCCTCGACAAGAACGTCGTGGTCGGTGACGGCGAAATCATCGGCGTCGATCTCGAACGTGACCGCGAACGATTTGCCGTCAGTCAGGGTGGCGTCGTCGCCATCGGTAAGGGCGTCTGGATCTAGAGCTTGCTCGCGCAGAGGAGGCCGTCGCCGAGGGGGAGGAGGACTCGAATGAGTCGCTCGTCCTCGGTCACGGCCTTTGCTGCTTCTCGGACCGCAACCGTTGTCGCGTCGCGAGCGGAGCTGTCGGCAACGCGGCCGTCGGCCAGGGCGTTGTGCAGAACGATGACACCGCCGGAGCGCAGCAGGCGGACACCTTCGCGGACGTAGTGGGGGTGGTCGATCGCGGCGCAGTCGACGAACACCAGGTCGTAGCCGCCGTCTGCGAGCCGGGGAAGTACGTCGAGAGCCCGTCCGTTGATCAGGCGAGTGCGTGCCGGAGCGATTCCGCTTTCGCGGAAGGTCAGCTTGGCCGCCCGCTGGTGTTCGGGTTCACTGTCGATCGTGGTCAGGACGCCGTCGTCGCGCATTCCGTGCAGAAGCCACAGGCTGCTCACGCCGGCTCCGGTACCCACCTCGACGGCCGTCTTCGCGTCGAGCATCCTCGCGAACATCGCGAGCGTCGCACCGACGGCGGGCGTCACCGGATGGGCTCCGAGATCCAGCGCTCGATCTCGCGCCGCGGTCAAAATCTCGTCCTCGGAAACTACGTCCTCGACGTGGCGGAGTATCTGTTCGGCGTGGGTCACGCTCATGAGGTTATCGGGCGGTTCGGATTGTCGCTGCAAGGCGCGCAGTCACCAGGATTCTCAGGAATCCCTCAGGCTCCTCATATGGCGTGCACACCGCGATGAGAAAAGGTGTATACATCGCCGGATCGAAGATCGCACGGCGGTATCGATTTTTACCAAGTTGGTCTTTCGCAGCTCGGTGATCGGGAACAAATCACAGCAACGGCTGGTTCTCCCGAATATCGCGCATTACGTGATTCGGACAACGCGGTGATCGAACTACGCGATCCCGAGCAGGAGGATCAACTTATTTACCAGGTCAACGACGAGCCTCGCCCTCGAGAGTCGGAAGTTTTGACGACGGAATCGGCTGTGGATTCCGAATTGATCGGCACTGCTGTGTTCGATGCAACTGGTGAGAAGTCCTCCATGCCGTCTTGGGACGAACTCGTGCGTCAGCACGGTGACCGGGTGTACCGCCTGGCCTACCGGTTGTCAGGCGATGCCCAGGACGCCGAGGACTTGACGCAGGACACCTTCATTCGGGTGTTCCGCTCGCTCTCCGATTATCAGCCCGGAACTTTCGAGGGCTGGCTGCACCGCATCACCACAAACCTGTTCCTCGACATGGTTCGCCGACGCAACCGTATCCGTATGGAAGCGCTGCCCGAGGACTACGACCGCGTTCCCTCACCCGGTCCGGACCCCGAGCAGATCTACCACGACGCGCGCCTCGACGCAGGTCTGCAGGCCGCACTCGACTCACTCGCACCTGAATTTCGCGCCGCTGTTGTGCTCTGTGACATCGAAGGTCTGTCGTACGAGGAAATCGGTGCCACACTGGGAGTGAAGCTCGGAACGGTTCGTAGCCGTATCCATCGTGGGCGACAGGCGATTCGCGATCATCTGGCAGCGCAGCGCGCAGCCGAATCCGAACTCGTCGGTTTCTGACGGTCGGGTTCGAGCTACAGAGCGGGACGTGGTCAATCACCTGGAGGGACGAATGACGGAGGCGCGGGCACATCGCCAGTTCGGTTCGACCGAACATCTGGCCAGCGAGGCAATCGCTGCCTACGTCGACGGAGAACTCCGAATGCAGGCCTACTTGCGGGCCTCGCATCACATCTCGATCTGCGCCGAGTGCGCTGCGGCCGTCGATGCTCAGCAGCAGGCACGTGGTGCGCTGCGTCGAAGCGGCGAGATGACGATGCCGTTGTCCCTGGTGGGACTTCTCAGTCAGATTCCCTCGTGCAACAGTCCGACCACCGGACCCAATTCGGAAAACACCGACGGTTCCGTCGGCAATCAGCCCGCAGGCTTTTCCACCATCAGCAAGCGGTTGTCCCGTCGCTGGCGCAAATGACACCGCGCGCTGGCGCAAATGACGCCGCGCGCCAGCTTCCCGGCACGGATCAGTGATACTGGACAACGTGACTGACGGAAAGAGGGGGCACTCCGGAGTGAGCTCGGATTCTTCGGCAAGCGGTTCGGCGGATCGACCGGCAGATGCGCCGGTGCTCGACCCCCGGCCGGTGTACCGACCTCAGATCGATCCGGCCTCGCGCCAGGTGTTCGGTCGACCGAGTGGAGTCGAGGGCTCGTTCACTCCGATTGCCACGCGATCGACCCCGTCTTCCGACGTCGTGATCGGGAATCCGGACCCGGTTCTGGCCGAAGCGTTCGGTCGACCCGCAGACGCCACCGAGTCGATCGGTCGCGATCCCGAGGCGTCGGCGAACAACACACCCGACGAAGAACCCCCGCGTGATCCGTGGCGCGATCMTGAATCCGAGGTCTCGCTGGGCAAGCCTGCAGAGTCCGAGGCGCCGGTGCAGTTGCCTCCCGCCCAGAAGCTCGACGTGCGTGAGCTGTTGTTCGGTCGCAAGGTCGCCCCCTCAGCACTGGCCGCGCTTGCGGGCATGGCACTTGTCATCGCTCTTGTCGGTGGCTTGCTCGCCACTGTCATCACCGCCGATCGCAGTTCACTCACCAGCTCACGTGTCACGCTCGTTCAATCCGGCGGCGGTGAACAGCCGGAGTCGCAGGTGGCGAAGGTCGCCGACGCAGTGCTGCCTTCCGTGGTGTCGATTCAGGTCGCCGTCGGTGACCAGGGAAGTACCGGCTCCGGTGTGGTCATCTCGGGTGAGGGGTACATCGTCACCAACAACCACGTGATCTCCTCGGCAGTACCGCCCGCTCAGGACGCGAAGATCCAGGTGATCTTCTCCGACGGAACCAAGACCGATGCCCAGATCGTCGGACGTGACGTCAAGACAGACCTCGCGGTGCTCAAGGTGTCGGCCAACAATCTGACGGTCGCTCAGCTCGGAAAATCCGAGGATGTTCAGGTCGGCGACGACGTCGTCGCCGTCGGCTCACCGCTCGGATTGAGCAAGACTGTCACCCGCGGAATTGTCAGTGCGCTGAACCGGCCTCTGCGTTTGTCGGGTGAAGGCACCGACACCAACGCCGTCATCGACGCCGTACAGACCGATGCGGCGATCAACCACGGCAACTCGGGTGGTGCACTCGTCGACGACGAAGCCCGCGTCATCGGTATCAACACGGCCATGCTCAGCGAGTCCGGTGGTTCGGTCGGGCTCGGCTTCGCGATTCCGATCGATACGGTCACCGAGGTGGCGCAGACCATCATTCGCGACGGCAAGGTTCATCACCCCGACATCGGCGTGAATGCCCGCACCGCGGTCAACGACGCGACCAGCGGTGCTGCGGTGGCCAACGTCCGCGACGGCAGCCCAGCTCAGCGTGCGGGGATCGTCGAGGGTGACGTCATCGTCAAGGTCGGTGACCGACCGGTGACGAGTGCCGACGAACTGGTGGTTGCGGTCAACGCGACGACCGTCGATCAGCCGGTCAACGTCCAGTTGATCCGCGACGGACGGCAGGTCGACATTTCGGTCACGCCTGTGTCCGACTGATCGGACCCTGCGATCTTCCTGTGAGGTTGATCCGGACATGCGCGCACCGAGCGAGCACACAGTAGGCTGACCCTGTGTTTGGCAACATCGGTTGGGGCGAGTTCATGATCCTCCTCGTAGCGGCTCTGGTCATCTTGGGACCTGAGCGGCTTCCTGGTGCGGTCTCCTGGGTCACGAAGTCCCTGAGGCAGGTGCGCGAATATGCTTCGGGCGCTTCCAATCAGCTCAAGGAAGAACTGGGCACCGATTTCGAGGATCTGCGTAAACCACTCGCAGATCTGAACAAGCTGCGCGGAATGACGCCGCGCGCCGTGATCACCCAGCACCTTCTCGACGGCGACGACTCCATCTTCACGGGCAACTTCGACAAGAAGCCGCAGAGTGGAGTGCAGGAGCCGAAGACGCTGTCGAAGGACAAGCCACTCACCGCGGGCGAACGTCCTCCTGTGGACTTCGACGCAACCTAGATTCGACATACGAAAGGGGGGGGGGCGGCGTCGCCTGCCTCGCGGACGGACGGGTCCAGCGGAATCTGTCCGAGAAGCGGAACCTTGGCGCCGACGGCCTTCGTGAGGCGATCGGAGACGGTCTGCCCGCCGCCTTCGCCGAACACGTCCATGCGGGTGCCGTCGGGAAGTTCGAGCCACGACATGTTCTCGACGACGCCGGCGACGCGCTGGCGGGTCTGCAGGGCGATGGCGCCCGCTCGCTCGGCGACCTCGGCAGCGGCCTGCTGCGGTGTGGTGACGACCAGGATCTCGGCGCTCGGGATGAGCTGAGCCACCGAGATGGCGATGTCACCGGTGCCGGGCGGCAGATCGAGCAGCAGCACGTCCAGATCGCCCCAGAACACGTCGGCGAGGAACTGCTGGAGCGCGCGGTGAAGCATCGGTCCGCGCCAGACGACAGGAGTGTTGCCCTGGGTGAACTGCGCGATGGAGATCATCTTCACGTCGTGTGCAACCGGCGGCATGATCATGCGCTCGACCTGAGTGGGCTTGGCGTCGGTGCCGAGCATGCGGGGGATCGAGTGACCGTAGATATCCGCGTCGAGTACGCCGACAGACAGTCCGCGCGCGGCCATTGCTGCCGCGAGATTGACTGTCACACTGGACTTTCCGACGCCACCCTTGCCGGAGGCTACGGCGTAGACGCGGGTGAGTGAACCCGGCTGGGCGAACGGGATGACGGGTTCGGCGGAATCGCCGCGAAGCGACTTGCGGAGCTCGGTCCGCTGGGCGTCGTCCATGACGTCGAGTTCGACGCGGATCGCACCGACCCCGGCGACGTCGGCGACGGCCTTGGTGACGCGTTCGGTGATCTCGGTGCGCATCGGGCAACCGGCGGTCGTGAGATAGATGCCGATGTCGACGCTGTTGTCACTGGAGAGGGAGATCCCCTTGACCATCCCCAGCTCGGTGATGGGTTTGCGGATCTCTGGGTCCAGAACTCGCGCGAGCGCGGAGCGAACGTCGGACTCGGTCAGTACAGACATGACTCCATGGTAAGTCCAGGTAGGTCAGTGGATGCGCGGCAGGTCCGATGCGGCGGGCACGATGCCGGTGGAGTACCCGAGCGACCAGGCCAGAACGTTGGCAACGTAGGCGGCCGAGTTGTTGTAGCGGTGGATCGCGGAGGCAACCTGGGTTACGTCCTGCATGTTGAGTCCGCCGTCGCACAGGTACTTGCCGGTGGTCAGTGCGGAGTCGAAAAGGTTCTGGGGGTCGGCGATTCCGTCACCGTTGCCGTCGCCGGCGTACTGGTTCCAGGTGGACGGGATGAACTGCATCGGGCCGACCGCGCGGTCGTAGACGGTGTCGCCGTCGAGGGCGCCGCCGTCGGTGTCCATGATGACGGCCTGGCCGGGAAGGCTGCCGTTGAGTGGCAGGCCGATCACGGGCTTGTAGAGGTTGCCGTTCGCGTCGGCGTCCTTGCCGTCGTTGGCGTGGCCGGATTCGACGCGGCCGATACCGGCGAGGAGTGTCCAGTGCATGTTGCAGTTGGGCTTTTCGACGGCGAGGATCCGCTCGGCGTTCTGGTATGCGGCGACGCTCACGCTCGGGATTCCGAGTGCACCCTCGGCCATGGAGGCTGGGAGCGGGGGAGTCGCCTGCACGGGAGCCAACGGCGCGGGGGCGGGAGCGGGCTCGGCGATTGCTTCGACGGCGGGCAGAATCTGCGCTTGCGGTTCCTGCGTGGCTTGCGCGGCAGTGTCCACCGTTTCGGCGGAGCTGGTGTTGAAGAACGGAACCTTGGGAGCGGCGCCGGCCGTGTTGGCTGCGGTGACGAGTCCGATAGGGATGAGTCCGGTGAGCGCGATGACCGAATTTCGACGGATGTGCGAATCTGTCTTCTTGCTGTGCCGACCCACTGTGTATGCCTCCTGAACCTCCGCGAGGAGGTTTTCCGTTCAACTGACGGAGTCGAGGCTACCTGATTTGTTGCGCTTCCGTTATTCAACCGTGATCTGGAAGGGCAGTTTGGGGCATATGCACTGTTCTTTCGTGATTTTTTGGTTACAGAGCGGGCATGCCGGGAAGGCCCGGGAAGAACGGCGCGAATGCCGGAGCCGGGGCCGGTTCCGGTGCGGGGGCCGGTGCGGGTGACGGAGCGGGCTCAGGCGACGGGGCAGCCGGCGGCGAAGATTCCGCGGGCGCTGCGTCGGTGGTGGCGGGTGCCGTGGCGGCTACTGCCATTCCTGGGACCGTGCACGGCAGAAGGATGCCGTCCTGCAAGGCGTCGAGTGCTGCTGGATCCGGAAGGATCACGCACATGTCGTCGGGCCAGCGCCATCCCTCAGCCGTCAGAATCGGCCAGACGAGACCCCGTGAGGTGAGGACGGGGAGCGGGATGATCGGACCGGGAGCCGCGTTCCGGGCGGCGTTGGGTCCCGGAGTGGGGCTGGTCGGCGTTACTCCCGGCGGGATCAGTGCCTGGATCTCGGGTGAGAGCGCGGGCATGTCGGGCAGACCTGGGAAGAGAGGGGTGGTGGTCGGAGTCGGCGTCGTCGACGCAGATTCCTTGTCGCCTGCCGCCGGGTCGGTAGCTGCAGCAGCGGCGAGAACGGCCGAAGCGGCGGAGTCTGCCGAGGCGGCGGCGTTGATCGCCGAGCTGCCGGTGTTGATGCCGGTGGTGTACGGGAGCTGGCCGGAAGGAATGACACCGTTCTTGTATGCCGTCGACCACATGATCACGTTTGCCGCGTAGGCGGCCGAGTTGTTGTACCGCAGAACAGCTTTGGTCTCCTGGGCGACATCGCGCAGGTTGAGGCCGCCGCTGCAGAGGTACTTCGCTGCCGAGAGCGCCGCATCGAAGACGTTGTTGGGGTCCTTGATTCCGTCCCCGTTGCCGTCGCTGGCATAACCGGCCCAGGTGGCCGGAATGAACTGCATCGGCCCGACAGCGCGGTCGTGGGTCGGGTCTCCGTCGATCGCGCCCTTGTCGGTGTCCCGAATGACTTCGTTGCCTGCCAGCCGTCCGTCGAGGACAGGGCCGAGGATCGGGGTGACCGTCGTACCCACCGACGTCGTCTTGCCGCCGTTGGCGTGACCGGATTCGATGCGTCCGATGCCGGCCAGGAGATGCCAGGGGATGCCGCAGCCCGGCGCCTCGGTCATCATCACCAGTTCGGCGGAGCGGTACGCGTTCAGAACGATCTCGGGGATGCCCAGAGAGGTGAGGACGACGGCCGCAGCGTTGGGCGCTGCCGGAGCGCCGGCGACCGTATCGCTGGGTKGGGCCGATCGTTGCGTTCGGACGGTGCGGGGCGTCGGGAGGAAGTCGACAGAGTCCGGCTGCGCAACGGAGGCGGAGCCTGCGAGGGCGATGGGGACCTGCGACCCGCCGGATGGTGCGCTTCCGGCCGTGAGGGCTGCTGGACCTGTTACGACAAGCAGTCCCCCCACCAGTGTGGATGCTGCAATCATTCCGCGTACTCGCACGATTCCCCTTTGCTGGTGCTCCCGCCTCGGAGTACCCACCGTGATAATCCATCCTGCTGTGACTTACGTTACATATCGGTCACGGTGCGTGCAGCAAAACTCAGCGAACGCTCAGCTAGTTGTGACTTTGTTTCGCAGTATTCGAGTCACGGTGCTTCTTCTTCGGGGTCGGTTCGCCGTCGGCGGCAAGGATCGACTTGATCTCCTCGAGCTCCCGCCGCAGGTAGTCGCGGGTGGCGACCTCGCCGACGGCGATGCGCAGCGCTGCGAGTTCGCGAGCGAGGAATTCAGTGTCCGCTTTGGTTTGCTCGGCGCGTGAGCGGTCCTCCTCGAGCGAGACCCGGTCGCGATTCTCCTGACGATTCTGGGCCAGGAGGATCAGCGGCGCCGCGTAGGCGGCCTGGGTGGAGAAGGCGAGGTTGAGCAGGATGAACGGATACGGGTCCCACTGCAGCGCCACCGCGAACACGTTGATCAGGATCCAGACGATCACGATGATCGTCTGGATCGCGAGATAACGCCCGGTACCGAGGAAGCGGGCGATGCGTTCACTGACGCGTCCGACAGCTTCGACGTCGAAATCGAGATTGAACCGGCGGCTTCCGCGAGGCGTTTCCAGTCGTTGCCGTGCGGTCGTGCTCGACGCCCGTTCGCTCATCGGAGTAGTTCCTCGTCGTCGGAGTAATCCTCACGCCAGTCTTCCGGCAGGAGGTGATCGAGCACGTCGTCGACTGTCACGGCCCCGATCAGGTGGTTCTCGTCGTCCACGACCGGCCCGCACACCAAGTTGTAGGTCGCGAAGTATCGGGTGACCGACGCCAGCGAGTCGTCCGGCGCCAACCGGGGCATGTCGGTGTCGAGTATTCCGCCCACAAGGCTGGCGGGAGGCTCGCGGAGAAGCTTCTGCAAGTGGACGCAGCCGAGATACCGCCCGGTCGGAGTCGCCGTCGGCGGACGTACGACGAAGACCATGCTCGACAGCGCCGGGGTCACGTCGTAGTTGCGGGCGCGGGCAAGGGCCTCGGCGACGGTCGTCGAGGCCGTCAGTACCACCGGTTCGGGCGTCATCAGACCACCGGCAGTGTCCGGGGAGTGCTCGAGCAGGCGTCGAACAGGTTCGGAATCCTGCGGGTCCATCAACTGCAACAGTGATTCGGCTTCGGTCTCGGGCAGCTCGCCCAACAGGTCGGCGGCGTCGTCGGGATCCATCGCTTCGAGTAGATCGGCGGCACGTTCGACTTCCAGGTGCATCAGCAGATCGGTCTGATCGTCCGCCGGCAGTTCCTGCACGACGTCGGCGAGGCGTTCGTCGTCGAGCGCCACGGCCAGTTCGTGGCGGCGCTTCTCCGGCAGTTCGCGCATGGCGTTGGCCACATCGGCGGGTCGCATGCCTTCGTACTGCAAGAGGAGGTGAGCTACGCCCTGGCCGGGGAGCGAGAGATCGCTCTGGGTGAGGCCGGCGACGTGCTGCCAGTCGACGATGTGAATCGCGGCGCGTCGACCGAGGCGTCCGCGATGGCCGCGAACCGCGACCTTCGAGACGACCCAGTCTCGCGTTCGCGTCGATTCGATCCCGAGGTCGACGACTATCGTGTCGACGCCGTGAAGCTCCTCGAGTTCCGGGTCGTCCACGCGCACATGCGAATCGAGTACCTGCGCCAGCGCGAGTACTTCACCCGGCCGCTGGTTGAAGCGCCGCAAACTGACGTTGCCCGTGGTCAGGGTGACCGCACTCGGCTCGATGGCTGTCACCCGGAGCATCGGAACGAAAATGCGTTTGCGCGTGAACATTTCGATCACCAGACCGAGAACCCGCGGTTGCTGGCGTCCGATACGGACCGTGATGACGACGTCGCGCACACGACCGATCGATTCGCCGTCCGGGCCGAGTACAACCAGGCCGGCAAGCCTGGCTGCAAATACCTTGCCTGCTGCTGCCATGATTGCAAGGCTAATTCGTCCAGCGTCAAAATCTGCAACGGCGCCACCGAAAATCGAGAAGGGCAGTCCGCAATGACTTCACGCAACCGTTCCCGTCGATCGGTATTGGCAGTTCCCGGCAGCAGTCGGAAGATGATCGACAAGGCGAAGGGATTGCCCGCCGACGAGATCTTCCTCGACCTCGAAGACGCGGTGGCGCCGTTGGCGAAGCAGGCGGCACGAGAGTCGATCGGCGACGCGTTGGCCGAGGACGGGTGGGGCAAACAGGTCAAGGTCGTCCGGGTCAACGACTGGACGACCGAATGGACGTATGCCGACGTAGTGGAGGTGGTCGGCCGCGCCGGAGCGCATCTGGACGCCATTCTGCTGCCCAAGGTTCCCGACGCGAGTCACGTCCAGGCACTCGACTTGTTGTTGACGCAGGTCGAGAAGGCCAACGGTCTCGAGGTCGGCAAGATCGGAATCGAGCCGCAGATCGAGAACGCGATCGGCTTGACCAACATCGACGCGATCGCCACCGCGAGTCCCCGCGTCGAGGCACTCGTGTTCGGCCCGGCCGACTTCATGGCGAGCTTGAACATGCGAACTCTGGTCGTCGGTGAGCAACCGGACGGCTACGACCGCGGTGACGCGTATCACCACATCTTGATGACCATCTTGATGGCCGCACGTGCACACGGCGTCCAGGCGATCGACGGTCCGTACCTCCAGATTCGCGACGTCGAGGCTTTCACTCGGTCGGCGGCGCGGACGGCAGCGCTCGGCTTCGACGGCAAGTGGGTTCTGCATCCCACGCAGATCGAGGCGGCCAACGAGGTGTTCAGTCCGCGCCAATCCGATTACGACCGTGCAGAACTCATCTTGGACGCGTACGCGTTCCACACCTCGGCCGCCGGAGGAGGGCGGGGCGCCGTCATGCTCGGCGACGAGATGATCGACGAGGCGAGTCGCAAGATGGCACTGGTGATTTCGGCCAAGGGCCGCGCAGCGGGGATGACGCGCACGTCGGAATTCACGCCGCCCGAACACGCCTGACGCTCGCATAGCCGAACGAATCAGGTCTGTAAAGGGCACAATAGGGGTAGATGTACTTGCGTCGTCCGCGTGGATGACGTGCCCGAAAAGAGGAGCGCAGCCAGCCATGTCCAATCCGCTCGGTCAATCGTCGAATGGGTCGCGCCGTGGAGCGTTGCCGACACCGCCTTCGGGATGGCCCATCGGGTCGTACCCCACCTACGCCGAGGCGCAGCGCGCAGTCGATTACCTCTCCGATCAAGAATTCCCGGTTCAGGACGTCACGATCGTCGGCGTGAACCTGATGCAGGTCGAGCGAGTTCTCGGCCGGTTGACGTGGGCCAAGGTGATCGGTGGTGGCATCGTCTCCGGTGCCTGGCTGGGTGTCTTCTTCGGCCTGGTGCTCGGAATCGTCACCGGCGGGTTCCTCGCTCCGCTGATCGCGGGCATCGTGGGCGGCATCATCTTCGGTGTCATCTCCACGACCATCCCGTACGCCGCGACGCGTGGGCAGCGGGACTTCGCCTCGACGATGCAGTTGGTCGCCGGACGTTACGACGTACTGTGTGAGCCCAAGACGGCGGAGTCGGCGCGCGACCTGCTCGCCAAGCTCGCCATCTGACATTCTCGCTCGGGCTGCCAACTTGTGTGATCTCGGTTACTTTATGTACACGCGGGCGAGGTAGTACTCGCTTCCCGTGACCGTTTGCCGGACAAGGAAATAGGTCCCTTCTCCGGGAAAAGTGCCGATGTGTGGTGCGTCGGCCAGCCGAATCGACTGTGCCGTCTCGCCGCCCGAGGAGGACGGCTGTGCAGAACAAGAGATTGCAGGCGGGGCAGAAGAAGAAATTGAGGGTGGGGCTGCTCAGCGCGGCGACATTGTTGTTGGCGCCCTTGCTCAGTGCGTGTGGATCAGACAATGACGACGGCGTGGTGCTGTCCTTCTACACCGCCGCCGACGGCGCCGAGCAGTATGCGGAGGCCGCCGCCAATTGTTCGGCGGCGTCGAACGGCGCGTACCGGGTCGAGCAGAAAACTCTGCCCAAGGGTGCCGACGACCAGCGACTTCAGTTGGCCCGGCGTCTGACCGGCAATGACAAGTCACTCGATCTGATGACGCTCGACGTGGTGTGGACTGCCGAATTCGCCGAAGCCGGATGGGCATTGCCGCTTCCTGACGACGTGGCGGCCGAGGTCAGCAACGGGACTCTCGCGGGTCCGCTGGAGTCGGCGAAGTGGCAGGACCAGCTCTATGCGGCGCCATTGAACACCAACACCCAATTGCTCTGGTATCGAAAGGATTTGATGCCGGACGGGCAACCACCCCCAACCTGGGATCAGATGATCGACATCTCCGAAGGCCTGGCCGCGGAGGGGCGCCCCAGCTGGATCGGTGTGCAGGGCAAGCAGTACGAAGGATTGATGGTCTGGTTCAACACCCTTCTCGCCAGTGCCGGCGGATCGGTGGTGGGGCCCGACGGAACAACCGTGACGGTGGCCGACGGTGATGCTGCCCAGCAGGCGCTGACCGTCATGAAGCGCGTCGCTACCGCGAAGGGTGCGGATCCCTCGATCTCGCAGGGGGATGAAGCGTCGTCGCGACTGGGTATGGAGAGCGGCAAATCTGCCTTCCAGGTCAACTGGCCGTTCGTGCTGCCCGGCATCATGGAGAACGCCGAGAAGGGCGATCTGCCGTACATCGACGACAAGGGCAACGTCACCAGTGAGAACACCGGAAACACGGTGCTCACGGTGAACGGAGAACGGAATTTCCTTGCCGCTCCGTATCCCTCGGTGATCGAGGGTAAGCCGGCCGAGGTCACGATCGGCGGCTTCAACGTAGCGGTGGCCAAGACCAGCCAGCATCCGGACCTCGCGTTCGAGGCGCTCACCTGTCTGCGTAACGAGGAGAATCAGCGCAACAACGCGGTAGCCGGTGGCGTTCCGCCGACTCTCGAGAGCCTGTACGACGACCCGGCGTTCCAGGAGGCGTACCCGGCGTGGCGTGAGGTTCGCGACAGCCTGGACACCGCTTCGGTTCGTCCGGTTTCTCCTGCCTATCAGAGTATTTCGACGCTCATCACTGCCACGCTGAACCCTGTGGGAAACATCGATCCGGAATCGACCGTGAACGATCTTGCCGAGCAGGTACGTAAGGCAGTCAATTCCGAGGGGCTGATTCCGTGACGATCGACAGCGAAAATTCGGGAGCTGCACCAACAGTCGCGACGCCCTCGCCGGAGCCGAAGCACTCCGCGAAGTCGAAGATGTCGGACGGAAAGGCGGCCGAGCGTCGCCTCGGTCTCTGGCTGGTGGCCCCGGCCGCGATTCTCATGATCGCGGTGACCGCATATCCGGTGGTCTACGCCGTTTGGCTGAGTTTGCAGCGCTACGACCTGCGCTTCCCGGATCAACGAAAGTTCGTGTGGTTCGACAACTACGTGTCGGTGCTGACCGACGGTTACTGGTGGCAAGCGTTCGCGGTGACGACGTCGATCACTGTCGTCTCGGTCGTCATCGAGTTCGTTCTCGGACTGACCATCGCACTGGTGATGCACCGAACGATCGTGGGTAAGGGGCTCGTCCGCACCGTTGTGCTCATCCCGTACGGCATCGTCACCGTCGCGGCGGCATACAGCTGGTACTACGCGTGGACGCCGGGGACCGGCTACCTCGCCAATCTCCTGCCCGACGGCAGTGCGCCGCTCACCGACCAGATCCCGTCGCTCGCGATCATCGTCCTTGCCGAGGTCTGGAAGACGACGCCGTTCATGGCGCTGCTCCTGCTGGCCGGCTTGGCGCTCGTGCCCGATGACCTTCTCAAGGCGGCTCAGGTGGACGGCGCCGGCGCGTGGACCCGGTTGGTACGCATCATCCTTCCGCTGATGAAGCCCGCCATCCTCGTCGCTCTGCTGTTCCGCACACTCGACGCATTCCGCATCTTCGACAACATCTACGTGCTGACGAAGGGAGCGAACGACACCGGGTCGGTGTCGATTCTGGGTTACGACAATCTGTTCAAGGCATTCAACTTGGGCATCGGATCCGCGATCAGCGTGCTGATCTTCGTGTGTGTGGCCGTGATCGCGTTCATCTTCATCAAACTTTTCGGTGCTTCGGCTCCCGGATCCGATACGGAAGGACGCTGACATGACCGTGACTCCCAGACTCAAGATCAGCTGGTCCGTCGTCAACCTTCTGGTCTTGCTGTACGCGCTGGTTCCCGTCCTGTGGATCGCCAGCCTGTCCTTCAAACCGGCCGGAACCATCAAGGACGGCAAGTTCATTCCGGAGAAGTGGACCCTGGACAACTACCGAGGAATCTTCGACACCAGCGCCTTCACCAGTGCTCTGATCAACTCCATCGGTATCGGACTCATCTCGACGGTCATCGCCGTGGTGATCGGGACCATGGCGGCGTACGCCATTGCGCGCCTGGATTTCCCGGGCAAGAAGCTGCTGGTGGGTGTTGCACTGCTGATCGCGATGTTCCCGCAGATTTCATTGGTGAGCCCGCTGTTCGACATCGAACGACGGCTCGGACTCTTCGACACCTGGGCCGGACTCATCCTGCCGTACATCACCTTTGCGTTGCCGTTGGCGATCTACACGCTCTCGGCGTTCTTCAAAGAGATTCCGTGGGAACTCGAGAAGGCGGCTCAGATGGACGGCGCGACGCCGGGTCAGGCGTTCCGGAAGGTGGTGGCTCCTCTCGCCGCGCCCGGCATCGTCACTGCGGGCATCTTGGTTTTCATCTTCTGCTGGAACGATCTGTTGTTCGCGATCTCGTTGACGTCGACCGAACGCTCAATCACCGCCCCTGCGGCCATCGCGAACTTCACCGGCGCTTCACAATTCGAGGAGCCCACCGGGTCGATTGCCGCGGCCGCCATGGTCATCACCATTCCGATCATCATCTTTGTTCTGTTCTTCCAACGTCGTATCGTGGCCGGGCTAACTTCCGGCGCAGTGAAGGGATAAGCCTGTGGCCGAGATCGTGCTGGACAAGGTGACCAAGCTGTACCCGGACGGAGCCAAGGCGGTCAGTGATGTCGACATCACCATCGCCGACGGAGAATTCATCATTCTCGTGGGCCCGTCCGGTTGTGGAAAATCCACGACCCTCAACATGATTGCCGGGCTGGAAGACATTTCGACCGGCGAGCTGAGGATTGCGGGTGAACGCGTCAACGAACGCGCCCCCAAGGACCGCGACATCGCGATGGTGTTCCAGTCGTATGCTCTGTATCCGCACATGACGGTGCGCCAGAACATCGCGTTCCCACTGACATTGGCGAAGATGTCCAAGGACGAGATCAACGCCAAGGTCGACGACGCGGCGCGGGTGCTCGACCTCACCCAGCATCTCGATCGCAAACCGGCGAACCTGTCGGGCGGTCAGCGTCAGCGTGTCGCGATGGGACGCGCAATCGTGCGCAGCCCGAAGGCGTTTCTCATGGACGAGCCGCTTTCCAACCTGGACGCCAAACTGCGCGTGCAGATGCGGACGGAGATCGCCCGACTGCAGCAGCGACTCGGTACGACAACGATTTACGTGACCCACGACCAGACCGAGGCGATGACGCTCGGCGATCGGGTAGTCGTGCTGCGCGGCGGAATCGTGCAACAGATCGGTGCGCCGCAGGAACTCTACGATCGTCCGAACAATCTGTTCGTGGCGGGGTTCATCGGGTCCCCGTCCATGAACTTCTTCCCCGGACAGTTGACGGCGGACGGCGTCAGCACGCCGATCGGCGATGTTCGCCTGCCCGCGGCGGCGCAGTCGAAGATCTCGGGCAGCGGCTCGGGCAAGGACGTCGTGGTCGGTATCAGGCCGGAACATTTCGAGGACGTGGCGCTGGTCGATGCAGCGCAGAAGCCGCACGGTGGGACGTTCACCGTCGACGTCGACGTGCTGGAATCGATGGGTTCCGACAAGTACGCGTATTTCCTCGCTGGTGGCCCCGCCGTCAATTCTCGTGAACTCGAGGAACTCGCCGCCGATTCGGGAACGGCCGTCGCTGGTGGCGGTCAACTGGTTGCCAGGCTCTCGTCGGAGTCCACCGTGGCCCAGGGCAGGTCTATCGATCTGTGGTTCGATCCCGCCAAGATCGCAGTGTTCGACGGCGGTACGGGAGCCAATCTGCTGCTGTGACCTTTACCCGGGCAAGGTGACCGAATACGTCGCGCCCCAGGGGAGCGGTCCCTGTTCGGGGCCGGGCGCTGCGTCGGCCGGCTCGGGCAGGGGGACCAGGCGGCCGAATTGTTCGTGATGGGTGGAGGCCGGGGCGGCTTGCGCTGTCCCGGCGACCACGGCGATCGGCGCCGCTGCCAGGGCGCCGGCGACGGCAAATCGAGTGGCGATGCGGCGCTTGCTTGCTCGGGTCGAGATCATGAGCACTCCTGCGTGGTTTCGAGGTTCGGTGAATGCTGTGCCATTCACGGTATTGCGGGTTGATTGTGAAATCTCGTGTGCGAAGCTCATTCACAGGGAACTGGGATGGGCGGCACAGGAGGACAGATGAACGAATCCTCGGTACGAACCGAGCACCTGCCCGGCGGCCCGGACCTCGAACGGATCATGCGCGAACACGCCTACCGCGGTGCGTACCTCCAACTGACGGTGCGCGGCGCTCTGGTGCTGTTCATCGCCCTGACGCTGATCTTCGTCCCGCCGATGAACGACGCGGGATGGTGTTTCGCGATTCTGGGCGCCTATGCCCTCTGGTCGGCAGCCGTGGCGCTGTGGATCCGCAAAGGCGGCACCGGCCCGGTGACGATGATCTGGCTCGGCTTGTTCGTCGACCTCGCCGTGCTCGCAACTCTGACATTGCTGACCGGTCTCGCAGCCGAGCAGAGTTGGACCGCCGACATCTTGAGCAACGGGCTCTTCGTCATTCCGGTTCTTGCGTGTACGCAACTGCGGACGGACGTGTGTGTCGGCGTCGTTGCGTGCACGATCGGTGTGTTTTTTGCTTCCAGTTGGGCAACGATGACTTCGAATTCCGAGCCGTGGCCGTCGATCCTGCTGAGTACCATGGCCTTGGCCGGGGTGGGTGCGGGCGCAATCGGATTGACTCGGATTCAAAGATCACGAGTGTTGACCATCGGGCACCTCGTCGGGCATCGCACGAGCCTTCTGGCCGAACTCATGGGGCTCGAGCAGCGTGAGCGCACAGAACTGTCCGAGCAATTGCACGACGGGGCGCTCCAGTACGTTCTCGCGGCGCGGATGGATCTCGACGAATTGGCAGGCAGTGCGGAACCCGTCGCGTTGGCGCGAGCCGGGAAAGCGCTCGGTGAAGCGACAACGCTGCTGAGATCGTCCGTCTCGGAACTACATCCCACAGTTCTCGTCCACGTTGGCCTTGCCCGCGCGATCGGGGACCTCGCGCGCTCGGCGCAGGGACGCGGCGGAGTGGTGGTCGACGTCGACACTTCGGGCTGGAACGACGATTTACGCACGTCCGCGGACGAGGTCTTGTTCGGCGCCACCCGAGAGCTTCTGGGCAACGTCGTCAAACATGCCGGCGCGCAGAACGTCCGGATCGAGCTTGCGCGGCTGGACCACCGTGTGGTGCTCGTGGTCTCGGACGACGGTCGGGGGATCAGCGCCGATCGGATTGCCGAACGACGGGCCGCCGGGCACATCGGACTGCTCTCGCACGAACTGCGTGTGGTTGCCGCTGGTGGCTCGTTCTCGGTCGGACCGGGTGAAGAGTCCGGAACCCTCGCGCGAGTCGAGATACCGTTCGAGATCGTCACCGCCCCCTGACCACGATCGTTGAGGAGTTGTCGATGGCTGCACTGATCACAGATCGCGAGCTCAACCTGGCGACTCTGGCGCGGCAGTTCCTGCTGCGGCGGGCCGAGGTCAGCGCGTTGGATGCGATCGAGCACCTGGCAGGTCTGCAGGCCCAGGCGCCGAATCCGCCCTACCTGGCACTGTGGGCACGGCTGAAGAACTTTGCGGCAGAAGACCTCTCAACCCTTGTCGAGAAGCGCCAGGTGGTGCGGCTGGTTGCCATGCGGGGCACGGTCTTTGCCCTCTCGGCCGCCGATGCGGGTCCCTTCCGTGCCACGGTTCAGACGATCATGGAACGCGATCTCCACACCAACAGCACTCAGCGTGCGGCGCTCACCGGGTTGGATCTCGACGCGCTGGCGCAGGCGGGGCGTGACCTGGTAGCGGACGGGCCGCTCACTCAGATGCAGATGAGACCGATACTGGCAGAGCGCTTTCCCGGCCACGCGGCCGAGGGACTGGCGCACGGAGTTCGAGGGCTTCTGCCGATGGTGCAGGTGCCACCGCGAGGTCTGTGGGGACGATCCGGAGCGCCGGCACTGACGACCTTGGAGAATTGGCTTGGCGCAGAAGTGAGTTCATCTGCAGATCCCGACGCGATGGTGCTGCGCTATCTGGCTGCCTTCGGGCCCGCGAGCGTGAAGGATGCGCAAGCATGGTCGGGGCTCACGAGACTCGCCGAAGTCTTCGAGAGGCTACGTCCCGGCCTGATCAACTTTGTCAACGCGAAAGGGGCCGAGGTGTTCGACCTGCCGGATGCGCCACGACCGAACTCCGGAACACCGCCGGTCAGAATCCTTGCTCCGTTCGACAACATCCTGCTCTCGCACGCCGACCGCTCGCGAATCATGGACGAGCAGTATCGAACTCGCGTCTTCACCGTCAACGGCATCATCAAGCCCGCCATCCTGGTGCGCGGAAAGGTGGTGGGATTCGCGACGGTGACGCCGGCCAAGGAGACGGTCGAGTTGAGCGCGACTCTGTTTGCGCAGCAACCGAAGACCGCACTCGCGTCCATCGAGAAAGAAGCGCGTTCGTTGCTGAAGTTCATGCACCCGAAGATCCCGACCCGAGAGGTGCGGTTCGCTGTCGCTACGTAGCAGGCTTGTGCTTTCGCGGTGCTCGATCGCGTAGTTCGGCCACGATCTCGTCATTCCACATGTGCCGCCGCACCAGTCGGTACCGCTCCCGGGCGATCCACAAGTACGCTTCGGCGTCGGTGTGCTCGGGCAACATGTCGGCGCCCCTCAGCATTCGCACGACGGGGAGAAACTCCTCGCCGAACCAGCGCCGGGCGACCGTGTCTCGGCCGAGGAACTCGCCCTTTTCCTGCATGAGCCGAAAACCCCACGCCTCCACGCACTCACTGAGTTCGGCGTACTCCCACGGGTCGGTGACCTGGACAGCTTCGCGTTGTGAACCCTGCAGCGGAACGCGAGTGAGGAAGAGTCGGCGATGGTCCTTGATGAGCAGATCGGCGCGCTGAGTGATGCCTTCCGGCGAGATGCGCGTGATGATCTCGGTGACGTACGCGTCGATTGTCTTCTGGTGCATCGCACACGCAATGGACACTCGGTGGTGTCCGTCGATCACGAAATGCATGGAGCCGACACGGTACAACTGAACGGGTGGCACCGATTCGCCGCGTCGTTGCGCCACCGCAAGTCGCTCCCAACGAGCGCGCGAATGAGTGGACGTCGGACGGAAGTACCTGTCGAAATCACCTGTGCGGTCGACACTTCCGACTATCGATTCGATGGTGACGACCTGTAGACCCAGAGACTTCTCACCAACCTTGCCGAGCGCTGCGACAACCTCGTCGAACGGCAGGATCGCGTTGACGTCGTCCGGTTCGCGTCGTAGCCAACTGACCAGACGGGCAACGTCGGCGCGTCGACGCTGACGAGCGAAGTCGTTTTCCGCGTCGGCTGTGGGAAATCCGGTGTCACGAGCCATGTCGGCGCCTCACGATCGTCGGCGGAGTACCTGGGGAAATCTCCATCAGCGTGAAGCCGACGGTATTGAGCACGATAGTCCGGCCTACCTCCAGATCGAGAGGTGTTCGCCCGTGCGGGTGGATGTGTCCGTGAATCATGACCGTCGGATCGAGGGTGCGGATCAAGGGGGTGAAGCATTCGAACCCACGATGTGGCCGATCCTCGGCGTCGCCGACACCGCGGGCGGGGCTGTGGGTGAGCAGCACATCCACGCCCGCCCGGCCGCCGGGAAGCCGCGATTGCCAGGCGTTTCGCCAGGTGAGCGAGCGGGCGCGTCGGCTCTGCTGGCGCTCGGACCACTGATTGGGACCCGTGTTGTATCGGATGGAACCACCGAGGCCCGCGATCCGCAGACCGGCGACGGTCACGATGCGTCCGTCGGCGTTGACTGCGCCGGTCGGGCCGGGCCACTGCGCCGGCATACCTGCCCGCATCCAACCGGATCTCTTGTTCGAATATCCGGACAGATCGACGTCGTGGTTCCCGGGAACGAACACGCAGGGCGCATTCAGTTGGTCAGACAGGTACTCCAGATACGCAAACGGCAGATCGCCCGCGCCGAGGATCACGTCGACTCCGAGTGAACGAACTTGACTGCTCCACAGGAATTCGACGGTCTCGTCGCTGACAGCGAGAACGGAGACCATTTCGACGACGCTACCGCCACCGCGAGGTATCTGCGCTGCGAACCTCGCGGGCACGGTGTTTAGATGGACGAGTGTCAGACAGCGTCGTATCTTCCGTCCGGGCCCATCTCGTCAGCAGCATCGAGGGGCCGGACCCCACCGCGGCCTCAGTGACGTTCCTCGGTGTCGAACCGCTGGACGTGCTGCGTTTCGAATCACCCGACGGCCTGGTCCGCTACGTCACACTGGGGTGCTCGCGTCACCCGATGGGCGACCCCAATGAACTGGTCGCAGACCCCACACGCGGTCCTCGCGCCGAGTTGGTGCTCACCCTGCGCGGTGGCACGGGTGTCGCGTCGGGTGTGGCCAGGACGCTCGCGGTGCTGGCTGCGGCGCCGTCCGTCGAAGGCGTCGTGCTGCTCGAGGACGCACTGTTGGACCTGGGCGAGCCGCTGTGGAAGGACACTGCGTTCACGGCGGTGCTTCTCGGTGACAGCGGGATCGCCGACCTGACGCTGCCGGAGCCGTTCGATCCGGTGCGCTTCCTTGGTGTGGTCCCCCTGACCGGTACCGAAGCCGCCTGGGTGCGTCTGCGCGGCGCGGAGGCACTGCGGGAAGCGTGGACCGAGGCGGGGATCGACATTCGCGATCCGCACCGTTCCGCTGCCTCGCTCTAGCTGCGCCGGCGCTTTGTCCGTCAGATCATTCGGCGTGCACGAGGATGTCCGCCAAGTTCTCGAGACTTACCCGAACGGTCCGTGAAAATGCTTTCGTCACGATCGGGTCGGCCATCTTGCCGAATACGCCGCCGAGTCCGCTTTCGCTGTCGAGTCGGTAGGTGACCCGAGTGCCGTCACCGACTTCTTCGCAGGTCGTGGTCTGCGAGAAGCTGACCGGACTTTCGACGGACGTCGATTTCGACGATCTCGGTGGGTCGTACTCGGTGAATTCGGATGTCCACTCGAGGCGCTTGCCCAGGATTCTCGAGACACCGTGCCAACGGCTTCCCACGCCCATCGGGCCGTCGGTGATCTGTTTGCACTCGACCATCGAATTCTCCCAGTTGGGCCAGTTCTCGGCGACGGCGATGTACTCCCAGACGTCCTTGGGTGGCAACGCGATCTCTACAGACTGCTCGACTGTAGGCATGGTTGTTCCTCCATCTCTCCTGGATCTGAATTTGCTTGTCGCAAAATGAATTTCGGGAACGGAATGAAAATGCGTACCCATATCCATTGTCCGCCTGCGACGGTGGCAAGTACAGGGAGTCAGCGTGCGAGGTTCACAGCCAGTTGTTGCGACGGAAGAGAAAGAACAAGCCGACACACACCGACGCGATGAGGAACAGGATGGACTGATAGCCGTACTTGTAACCGAGTTCCGGCATGTTCTCGAAGTTCATTCCGTAGATACCGGCAACGCCCGTCGGCACGGCGGCGATTGCGACCCAAGCCGAGATCTTGCGCATGTCGGTGTTCTGTTGCACCGCGATCTTCGCGAGTGCGGCATCGACCAGAGAGCTCAACACCTCGTCGTATTCCGAGATACGTTCGGCCACGATCGTGTGGTGATCCCTTACGTCACGGAAGTATCGCCGGATCTCCTTCGGGACGAGGCCGCCCGCGGGCTGGGTCAGTTGGAGAAGTGGCAATCCGAGTGGAGTGACCGAGCGTCGTAGTTCGACGATTTCACGTTTGAGCAGGTAGATATGCTCGACGGCAACGGTGTTCCGCGGGTTGAACACCAACTCTTCCATGCTGTCGACGTCCTGCTCGACGAGTTGAATGACGGAGAGATAGCTGTCGACGACGTGGTCGGTGATCGCGTGCAACACCGCGAACGGGCCCATGGCGAGACGCTCGGGATTCTGCTCGAGTGACTTGCGCACGCTTGCCAGTTCGGAGTGATCCCCGTGACGGACGGTCACCACGAAGTCGGGACCGACGAACACCATGATCTCGCCGGTTTCGACGATCTCGCTCGCCGTCGCGACGGACTCGTGCGGTACGTAGACGACCGTGCGCAGCACCAGGAACATGACGTCGTCGTAGCGTTCGAGTTTCGGGCGCTCGTGTGCATGGACGGCATCCTCGACCATCAACTCGTGGAGTCCGAAAGTTGCTGCGACATCTTGCATCTGGCCTTCGTCGGGTGCATGCATGCCCACCCAGACGAACGCGTTGTCTCGACTACGGACCTCGGCCAACGCGGCGCGGTGCGTGTACTTGCCCGGCAACCGCACGCCGTCAACGTAGACCGCGCAGTCGACGATCGCGCGGGCTGCCGGAACGGGGATCTTGGGCGCATCGGCTTGCGTCGATTTGCCGTTCGACCAATTCGGCAGTGACGGCATGGTTGGCACGCTCGCTCCTTCTCGGTCTGTAGTGCAGGGGAACGGCACTGCGGCGACACGTGATCGAATTGCGCTGCCGCTGCGGCGTAATCGTACGTCAGCTTCCGGCTCGGCCACCGGAGCGCGATGAAGTTGCCGATTGCTGACACACTGGAACAGTGCGAATAGACCTTCACACCCACTCCAACGCATCGGACGGCACCGATACCCCGGCTGCCCTCATGCGCGCCGCAGCCGACGCCGGACTCGACGTCGTCGCCATCACCGATCACGACACGACTTCGGGCTGGGCCGAGGCGGCGCACGCCTTGCCGGCCGGCGTCAGCCTGGTTCGTGGGATGGAGATGTCGTGCGAAGGTCGAGGTGAGCGTGGTTGGCCGGTCGCTGTTCATCTGCTGGCGTACCTGTTCGATCCGACGCACCCCGAATTCGCCAAGGAACGTGAGCGACTGCGCGCCGAACGCGTCGAACGTATCCGGGTGATGACGACCATGATGGCGCGCGACGGTCTGCCCGTCGATCCCGATCAGATCTTGGCTGACGCCGGTCCGTCCGTCGGACGCCCGCACGTCGCAGCGGCCCTGATGCGAGCGGGAGTGGTGTCGAGCATCAGTGAGGCTTTCTCCGACCTGTTGTCCAGTCGAGGGAGATACGACGTTCCCAAGTACGACACTCCGCTCGAGTACGCCGTCGAACTGGTGGCAGCGGCCGGGGGAGTAACTGTCCTTGCGCATGGACGTGCCCGTTCGCGCGGCGGATTGCTTGCGCTCGACCACATCCGTGATCTGGCCGATCTGGGTCTCGGGGGTCTCGAAGTCGATCACCCGGACCATCGCAGCGACGATCGTGACGTCCTGCGCAGCCTGGCCGTCGACCTGGGCTTGGCAGTCACCGGATCCTCGGACTACCACGGCGAGAACAAGACGATCGGACTCGGCGACGAGCTGACGGACGAGGCCGAGTTCGACAAACTCGTCTCGGCTGCCACCGGCGTGGAGGTACTTGGGCGCTGATGCTCGACACCACGCTCTACCTCACCGTGTTCATCACGCTGTTCGTGATCATGGACCCGCCCGGAGTCATCCCGGTGTTCTTGTCACTGGTCGGCCGCAAGAGCCGTGAAGATCGCAACCGAGCGGCATGGCAGGCCCCCGCCGTCTCCCTTGCGGTCATCTCGGTCTTTGCCATCGGCGGTCAGGCGATACTCAACTACCTTCACATCGGCATTCCGGCGTTGCAGGGCGCAGGCGGATTACTGCTGCTTCTCATCGCACTCGAACTGCTGACCGGGAAGGCCTCCAACCGTCCGCAGGGAGCCGACGACGTCAACGTCGCACTCGTTCCGCTGGGAACGCCGATGATGGCCGGTCCCGGTGCAATTGCGGCTGTCATCGTCTTTGTCGCCCAGGCCGATGGTGAAGCGGCGTCGTATCTGGCGATCGCGTTGGCGATTCTGTCCATCCACCTCGTGCTGTTCGTGGTCCTGCGCTTCTCGACGGCACTGATCCGGATACTGGGTGAGGGTGGCATCAGCCTGCTGGCACGCATCGCCGGTCTTTTGCTCGCCGCCATCGCAGTTCAACTCATTGCGGAATCAGTCCGCGGATTCGTCGCGGGAGCGTAAGAGATGACATACGACGACAGGTACGAGGACGACTACCGGTACCAGGATTATCAGGATTATCAGTACGAAGACGATTACGACTATCCCGCCGACAAACGACAATGGCTGCTGGTTCGCGCTCTACGCGCCCTGAGCGGCACCGTGGCGGCCGGAATCGTGGTCTTGACACTCGTCATCATCGGTTCGGCATATCTGGGCGGCAACCGCGGATTCCCGGGTCCGGGAACAACGTCGATCACCGCGCACATTGCGGCCTCGGTGGTTGCTTTGGCCGCGCAGATCTGGTGCGACCGCAGGCGGGGTATCGCGGCGGTTGCCGGATCGGTGGTCGTGCTCGTGGTGGCGGGGCTGTTGTTGGTGACGCAGTGGTGGGGATGACTGGGTGGGGATGACTGGGTGGGAATGACGGCTCGGGTTCGAGTGTGGTGAGGAATCCGACCGCTTGGAGGATTTGATTGTGATCCGACTCTGGTGGCAAACTGGAGTTACTTCGAGGCGGCGCCACAGCCCGGCCCCGAAGTGCAGGTTTCGTCAGAATTTCTCCCGAAACCTAGATTGCATGGATACGCCAGGGCTCACCCGCCCCACACCATGACGCTTCGGATGTATTGCGGCCCACTTTCTCGCGCACGCCGAATGCTCTTCTTCTCAGTAGTCGTTCGCGGAAGAAATGATCTCTGACCGTTGTGAACGTAGTTTCGCAGCGGTCCGAAGGATTACTTCCCAGTAACCCAGCCCCGCTTGAGGCTGGACTAATCAGGAGTGTCATCGTGTCGCTCGTGACTGAAGCCATCAACGTACCCAAGGTCGAGTTGACCGACGAAGAAATCTTTGCCGCTCACGTCGGTGGCAAGCTCTCGGTCGAGACCACAGCACCGCTCGATACGCAGCGGGCCCTCTCGATCGCCTACACGCCGGGTGTTGCTCAGGTGAGCCGCGCCATCGCTGCAGACGAAACCCTCGCCGATCGATACACGTGGACCAACCGACTTGTCGTCGTGGTCAGCGACGGCACCGCGGTTCTCGGACTCGGCGACATCGGCCCCCGCGCGTCGCTGCCCGTCATGGAGGGCAAGTCGGCACTGTTCAAGAACTTCGCCGGACTGAACTCCATTCCGCTGGTTCTCGACACCAAGGATCCCGACGAGATCGTCGAGACGCTCATCCGTCTGCGCCCGAGCTTCGGCGCGGTCAACCTCGAGGACATTTCGGCGCCGCGTTGCTTCGAGATCGAGAAGCGCGTCATCGAAGCCCTCGACTGCCCCGTCATGCACGACGATCAGCACGGAACCGCCATCGTGGTCCTCGCTGCCCTCAAGGGCGCCGTGAAGGTTCAGAGCCGCGACATCACCACACTCAAGGTCGTCATCTCCGGCGCCGGTGCTGCGGGTGTTGCGTGCGCGAACATCCTGCTCGCCGCCGGAATCAGCGACGTCATCGTGCTGGACTCGAAGGGCATCATCTCGGGCGAGCGCAGCGACCTCAACGACGTGAAGGCAGAACTCGCGGCACGCACCAATCCCCGCGACCTGCACGGTGGTGCCATCGAGGCTCTCGAAGGTGCCGACGTGTTCCTCGGTGTCTCGGCGGGCAAGATCCCCGAGGAGCTCATCGCTTCGATGGCTCCCGAGTCGATCGTGTTCGCGCTCTCCAACCCGGACCCGGAGATTCACCCCGAAACCGCGTCGAAGTACGCGGCGATCGTGGCTACGGGTCGCAGTGATTTCCCGAACCAGATCAACAATGTTCTCGCCTTCCCCGGTGTGTTCAAGGGCGCGCTCGACGCCGGCGCCCGTCGCATCACCGAAGGTATGAAGCTCGCTGCCGCCGAGGCAATCCTGTCGGTGGTCGGCGACGAGTTGGCGGCGGACAAAATCGTCCCCAGCCCACTCGACCCTCGCGTGGCACCCGCAGTAGCGGAAGCCGTCGCGGCCGCAGCGCATGCTGAGGGCGTGACCAGCTAAGAGGGACTACGAAAGCCCCGATCGGGACCCGCACACAAGGTTCCGATCGGGGCTTTTCGTGTGTACCGATCTACAGACGAGTGAGGTCGGGTGTTCGGCGCAGCCTGCCGGTCCCGGGAACCGATGCCCAGACCACCAGCGCCAGTAAGCCGTCCACGACCAGAGCCACAACCGCGACCAGGATTGCGCCGACGACCACTCGGTCGTACTTGTAGAGCGCGAGACCGTCGAAGATGTACCGGCCGAGGCCGCCGAGGTTGACGTAGGCGGCGACCGTTGCCGTGGCAATCACCTGCAGTGTCGCGTTACGCAGTCCGCCGAGAATCAATGGCAGCGCATTGGGTATCTCGACGCGGAAGAGCACTTGGAGTTCGGTCATACCCATCGCCCGCGCGGCCTCGACGACGCCGCGGTCGACGCTGGCAATTCCGGCGTACGTGCCGGCGAGTAGTGGGGGAATACCAAGGATGACGAGGGCGAGAATCGGCGGCATCACTCCCAGGCCCATGAGAAGAACGAGGAAGGTGAGCAGGCCGAGAGTGGGCAGTGACCGCAGTGCGTTGACCAGACTGACGACCACGATCTCACCGCGACGCAGATGGCCGATGAGTAATCCGATGGGCACCGCGATCACAGCCGAAAGCGCCACGGCCAGAACGCTGTACCAGAGGTGCTGGAGGATGCGGGTGCCGATTCCGGTGTCGCCGCTCCAATTTCCGGGATCGACGATGAAGTCCCAGGCTCCGGTGAAGATGCTCATACGGGTTCCCCCTCGGCAGCCACGACGGCGGGGACCTTCGACGAGGTCGATGTTCTGGTCCACGGGGTCAGGAATCGGCCGATCAGATACAGGATCAGGTCGAGCGCCAGGGCCAGCACGACAATCGCGATGATGCCGGCAACGATCTGGTCCGGGTAGTCGCGGTCGTAGCCCTGTTTGAACAGAACTCCCAGCCCGCCGATTCCGATCAGCGATCCGACCGAAACCAGCGAAATATTGGTAACGGCAATAACTCTGATGTTCGCGATCATCACCGGCAGTGCCAACGGCAACTCGACCGTCAGGGCGCGTCGTAGCGGTGTGAACCCGACGGCGGTGGAAGCGTCGATGACGTTGTCCGGCACCGAATCGAGTGCTTCGGGCACGGCCCGGATGAGCAGTGCTGTCGCATAGACGCTCAGTGCGATCACGACGTTGAGCGGATCAAGGGTCTTGAGTCCGAACAGCTGGGGGATGGTGACGAACAGCGCGAGCGACGGAATCGTGAACGCAATGCTCGCCAGGGTCAACGTGATTCGGCGCAGCCATCTGACGTTGCGGATCGCTGTTCCGACCGGAACGGCAATCAGGAGACCGATCAGCAAGGGCAGCAGCGCCAGATACAGATGGGTCTTCGAGTAGTCCACGACCGTCGAGAAATTGTCGATGAGCCAGCGCATGCCGCTACGCCCCGAATCCCTCGGTGAAGGCGACTCGGTTGCGTTCCTCGTCCTCGCGTCGACGCTGATCTGCCAATTTCGCCACGACTTCGGAGCCAAGGATCCCGCCGATGACCGCGCCCTCGCCGTCGACGGCAACGCCGATACCGGAAGGGGACGAGATTGCCGCATCGAGTGCTTGGCGTAGATCACCGCCGGGGGAGAACAACGAACCACCGGCCGACGTCGACTGCGCGAGAGTGCGTCCCGAGCGCAGGCCTTCGACGCCGGTCACGTCGATCCATCCCTGTGGACTTCCGCTGTCCGTGACCACGAGAACCCACTCGCCCAATTCGAGACGCAGAGCCTTCAATTCGTTCTCGACGGCCGTGCGTACGGGGTGCAACGGAACCTCGTCGGCAGCGCGGAACGACAATCCCCGATATCCGCGATCGCGTCCGACAAATCCGGCGACAAAATCCGTTGCCGGTGCGGCCAACACGTCGCGAGGCGCCGCAACCTGCTGAAGCCGCCCGCCGGGACCGAAGACGGCAATGTGATCACCGAGTTTGACTGCCTCGTCGATGTCGTGGGTGACAAAGACGATCGTCTTCTTCAGTTCGCTTTGAAGACGGAGCATTTCGGTCTGCAGATCCTCACGCACCACCGGGTCGACGGCGCTGAACGGCTCGTCCATCAACAGGATCGGCGGATCGGCAGCCAATGCACGCGCGACTCCCACACGTTGTTGCTGCCCACCCGAGAGTTGCCCGGGATAGCGGGTGGCAAGGGAGATGTCCAGACCGACTCGTTCGAGTACCCCCAACGCGGCTTTGCGCGCTGCGCGGCGGGACTCACCGCGCAGTACCGGAACTGTTGCGACGTTGTCGATCACGGTGCGATGCGGAAGCAAGCCGGCGTTCTGGATGACGTACCCGATGCCGAGACGCAGCTTCACCGCGTCGGTCTGGGCGATGTCACGACCGTCGACGAAGATCTTGCCCGACGTCGGTGTGATCATCCGGTTGATCATGCGCATCGACGTCGTCTTGCCGCACCCGGACGGCCCCACGAACACCGTGAACGACTCGGCCTCGATGGTGAGATCGAGACGGTCGACGGCGGTGGTGCCGTCCGGATACTGCTTGGTGACGCCCTCGAATGTGATCACGTGACTACGAGACCGGCTTGTCGAGGCCTTGCGCCGTCACCCACGCCTTGGCCGCCGCTGCCGGCTCCGTCTTGGTGTCGCCGGACACCTGGACGTTGAGTGCCAACAACTCTTCGGTGGTGAGCTTGGCGGACACCGCATCGAGGACTGTCTTCAACTTGTCGGAAGACTTCGACGCGCGCAGCACCGGCACCACGTTCTGAGCCGGGAAATTGTTCTTCGGGTCCTCGAGAACCACGAAGTTGTTTGCCGGGATGGAGGCAGACGTCGTGAAGATGTTTGCCGCCGTGATGTCGCCGGACGAGAGAGCCTTCACTGTTGCCGGTCCACCGCCGTCGGCGATCGGGACGAAGTTGGCTGCCGAGATGTCGAGACCGTAATTGGACTTCAAACCGGGCAATCCGGCTGGACGTTCCTGGAACTCGGCCGGAGCGCCGAACTTGACCTCGGCGGAATGCGGAGCCAGATCGGCGATCGTCTTCAGGTTCCACTTGTCAGCGGTTTCCTTCGTGACGACCACGGCGTCCTTGTCCTCGGCGGATGCAGGCGTCGCAATGGCCAATTCCGACCCGAGAGCTGCGGGAAGAGCGGCGAGGACATCAGCGGAGCTGGTGGCCGTGCTGTCGGGATCCAAGTACTGCAGGAGATTTCCCGTGTAATCCGGAATGACGCTGATCGACCCGTCCTTGAGCGCCGGAATGTACGCCTCACGGCTGCCGACATTGAACGACGTGGACACATCGAACCCGTTGACACGCAGTGCTTCGGCGTAGATGTTGGCGATCGTCTCGGATTCGGTGAAGTTGGCGGAGCCGACGACAACCGCGTTGGGATCGCTGTTGGAGTCACCGTCACTGCTACCGCACGCTGTCAGTGCAGTCAGAGAGACAACGGTTGCCGCGGCTACGAGCCAACGGTTGGAACGAAATCGTGAGGTGCGCATGAGCGTCCTTCCGGTTTTTCGGGCGTCCCGTGTTTCGGGCGTCGGAAACCATCCCCTTGTGGCGAAGCCACCCGAGTGGCTTCGACGGCGCCGCCACCGAGTGGCTGCGTCAGGACTGGTTACCGCGCATCGCCCGACAAGTGTAACGATAGGTACCGACATGGCACGGTTTTCGATCCATGGGATTGGATGTGAGGATTTCGGTGAAGAGCACACGCACGAAGTATTCGACTGTTGTTGCAGCACTGATGGTCCTGCCAATTCTCAGCGGATGCGCAAACGGTGATTCGGTGGTAGAGAGCGCCGGAGCGGAGTCTCGTGACCAGATCGTGGTGGCTGCTGACGCATCAGTGGAGAGTTCGGTGTTGGCCGAGGTGTATTCGACGGTGCTCTCATCCTCCGGTCTGTCGGCTCGCGTCGAATCGGTGGGTGGAGGCAGAACCCAATCACTCGAGGCTCTGGACGCAGCGCGAGTCACCTTGGTGCCCGAGTTCACCGGTGCGCTGCTCGATCACTACGACCCGTCATCCCCGGCCCGCAAGGCCGACGACGTCTTCGAAGCCTTGAGTCGCTCTCTGCCGGAGGGTCTTTCGGTCTCAGACTATGCGATGGCCGAAGATCGTGCGGTCCTTGCGCTCGACACAGGATACGCACAGTCGTTGGGAGCGAAGACGATAGAAGCCTTTGCTCCTTCGTGTGCCGCGGCGACGCCGCTCGTCTCCGCGAGATTCGTCGAGGACGGGGCAGTGGAACAGTTGGCCGAGGGCGCCGAGTGTGTCTTCGCCGGTGTCGATCAGGCCACGCCGGCAGACGTACCCGGTGCACAGGTATTCGGAACCACGACGCTGTCAGCGCTGGCGCAATCCGATGCCGTCACAGTGCTCGCTGATTCGAATCACGTTCTGGTTGCGCAGAATGTCGTTCCGCTCTTCCGGGCGGGCGCACTGGGAGATTCGGCTGTCAAGGCGCTCAGCGTCGTTGCGGGTGAACTGTCCACCACCGATCTCGCCGCAATGATCGAGCAGGTGCGGAGCGGCAAGGCGTCAGCCTCGGAAGTGGCCCGAACCTGGTGGGACACCCGTCAGTGACATGGACGGAGTGGGCCACCCGTCAGTGACATGGACGGAGTGGGCCACCCGTCAGTGACATGGACGGAGTTGGCCCGTCAGTGACTGTTCGATCCCACTGCTGAACTCGAATCATCCTTGGCACGAATCAGTTTCGATGCGATGAACTGGCCGAGATCGGCAACGGCGTCTGCTGCTTCCTTCACCAGTGACGCCTGTGCGTGAGCCACATGCCACAGTCGTGCGTACTCCACCAGGGACACGTCGACGCCGGCAGCGGAGAGCTTGTCGGTGAACGTCATGATCTGCGGGTAGAGAACTTCCTCGGAACCGACGTGAATCCTGGTGGGCGGCAACCCGTCGAGCTTGCCGTGCATCGGCGCGTAGCCAGGATCAGTACGGTCGCCACCGGCAAGGTAAGCGTCGGCGGCATCGAAGGACCAAGCTGTGTTGACCACCAGGTCGGCCTTTTTGGTAGCACCCCGATCGCCGGGATCGATCCACGGCGAGATCAGTGCGAGCGCGCCGGGGGTCACGCCGTGACGCTCGATCAGCCGCAGAGCGGTCGCCGCGGCCAAACCGCCACCGGCCGAATCGCCGGCAATGGCAACGCGGTCTTCCGAATAGTCGAACTCGGTGACCAACTGCATGAAGGCTGAGACCGCGTCGTCGAGAGCGGCGGGATACGGATTCTCCGGCGCGAGACGGTAGTCCAAGGTGAAGACCGCACTGGACGACTCACGGGCGAGATGAGCTGCGAGAGAACGGTGTGTGGCCAGCGAACCCAGCGTGTACGCCCCGCCATGCAGGTAGAGAACTGCGGTGGGGCGCTCGGTTGCGCCGACGGTGATCTTCTCAGCCGGTCGGCAAGCCAGCTCCAGCGGGCGCACGACGGCGCCCGCTGGAACCTGCTGTAGCGGTGCCCCGGCCTCGAGCAGCAGACGTTGAATCCGATACGGCAGCCGCGAGTTGAAAGCCAGACGGAAGTACGGCTTCAACAAGAATGCGACCACGGGCAGCGGAAGGGTGAACGTGCTCACCGGCAGGGCTCCTGACTCTTTATGCGAACTGCGCTGTGAAACGAACGACGCTGTGAAACGAACTCAGCTGGACTTGGGCATCATTCGGCCGGCGACGATCGCGACGATGCGCTGGTAGCCCGATCCTACGAGGCGAACCCAGGCGTCGAGTGCGATTGCGTCCATCCCGATGAGAACTCGCGGCTTGCTCTTGCGAACACCGTTGACGATCGTCTTGGCGGCGTCCTCCGGAGTGGTGCGCGCGAGCTTGCGGTCGAAGAACTCGGAGAAGACCGCAAGATCTTCGCCCGGACCTGCGGTGGCGTTGCGTGCGATGGCGGTCTTGATTCCGCCCGGGTGCACACAGGTCACCTTCACCGGGTGCTTGGCGATCAGCATTTCCTGGCGAAGCGACTCGGTGAAACCGCGAACGGCGAACTTGGCCGAGTTGTAGGCGCTCTGACCCGGCATCGACAGCAGACCGAAGAGGCTCGACACGTTCACGATGTGCCCGTCACCGGAGGCGATGACGTGGGGAAGGAATGCCTTGGTGCCGTTGACAACTCCCCAGAAGTCGACGTCCATGACCCGTTCGAAGTCCTTGAACTCGGACTTCTCGAAGGTGCCGTGGTACGCGATTCCGGCGTTGTTGTAGATCTGGTTGACCTTGCCGAAATGGGCGACAACCGCGTCGGCGTACTCGAGAACCGCCTCGCGCTGGGTGACGTCGAGATGGTCCGACTTCACCTCGGCGCCGATGGCCTCCACCAGACGGGCTGTCTCGGCGAGCCCGACGGTGTCCACGTCGGAGATCGCCAACTTGGCGCCCTGGCCGGCCAGGTTCAGTGCGAGTGCGCGACCGATGCCCGATCCCGCTCCGGTGATGACTACGACCTTGCCTGCAAAATCACTCATTGTGCTACTGCCTTCTCGTCGTCGAGGTCGATCTGTGAAGTGGTCGCGGTGCCGACGGCGCCGAGATCCGAGGTGGCGACGCTGCGGTATGCCGCGAGGTCGAAATGCTTGGTGGCATTGCGGAACTGGAAGGTGAAGCCAGGCCACAGGGTGGTGTTGTTTCCGTGCTTGTCCATGTACCAGCTGGCGCAACCACCGTTGTTCCACACGCTCTTGGACATAGCTGCCTGCAGGTCCTTGTTGTACTTGTCCTGCTTGTCCTTGCGCACCTCGATGGTGCCGATGTCGTACTTGTCGATGGTGGCGATCGCGTCGACCAGGTAGTTGATCTGCGACTCGATCATGAAGACCATCGACGAATGTCCGAGGCCGGTGTTGGGGCCGACCAGGAAGAACATGTTGGGGAAGTTGGCAACTGCCGCGCCCTTGTATCCCTGCATGCCGGTCTCTTCGAAGACCTCGGCGAGCGAGCGTCCGTCCTTGCCGAAGATTCCCGCGAAGGTGGGGGAGTCGGTGACGTGGAATCCGGTCGCAACGACGATGGCATCGATCTCACGGGTGGTGCCGGTCTTCGAGACGATCCCGCTGGCGGTGACCTCCTCGATGCCTTCGGTCACCAGGTCGACATTGTCCTGGGCGAGGGTGGGGAAGTAGTTGTTCGAGATCAGCATGCGCTTGCAGCCGATCTGGAAGTTGGGCATGACCTTCTTACGAAGATCCTTGTCCTTGATCTGAGCCTTCAGGTGACGCTCGGCGGCGAACTGCAGCGGCTTCATGAAGACCGGCGCCTTGGCCAGGCCGACGACCTGCGTCTCTCGCATCCAGTAGATACCGGTGCGGCACAACTTCTGGAAGCCGGGGAGGTACTTGAACGCGAGATGCTCGATCTTGGTGTACTCGCGGTCTGCGCGGGGCAGGATCCACGGCGCCGTGCGCTGGTACACGTCGAGGTGTGAGACCTTCTTGCCGATAGCGGGCACGATCTGGATGGCGGAGGCGCCGGTTCCGATGACGGCCACGCGCTTGCCCGTCAGATCGGCATCGTGGTTCCAGCGCGAGGAGTGGAAGATCTCGCCCTTGAATCCGTCGATGCCCTTGATGTCCGGAAGTGAAGGCTCACACAGTGCGCCGACGGCCGAGACGACGATCTTTGCGACGAATTCACCCTTGTTGGTGCTGACGTGCCACTGAGCCGACGACTCGTCCCATCGGGCTGAGAGAACGTCGCAGTCGAAGATGTGCTTGTCGAGCACCTTGTGGCGGTTGGCCACCGACTGGATGTACTTGTAGATCTCGGGCTGGGTGGAGAAGGAGCGCGTCCACTCCGGATTGAGTGCAAAAGAGTACGAGTACAAATGCGACGGCACGTCACACGCGGCGCCCGGGTAGCTGTTGTCACGCCAGGTTCCACCGACGTCGTTGCCGCGCTCGAGAACGACATAGTCGGTGATGCCGGCCTGTGCCAGTTTGATCGCCGCACCGAGACCGGCGAAACCGCTGCCGATGATCAGTGTGCCGACGTGGCGAGTATCCGCGGCAGGTGCTGAGGTATCTGTAACTGGAAGACTCATGTAGGGAACGATATGCCTTTATTGAGTCATGGTCAATAGCTTATTGACGGATATTCAGTAGTCTATTGGGCATGGACGCAGTAAAGCGAACGCGGCTCGACCCTGCGCAACGCCGAGCGCAACTCATCGACCTCGGGGCGCGCATGCTGGCCGAACGGCCGCTCGAGCAGATTTCCGTCGAGGACATCGCCGATCAAGCGGGGGTGTCGCGTGGGCTTCTGTTCCACTACTTCGCGTCGAAAAGCGAGTTCCATCTCGCCATCGTCCGACACAGCAGTGAACAGATGCTCCAGCGCACGGAGCCGAGCGAGTCGGACGATCCGATGCTCACCCTCCGATCGGTGCTGGCGTCGTACGTCGACTACGTGACCGAGAACCGCAATACCTACGTCTCGCTGCTCCGGGGGACCGCCAGGGGGGATCCGCAGATGCGTGAGGTGTTCGAGCAGACTCGCGACATCATGGCCAAGAGAACCCTCGATCAGCTCCCCAAGATCGGCCTGACTCGAACGCCTCAGGTGGAGTTGGCCGTTCGAGGTTGGATCGCGTTTGTCGAGGAAGCCACCATCAGTTGGCTCCGCGCGCCCGCAATCACTCGCGAGGAACTGATCGACCTGACGGTTCAGTCGTTGCCCGCGTTGGCACTGGCCGCCGTCGGCTTCGATGCCGGGCCGGATCTGGGTCTGCTGCAATCGAATTGACGTGAACGCAGAAAGGCCGGGCCCCACACTCCTTGCGGAATGTGGGGCCCGGCCTTTGGGTACTGCCACTGCTTACTTGGTCGGCAGGAACGCCACTGCTCAGTTGGTCGGCAGGAACGCCTCGTCCAAGATCTCCTGCTGCTCCACCGCGTGCACCTTGCTCGATCCCGAAGAGGGAGCGGACATCGGACGACGCGAGATGCGCTTGATGCCGGTCAAGGTCTCCGGCAGAAGATCCGGCAGAGCCAGTCCGAGGAACGGCCACGCACCCTGGTTTGCGGGCTCTTCCTGAACCCAACGGAACTGATCCGCATTCGGGTAACGGTCCAGGGTCTCCTTGAGACGACGCTTCGGCACGGGGTAGAGCTGCTCCATGCGCACGATTGCGATGTCGTCACGCTCGTCCTTGTGCTTCTTCGCCAGAAGCTCCCAGTACAGCTTGCCGCTGACCAGCAGAACGCGCTTGACCGATTCGCGGGCGCTTTCGCCGCTCTCGAATGCAGGCTCCTCGAAGACGGAACGGAACTTGCCCGTCGTGAAGTCCTCGACGTTGCTGACTGCAGCCTTGTTACGCAGCATCGACTTGGGCGTGAAGACCACCAGCGGACGGCGGATGCCGTCGAGGTGATGGCGACGCAGCAGGTGGAAGTAGCTGGCCGGAGTCGACGGAACCGCGACGGTCATCGAGCCTTCTGCACACAGCTGAAGGAAACGCTCGATGCGACCAGAGGTGTGGTCCGGACCCTGACCCTCGTGACCGTGTGGCAGGAGCAGCACGACGTCGGAGAGCTGACCCCACTTGGCCTCACCCGAAGAGATGAACTCGTCGATGATGGTCTGCGCGCCGTTGACGAAGTCACCGAACTGCGCTTCCCACAGGACCAGAGCGTCGGGGTTACCCACCGAGTATCCGTACTCGAAGCCCAGACCTGCGTACTCGGTGAGTGCGGAGTCGTAGACCATGAACTTGCCGCCGTTTTCGGCGTCGGCAGCGATCTTGGCGATCGGGCTGTACTCGTTGCCGGTCTTGCGGTCGATGAGGACCGAGTGACGCTGCGTGAACGTTCCACGCTTGGAGTCCTGACCGGCGAGGCGGATCAAGGCACCCTGCTCGGCCAACGAGCCGAACGCGAGCAATTCTGCGAACGCCCAGTCGACATGTCCCTCACGGGCCATCTCTCGGCGCTTCTCGGCAACCGGCTTGACGCGCGGGTGAACGGTGAAGCCGTCGGGGACGTTGACGAACGCATCACCGATGCGCTCGAGAACCTCGGGAGCGACAGCCGTGGTCAGGCGAGCCGGGGGAGTCTGGTCGAGTTCGACGGACTCGGACGGTTCGGGCTGGAACTTCTCGAGTTCACGGACCTCGTTGAAGACCCGTTCGAGCTGGCCCTGGTAGTCGCGAAGTGCGTCTTCGGCTTCCTTGAGCGAGATGTCACCGCGGCCGATGAGGGACTCGGTGTAGCTCTTACGAACGCTGCGCTTGGTGTCGATGACGTCGTACATCGCCGGCTGGGTCATCGACGGATCGTCGCCCTCGTTGTGACCGCGGCGGCGGTAGCAGATGAGGTCGATGACGACGTCCTTGCCGAACTTCTCACGGAAGTCGACGGCCAGCTGAGCAACCCAGACGCACGCCTCGGGGTCGTCGCCGTTGACGTGGAAGACCGGTGCGGCGATCATCTTCGCGACGTCGGTGCAGTACTCGGACGAGCGTGAATGTTCCGGAGCGGTGGTGAAGCCGACCTGGTTGTTCACGACGATGTGTACGGTGCCGCCGGTGCGGTAGCCGCGAAGCAGCGAGAGGTTCAGCGTCTCGGCGACAACGCCCTGACCGGCGAATGCAGCGTCACCGTGCAGCATGAGCGGCAGGACGGTGAAGCCTTCTTCGCCCTTGTCGAGGATGTCCTGCTTTGCGCGGACCAGGCCTTCGAGAACCGGGTCGACGGCCTCGAGGTGAGACGGGTTGGCGGTCAAGGAGACAGCGATGTCGTTGTCACCGAACATCTGGATGTACGTTCCGCTGGCGCCCAGGTGGTACTTCACGTCGCCGGAGCCGTGAGCGGCTGCCGGGTTCATGTTGCCCTCGAACTCCGTGAAGATCTTGGAGTACGGCTTGCCGACGATGTTGGCAAGCACGTTGAGACGGCCACGGTGCGGCATTCCGATGACGACCTCGTCGAGCTGGTGCTCGGCGGCCTGGTCGATCACGGCGTCCATCATCGGGATGACGGCTTCGGCGCCTTCGAGCGAGAAGCGCTTCTGGCCGACGTACTTGGTCTGCAGGAACGTCTCGAAGGCCTCGGCGGCGTTGAGCTTGCTCAGGATGTACTTCTGCTGAGCGACCGAAGGCTTGGCGTGATGGCCCTCGACGCGGTCCTGGATCCACTGACGCTGATCCGTCTCGAGGATGTGCGTGTACTCGACGCCGACGTGGCGGCAGTACGCGTCGCGCAGCACGCTCAACACGTCGCGCAGCTTCATCTTCTCTTGGCCGTGGAAGCCGCCGACCTTGAACTCGCGGTCCAGATCCCACAACGTCAGGCCGTGGCTGATGACGTCGAGGTCGGGGTGGCTGTGGAACTTGTCCTTGACGAACTGCAACGGGTCCGTGTCGGCCATGAGGTGGCCGCGGTCACGGTATGCAGCGATCAGTTCGAGAACACGGGTGTTCTTGTCGACAGCGCCTTCCGGCACGTCCTTGCGCCAACGCACCGGCTCGTACGGGTTGCCGAGCGCGTGGAAGATCTCGTCGTAGAACTCGTCGCTGATCAGCAGGTTGTGGATCGTGCGCAGGAAATCGCCCGACTCGGCACCCTGGATGATGCGGTGATCGTAGGTCGAGGTGAGGGTCATCAACTTGCCGACGCCCATCTCGGCCAGCTTCTCGTCGCTGGCGCCCTGGAACTCGGCGGGGTATTCCATCGCGCCGGCACCGATGATGGCGCCCTGGCCCTTCATCAGGCGAGGAACGGAGTGAACCGTGCCGATGCCGCCCGGGTTCGTCAGCGAAATGGTG
The DNA here is from genome assembly GCF_056401335.1 of Rhodococcus sp. P4_F3_2. Taxonomy (NCBI): domain Bacteria; kingdom Bacillati; phylum Actinomycetota; class Actinomycetes; order Mycobacteriales; family Nocardiaceae; genus Rhodococcus; species Rhodococcus sp. P4_F3_2. The sequence goes on from NZ_JBFUJN010000009.1 coordinate 52,070, forward strand.
ACGCCGGTGAAGTCTTCGCCGGTGAGCTTGCCTTCACGGGCGCGTCGGACGATGTCCTCGTACGCCGCGTGGAACTGGACGAAGTTCATCGACTCGGTGTTCCGGATGGCGGCAACAACCAGTGAGCGGTTGCCGTCCTTGCCGGGAAGGTCGATCGCGAGTCCGAGATTGGTGTGCTCGGGGGTGACCGCGTTCGGCTTGCCGTCGATTTCGGCGAAGTGCCGGTTCATGTTGGGGAACGCGTTGACTGCCTGGACGATCGCGTAACCCAGGAGGTGGGTGAACGAGATCTTGCCGCCGCGGGTACGCGCGAGGTGGTTGTTGATGACGATGCGGTTGTCGAACATCAGCTTCGCGGGGATGGCACGCACGCTGGTTGCTGTCGGAATCTCGAGCGAGAGTGACATGTTCTTGACGACTGCTGCTGCGGCGCCGCGGAGAACCTTGGTTTCCTCGGCTCCGCCGGCGGGAGCGGGCTTCGCGGGAGCGGCCGCAGGCTTGGCTGCTGCAGGCTTGGCGGGGGCGGCCTTCGCGGCGGGCGCTGCCGTCTTCGCGGGGGCCGGTGCGGCCGCCTTGGCAGGCGGCGCAGGAGGTGCGGTCTTGGGGGCGGGAGGCGTGGCCTTGGGAGCAGCAGGCGGAGCTACAACAGCGGCGGGTGCAGCCGCGTTGCCGTTCGAGGCAGTCCCGTTTCCACCTCCCGTGTTCGCCGAGTCCGGCGAGTAATCGGTCAAGAATTCGTGCCAACTGGGATCCACGGACGACGGATCGTCCTGGAAGCGTTGGTACATCTCGTCAACCAGCCACTGGTTCTGTCCGAATTGGGATGTAGAACTGCTGCTCACGGCAGGTGTTCGCCTCGTTTCTATTTCGGTACCCGATCAGAGCGCCTATATATATGAGATTAGCCCGAGCGTGTGACGAGCAATTGTGCGGCACACAATTTGTGAGCTGTCTCACGGAAGTCCGTGATCTTGCGATCGCGCACTACCTCTCGGCGGTACAAATCCGTGCCGACTGTCACGCGACGGGGTTGCCTTCGATGACAGTTCTCGACGTCAGATTATTCCCCTCACGCGCCTGCGATGCATCCCAGAGTCCCGAGTAGTGACCACCGGCATACCGCAGAACATCGTGCGGGCCGTATTCAACGATACGTCCCCGGTCAACTACGACAACGAGGTCCGCTCGGGCAGCTGTCGCGAGGCGGTGAGCTACGACGACGGAAGTCCGTTTCCGGGTGACCGACCGACTTGCTTCGAGCACCATTCGTTCGGTCGCGGGATCGAGCGTCGCGGTCGCCTCGTCGAGGAGCAGAAGGTCCGGGTCGACCAGTTCGGCACGGGCCAATGCGATCAGTTGGCGTTGGCCTGCCGAGAGCCCCTGACCGCGCTCGCCGACGGGATGATTCATGCCTCCACGCATGTCGGCTATCGAATTCAGTGCGCCGACGGAACGCGCCGCTTCCTCGATCTCCGCGTGCGACGCCGACGGCCTCCCGTACGCGATGTTGTCGGCGACCGTGCCGGTGAACAGATGCGCCTCTTGCGGGACCACGCCGAGGCGACGTCGGTACTGCGAGAGGTGGAAGTTCCGGATGTCGGTTCCGTCCACGTCGACGGATCCGGACGTCGGGTCGTAGAAGCGGGCGAGCAACTTCACCACCGTCGACTTCCCGGCACCGGTTCTGCCGACGAGGGCAACCGTCGTGCCCGGCGGAATCTGCAGATCGAAATCGGAGAGGGCGTCGACGTCCGCACCCGAGTACCGGAACCCGACCCCGTCGAGATGGACGGCGCCGTCGAGCCGTCCGGAGATCGCGATCAGATCCTCGCTGTCGGCTGTTTCGATCGAACTCCGAGTACGCAGAAGGTCACCGATTCGTTGCAATCCGACGTTTGCCTGTTGGTAACCATCGAACACTTGTGAGAGTTGCTGAATCGGTCCGAACAGCAGGCCGAGGTAGAGCACGAACGCGATCAGTACGCCGGGCGACGTCGACCCGTTGGCGATCTGGTGCGCGCCGACGAACACCACTGCGGCCAACGCGAGGTCGGACAGGAACGAGATGAACGGGAAGTAGATCGAAATGGCTCGCTGCGACCGCATCCGCGATCGGCGGTAGCTTTCGGAGCGTTCTGCGAACCGACGCGCCGCACCTTCTTCGCGGCGGTAGGCCTGAGCCGCTCGCAGACCGGCGATGTTCTCCTGGAAGTCGGCATTGACGAGCGAGATCCGTTCGCGGGACTGGCTGTAGGCAACCGAGGAGATCTTGCGGAAGATCACGGTCGCAACCACGAGCGGTGGGATGACGGCCAGCGCCACCAGTCCGAGCGTCACGTCGGTCGCCAGGAGTGCGATCGAAATGCCGCCGACGGTCAGGACGCTCACGATCGCCGTCGACATGCCGGTTTGGATGAACGACGACAGCGCGTCGACGTCGGTGGTCATGCGCGTCATGATGCGCCCGGACAATTCACGTTCGTAGTAGTCCAGGCCCAGACGCTGTAGGTGTGCATAGCTGCGTACGCGGAGCCCGAACAACACGCGTTCGCCGGCCCGGGCGGTGAGCACCGTCATGACCGCGACGACGACCCAGTCCGCTGCGACCAGGAGGGCGCCGAATGCCGTCGCTATCCAGAGCGTGCTGCTGTCCGCGGTCACGACTCCGTGGTCGATCGCGTATCTGACGAGGGAGGGAAATGCGATCGCCGCTGCGGAGTCCAGGGCAAGGCACACGACAACCGCCAGTAGAACCCAGCGGACCGGCGTCAAGATCTGTCGGAGTGAGAACTGTGGATTCGATTCGCGCAGGCTCTCAGGAGCGATTCCGGGGTCTTCGCGTGCGGGTGGGAGAGCGTCGACTGCTGCCCGCAGGGACGGCGTCACCGCGATTCCGCTGAGCGCTCCGGCCATCGGTCCGCCGGCACCCTGCGTCGTAGCGGCTGTGCTGTCGGCTTCGGATTCCGGTGCCTGCGGCCACAACTGCTCGGTTGTCGGCTCGCTGCGGTCACGTCCGAAAGCATCGGAGTCGACGTCGTCGAGTTCGGCCGGTAGTTCCGGCGGCGAGGAGAACAGGGCACGAAAGAGCGGACATCGCGCTTCCAGTTCGTCCACGGTTCCGGAGTCGATGATCCGTCCGCCGTCGAGAACCGCGACCCGGTCTGCGAGCGTCAGGGTGGACCGCCGGTGAGCGAGGATGAGCGTGGTCTGGCGCCGTCTGGCCCGGAACGCGTCGAAGATCGCGGCTTCGGTAGCCGCATCGACTGCGGAGGTCGCGTCGTCGAGGACCAGGATCCGTGGGTCGACGAGCAGTGCCCTGGCAAGTGCGATGCGCTGACGCTGGCCGCCCGACAGCGTCAGACCTCGTTCACCGACAACGGTGTCGTATCCGTCCGGGAGTGCCTCGATGAACGAATCTGCCTGTGCCAGTGCTGCTGCGTCGCGGATGTCCTCGTCGGAGGCGTCCTCGCGGCCAAGAGCGATGTTGGCGGCAATGGTGTCCGAGAACAGGAAGGGCTCGTCGAAGACGAGGCTGACGGCGGCACGAAGCTGCTCACTGCGCAGTTCGCCGATGGGGAACGTCTCGCCGGCGGTATCGACTGTCACCGCACCCGAAGTCGGTGCGTAGAACCGCGGGAGAAGCAAGGACAACGCGGTCTTGCCCGACGCGGCCGGACCCACGACGGCGACGGTCTCGCCCGGTTCTATGCGGAGGTTCAGCCCGGTCAGGACGTCGCGTTCGGTGTCGAATCCGAATGCCACGTCGTCGAAGGTGACTCCGAGAGGACCGTCGGGCAGGTCCACCGGATGGTCTGGATCGGCGATGTCCGGCTGAGCGTTGATGACGTCGTAGACACGCTCTACAGCGGCGCGCGCCAGCTGCGCCATGACGATGACCGACGACAGAGTTCGGGTGACTCCGGTCATCGTCACGATGTAGGTGGCGAACGCGAGAAACGTTCCCACGGTGATCTTGTCGTGCAGTGCGAGATACCCGCCGAGAGCGATCACTCCCACCTGCCCGAGCTGGGGCAAGGCGGCCATGGTTGGCGCGAATTTCGCGTTCAACCACGCGGCGCGAAGGCGCTCGGAGTACAGCGTGCGGCTATGTTTCTCCAGCTGGTCGACGGCTCGTTGTTCCTGCCCGAATCCCTTGACGACGCGAACGCCGGTGACGGTTTCCTCGACGTGTTGGGCGAGGTCGGCGGCACGCTGCTGCGCGGACCATGTTGCGGCGAAGAGCATCGGTCGCATCAGGAACACCACCAGCCCTACTGCTGGGATGACGGCGACAGCGACGAGAGTCAACAGCGGCGAGAGCCACGCCATGATGCCGATCGCCAGCACGAATTGCAGGAGCGCTCCCGCGGACATCGGCACCATCGCGAGCAAACCCTGGACGAGCTGCAGATCCGTGATGGACCGGGAGACCACCTGGCCTGTGCGGATCTGATCCTGCCCGCGTCCGTCGAGGCGTTGCAGCGAACCGAGCAGGGCGAGCCGCAAGTCGTGTTGAACGTCGAGCGAGAGTCGGCCGGCAAGCATCCGTCGGCCGTACTGGCACGCGAAGCGGACGATCGCGAGCAACGCGATCGCCAACGCGACGAACCCGATCACCTTGCCCGGGTTCTCCTGGCTTGCGGCGTCGAGCGCATAGCGGGTCAGGAGAGGAAACGAGATGTCGATCGCAGAGGCGATGACCGTAACGAGTAGCGCGCCGATCGCAACTCTTCGGTGCAACCAGCATGCGTGGGCCAAGCGGCGGATCCAGCCCGGAGCTCGATCCACCTCTCCAGCTACCGGACTGTCCGTGTTGATCGTGTTCATCGAGATCCACGGTAGACCCGGCCCCAGACAGCTTTTTCAGGTGATGTCGCGGGTCCTGGTCCGTAGCCAACCGAGCCCGCAGAACAGAACTACCCAAGCGGCCAGCATCATCGGGCCGCTCGGCCAGGACGCAAACGCGTCGACGTCGATCGACGGGGCCGCATTGACGATCGTGCCGATCGTGGCCGATACCGGAAGCGCGGCCCCGATCCCACCGAGATCCATCGCGAGCAGCACGGCGCGGACGATCCATTCACCGAGGACGAACCACAGGATGACCGAGAGGGCACCGGCCATCGACGAACCGGTGAGCAGGGCCACCCCGGCGCCGAGTAGTGCCCACAGCGCACACGCCAGAATGCCTGCGGCGCAGATGGCGAAGAGATCGGTGGTGAAGCTGAAGTCCCGGCCGAAGAGCAACATCGCGCCGATGCTGACTACTTCGACCGCCAGTGCGTAGCCGACGGCGAATACCGCGACGACGGCAAGCTTTGCGCCGAGAACTCCGTCGCGGCCGCGAGCTGTGAGGAACGTTGTGGTGAGAGTCTTGTAGCCGAATTCGGATCCGGCGGTGAGCGCTCCGAAGACGGCCGCGAACACCAGGACAAGCGTGTTGGAGACACCGAGGCTGACGCCGGTGGACACGACATCGACGTCGAAAGTGGTGTCGGCCGAATCGGCCACAACTTCGACGAACGTCCGAGTCGAGGCAGCAATCAGCACGGCCACGACCACCGGTGCGATGGCCAGTGCCCACCAGTAGCGCAAGGTGAGAACTTTGAGTGTCTCCGCGCGCACGAGCGTGGTCATCTGTGTCCTCCGGAAGGTCCGTATGCGGCAGGGCCGTAATAGCCCGGTCCGGAACCGGGACCGGGTGGGCGGTGGTATCCGACCTGGGGAACCGCGTACTGCGGTGTTGTCATCGCGAGGAACAGTTGCTCGAGATCTGCGCCTTCGGTCGCGACACCGAAGATCGTGACACCGGCCGCCGACGCCACCGGTGGGAGCACCGACGTGTCGGTGCCGCCCACGGCGAGCCGTCCGTCCTGCGTGATCTGGGCGTCGATGATTCCCCGAGCGGCCAGTGCCGTGGCGAGGAGCGCTGGGTTGGAACACGAGACGAGCAGTCGACTGCGCTGGGAGCGACGAAGTTCGTCCATGGTCCCTTGGTAGACGAGTGAGCCGGCGCTGACGATGACCACGCTGTCGACGGTCGCTTCCACTTCACGAAGCGCGTGACTCGAGATCAGAACCGTTCGGCCGGAACCGGCGAAGGTCTGCAGGAACTGACGTAGCCACGCCATGCCCTCGGGGTCGAGTCCGTTCGCGGGTTCGTCGAGCACGAGGATCTCGGGATCACCGAGCATCGCGGTGGCAAGGATCAGGCGTTGGCGCATCCCGAGCGAGAAGGTGCCGGTCTTGTGGGCTCCGACCGAACTCAGACCGACCATGTCCAGCACCTGCGCCGCGCGCTGGGTCGGCGTGCCGATAGCGGCCGCGTAGATCTCGAGGTGTCCGAGCGCCGTTCGTTTCGGATGGAGACTGCCGACGTCGAGTACTGCGCCGACGGTCCGGGCCGGGTTGGACAGCAAACGCATCGGAGTGCCGTTGATCGTGGCCGATCCCGACGTCGGTGACACCAGTCCGAGGAGCATCCGCAACGTGGTCGTCTTGCCCGAACCGTTCGGGCCGAGAAACCCGGTGATCGAGCCCGCCTGAACGTCGAAGCTCAGGTCGTTGACCGCACGCGCCGCCTTGAACGTCTTCGTCAACCCACGAATCTCGATGGGGGCAGAGAAGGATCCCATTGCGGTGTTCGTCAATGCTGCTCCCGGGTCGGCGGCGAATACGTGATGCGAGCCTACGGCCCGGACGGCTATCTGCGGATGGCCCGGCGTGTCTCCGTCTGGGGAAGCACTGCGGCATCGTCGGCAGGCATCACGATCAGGTGATCGGTCCACCTGGCCGGTGCCGGTCCGAAGGCTTCGCGCGCATTCTTGACGACGCCCTTGCCGATGGCACGGTTACCCGCACCGCCGATGACCGCACCGATTCCGGCGGGAACGAGCTTGCCGAGGATCAGTGCGCTGCGCTTGGCGGCGTACTTGGTCACGAATTTCCGCACGAGGGTGCTGTTCATTCCCCTCATCGTGGGTCCGGGGATCTTGCTCGTGATTGCCGTTCCCCAGTTCTTGGCCGTGATCCCGGTGGCCTTCTGGACGATCTCCATGCCGGATTCGCCGAGTGCGACTGCCAGTACCAGGGCACGTCGTTGCTGATGATCCTGCACGGAGATTCCGTGGACAGACGCTATTGCCAATGTGAGCAGCGCCGACGCTTCGAGGAAGAAAGCCGATTCCGCACCGACTGCAGCGATGGACGCGACTGTTCCGACGCCCGGCACCGCGGCCGTGGCACCGACGGCGCTGCCGCTTCCGGTCACGGCGAGAATGAACATCTTCTCCATCCGCTCGACGATCTGAGCAGGTGACTCGTCGGGGTGCGCTTTACGGACGTGGTTGACGTATTTGGCCACTGCGGGCGCTTGCAGGCGGCTTCCGTTGTCGAGAACGGAAACGAGGACCTTCTCGATACGCCCGCTGTCGTTGTTCGTCGACTTGCTCATTGCTGCCCCTCCACAGTTGTCCTCCTCTGAAGCGAGGTGGACCGTATCTCGAGAATAGGTGAAGTTTTCGGTAGCGGCGGTGATCGCAGGGGCCATAGGCTCGTACGAGACTCGGTTTTCTTCGTGAGTTTTCCCAGGCAGGAGTTCGAGTGTTATGACCGCCACTTCGGAATCTCGTTCGACGACCATCTGGCCGACACTGCGCTACCTCGACGCCCGGGCTGCAATCCACTTTCTGGTGAGCACCTTCGGTTTCGTGGAGAAGGTCGTCTACGGCGAGGGAGACGTGGTGGACCACGCCCAACTCGACTGGCCGGGAGGTGGCGGCATCATGCTGGGTTCGCCGCGCACCGATTCGGCGATCGCCGGCCTGCCGCCTGGAATCGGTTCGGTGTACATCGTCGTGGACGACGCGGACGCAGCTGATGCACTCCACGAACGCGCTGTCGCGGCGGGCGCCACGATCACGCAGGGATTGCGTGACGAGGACTACGGTTCGCGGGGGTTCACCTGCCGTGATCCCGAAGGTGTGTACTGGAGTTTCGGCACGTACGCAGGGGAGTAGCCGCCGCGACCTATCTGGTGGCCCAGTGCTCTGCTGGAACCACTTCCGACGGGATGGGCGGGTGAGGCGGTGTGCCGTCCCCGAACGGTCGGCCACCCAACTGTTCGCGGCCGTGCGGTTCGAGCCAGTGCGTCAATTCCGGTCCCTTGGGCACGATTCCGGAGGGATTGATCTCGGAATGCACGATGTAGTAGTGCGCTTTGATCTGTGTGAAGTCGATGGTGTCACCGAATCCGGGAGTCTGGAACAGATCGCGTGCGTAGTCCCACAGCACCGGCATCTCGCTGAGTTTGCTTCTGTTGCACTTGAAGTGGCCGTGATAGACGGGATCGAATCGCACAAGCGTGGTGAACAGGCGCACATCGGCCTCGGTGATGGTGTCTCCCACCAGGAAGCGTTGCCGGGCAAGACGTTCGGTGAGCCAGTCGAGGCGGGCGAACAGCGTGTCGTATGCCTCGTCGTACGCCTGCTGTGAACCGGCGAAACCGCAGCGGTAGACGCCGTTGTTGACGTCGCGGAACACGTACTCGGCCACTTCGTCGATTTCGTTTCGCAGAGGCTCCGGGTACAGATCCGGTGCGCCTTCGCGGTGGTACTTCTTCCATTGCGTCGAGAAGTCGAGGGTGATCTGTGGGTAGTCGTTCGTGACCACCTTGCCCGTCGCGATCTCCACCATGGCGGGCACCGTGATTCCCCTGGGGTATTCGGGATCTCGGGCGAAGTACGCGTCCTGTAGTCGCGGGATCTTCAGTACGGGATCGACGCCGCCCGGGTCGAGATCGAAAGTCCAGCTTCGCTTGTCGTGAACCGGACCGCAGATGCCCATCGACAGTACGTCTTCGAGGCCGAGCAGACGGCGGACGATGATGGCGCGGTTTGCCCACGGGCAGGCACGTGCCACGATCAACCGGTATCGCCCCGGTTCGACGGGGTAACCGTCGCGACCGTCCTCGGTGATCCGGGTCGGGATGTAGTTGGTGTCGCGTTTGAATTCACGACCCTCTTCGACGAATGTCGGTTCGCTCGCGCCGTCTTCCGTACTCATCTGCGGTCCCTCTCGTTCGAGTGTCATTTCGAGTGTCAACTGGGCAGGTGCACGTGTACCCGAGCGTATGCCCCCAGAACGTCGAATTTGGCTTTACGTGGAAGCGTCGCGGCGATCGCGCTGCCGCGACTCGTGCGTAGCTGCGGGATCAACCCGGAATCGAGAGCGTCCTCCGCGGCGAGAAGCGTTACTGCACAGCCGATTCCGTGACGGCGATGCGCAGGAGCAGTCAGGGTCGTGAGATCTGCCACGAATCCCTGAAATTCGGAGTATGCCGCGCATCCGAGCACCTCGGCGGAATCGGTGACGGCGGTGAACCACCGCGTCCGGTTCTCGAGGTCGGCCGTGGTGCTGTCGTCGGGTGGGCACAGCGCAGCGACGGCGAGGGCGTCGTCGACCTCGTGGGAAATCAGCAGTTGCTCGTCGGGTGGCGCGTCCGTGTAGTCGCCGAGGAAAGCGAGATCGACGGGACCGGTGATTCGCCCGCCGTGATCGCCGGCGATCTCGAGGAGACGTGTCGGTTGCAGTAGTGCGTCGACGGAGATGCCCTCTGTGCGCTCGATGAACCACTGTGGCCCGACGATCGCACCGGAGCCTGCCAGATCGAGAACGTGGATGTCGTCGCCGACGACCCGGGCCGTGTGCGCCGGACGCAGTGCCGAGTCGCCGAGTCCCAGCTCACGCGCCCAGGCAAGTCGGATGATGTCGAGGTGATGATCGTCCACTCGCTACAGGCTAGTCCGATTCGAACGGGTTGATCGAGACGGACAGAGGTCGTATATTCCATGTGGACTATTTCGGGTGGAATAGTCAAGAAATGGTCAATTGCGGCTCGTCAGTCAACTACGGCTTGTCAGGGAGGGGGACTCATGGGTGACGTGTCACTGACGCCTTTGGGAATCACCGTGCTGGGCCTGCTGTCCGAGCGTTCGATGCACCCGTACGAGATGTACCAACTCGCCTCGGTGCGGCGGGGCGATCAGCTGGTGAAAATCAAGCCGGGATCGCTCTATCACACGGTTTCCCGGTTGGAGAAGCAGGAACTTCTGGCTTCGATCGGGACCGATCGTGAGGGCAACCGCCCGGAGCGGACGACGTACGAGATCACTGCCCGCGGCCGTGATGCCCTCGAACATCAACTACGCGAGATGTTGGCGGTTCCGGTGCGGGAGTATCCGCGGTTACCGCTCGCGCTTGCCGAGATGCACAACCTCTCCGCATCGACTGCGTGTCAGATGCTTCGGATCCGTCTCGCGCACCTCGACAAGACGATTGCGAAATTCGAGGTCGACTACGAAGCGGTGAAGGCCGCGGAGAAACCACGAATCTTCACGGTGGGCGCGGACTACGCCCACGCACTGACCGTCGCCGAAAGAGAGTGGATCGGCGCGTTGGTGACAGACATCGAGAGCGGCGAAATGCCCTGGCTCTCACAAGAACTTCTCGACCGGCTGGCCGGCTCCGCAGGCTCGTCCGCACTACCTAAGGACTGAAGATGGAAAAGCAGGTCAATCCCTGGCACGCGCTGTGGGCGCTGTGTATCGGGTTCTTCATGATTCTGGTGGACAGCACCATCGTCGCTGTCGCCAACCCCGCGATCATGGAGGACCTCGGCACCGACATCAACAAGGTCGTCTGGGTCACCAGCGCGTACCTGCTGGCGTACGCGGTGCCGCTGCTCGTCACGGGCCGACTCGGTGACAGGTTCGGTCCGAAGAACCTGTACATGATCGGCCTCGTACTGTTTACCGGCGCATCACTGTGGTGCGGTCTGTCCGGCAGCGTCGAGATGCTCATCGTCGCAAGGGCTTTCCAGGGTCTTGGTGCTGCAATGATGACGCCTCAGACGATGGCCGTCATCACACGCACGTTCGCGCCGAACAAGCGTGGCGCCGCAATGGGTCTGTGGGGCGCCGTTGCCGGTGTTGCCACCCTGGTGGGTCCGCTTGCCGGTGGCGTCCTGGTGGACAATCTCGGCTGGGAATGGATCTTCATCGTCAACGTCCCGGTTGGTGTCATCGCCTTCCTGCTCGCGTGGAAGCTCGTTCCGTCGTTGCCGACCAGCGAGCACAAGTTCGACATCCCCGGCGTGATTCTCAGTGCCGCAGGCATGTTCCTTCTGGTGTTCGGAATCCAGGAAGGCAGTTCGTACGACTGGAACGGATTCGTCTGGAGCCTGATCGGCGCCGGTGTGGTGTTGCTCGCGGTGTTCGTGTTCTACCAGTCGCGCAACAAGAACGAACCCTTGCTTCCCTTGGAGCTCTTCAAGGATCGCAACTTCTCACTCGCCAATGTCGCCATCACCGCGATGGGCTTTGCGATCACGTCGATGGTCCTTCCGCTGATGTTCTACACACAGGCAGTTCGTGGCCTCTCCCCGACGCAGTCGGCGTTGCTGCTCGTTCCGATGGCAGTGCTGACCGGTATCTTCGCCCCGATCATCGGCAAGCTCGTCGACAAGACACATCCGCGCTACATCGCCGGCACCGGCTTCTTGCTGTTCGCCGTCGCCTTGGGTTGGCTGGCACTGGTGATGTCTCCCGACGTCGCGATCTGGGAACTGCTCCTGCCGATCGGCCTGATCGGCTTCGCCAACGCGTGCATCTGGTCTCCGCTCGCGGCCACCGCCACACACAACCTGCCTCCGATGCAGGCGGGCGCGGGCGCCGGCGTCTACAACACCACCCGGCAGGTGGGTGCGGTTCTCGGCAGCGCTGCGATCGGCGCTCTGATCACCGCGCGATTGGCGGCTCAGGGACTGACCGGCGGCAGTTCGGAAGCCGGCGTGGGTCACCTCCCAGAGTTCGTCCGTGAACCGTTCAGCACGGCGATGTCGGAGTCGATCTGGCTACCTGCGGGTGTGCTGCTCATCGGTTTCGTCGCGTCGGTGTGCTTCGCCCGGCCTTTACGCGGGGACGCGCACGACGACGCGATGGCCGTCAGTGCCGAAGCGCGTCGGGAAACATCACTGCGCGATTGAGATAGTCGCTCGGGTCAAGGGCTCGCTTGATCGCCCACATCGTGGCTATGTCCTGCGCCGAGAGGGCCAGGTCCAGATAGTTGCGTTTGAGCGAGCCCACCCCGTGCTCGGAACTGACGTTTCCGCCGTGATCGCGAACCAGTTCGAGGACACTGCGATACACGGTGTCGGCGTTCGGACAGTTCAGGACGTTGAGGTGGATGTTTCCCTCGGCGACGTGTCCGAACAGGATCGGAATTGCCTCGGGCGCTCGGCTCGCGATCACCGCCGTTGCGTCCTCGGTGAAGGTGGCAAGCGAGTCCAGCGGTAACGCCGCGTCGAATTTCAGTGGGGGACCGAACAATCCGACCACCTCGGCGAAGCATTCGCGGGCCGCCCACAAGCGCGTCGAGCCGGGGGCGTCGACCGCCACGGCCGGGGTCTGCGGTGGGCCGATGCGTTCGAGCAGCTCGGCCAGGTCTTCCAGCGGATCGTGGGCCGCGGACACCTCGGCGAGGAGGTACCACGGTCGCCCTGTCGGAACCGCGGCTTTCAAATGGCGTGCGGCCAGTTCGAGACCGCGCCCGTCCAACAATTCGAGTGCGTCGACGCCGTCGAGAGCGCGCAAGACTCGCCCCGCCTCGACGACGTCTTCGAGTGTGTCGAAACCGGTCAGCGACGTGACGCGGTAGGTCGGTATCTTCCGCAATGTCAGGTCRACGGAAGTGACCACACCAAGAGTTCCTTCGCTACCGACCCACAGCGCGGGCAGGTTGTATCCGGAGTTGTCCGACAGCACTTTCGGGGACCGGCGCACCGTTGTTCCGTCGGGGAGTACCACCTCGAGTCCGAGCACCTGTTCGGCCATGTTCCCGTATCGAACCGTGTGCAGGCCACCGGCATTGGTGGACACGATGCCGCCGATCGTCGCAGTGTCCCGCGAGGCTATGTCGACACCGAACTTCAAACCGGCGGCGGCCGCCGCGGAATGTACCTGCGCGAGTGTCACTCCCGCCCCGACGGTGATCCGCCCGGCGGCAAGATCGACGTCGCCGATCGCCGCGAGGCGTTCGGTGGAGAGCAGGACGTCGTCGTGTTCTGGCACCGTGCCGGCGACCAGGCCCGTTCGCCCGCCCTGAACGGTGACCGGTACACCGCGGGAGCGGCACACGTTCAGCAGTGCAGCGATTTCGGCTGTATCGGCCGGTCGGACCAGGGCGCAGGCACGGCCCGCGTACCGGCCTGTCTGGTCGGTCGAACGGGTCGTCAACACGTCGGCGTCGGTGACGACGAACCGGTGTCCCACAACGTCCGCGAGCGCATTTCTCAGACCGTCCACCCGACGATCGTAGGCCGGTTCGATGTGGCAGTGTGGCGGCATGACTGCTCCCGAATCGCATCCCACCCGTCTCGAGCGCTTCACCACCGATGGTGGTGCCGAGGTGGCTGTCCTGACGTTCGCACACGGACCACTCAATCTGTTCGATCAGGCCATGTTCGACGCGGTCATCGCCGATGTTGCGACGCTGACCGAAAACCCACCGCGCGCGGTGCTTCTGCGCGCCGAGGGCAAGGTCAACTCGGCCGGCGTCGACGTCCACGTGTTCGACGGCCTCGACCCGGAGCAGGGCGCGGAGTTGTGGCGCCAACTGTTCGCCCAGATCTGCCATCCGCTCGAGGCATTGCCGTGCCCGGTGATCTATGCGGCGCACGGGTTGACGCTGACTGCTGCATTCGAGATCTCCTTGGCCTGCGACATCATCCTCGCGGCGCCCAAGGCGAAGTTCGGACTGGTCGAGACAGTGGTCGGTCTGACGCCGTCCATGGGTGGACCGCAGCGTTTGGCCGAGCGTGCCGGTTCCGGACGGGCTCGGGAGTTGGYCATGACCGGCGACCTCTACGACGCCGTAACCCTGCACTCGTGGGGCGTCGTCAATGCAGTTCACGACGATGTCGATGCTGCGGCGCGTGCCCTGGCGACCAGGCTGGCGGACGGACCCACGCGAGCCCACGACGCCACCAAGCAGATCGTCGCGGCCTGGCGTTCCGGCGGGATCGCTCATGCGGATTCGGTGACTCCCGGAGTGTCCGGTGCGCTGTTCGCCACCGATGACCTACGCGGCGCTGTCCGCAGTTTCCTCGACGTCGGACCGGGCAAAGCGGTCTACTCCGGAAAGTAAGTTTGCGACGATTATCGCCAGAGACCTCCACGAACTGTGATCCACGTCATATAGTCGAATGGCCGGTGGGTTGTCAGTGACGTGGAGGTATCGATGCGGTCGACGCTTGTGGAATACCCGTGTTCGAATCAGCTCCTCGCCGACGCCCGCGTCACCCGCGCCGGTGACGGAGTGCTTCGGTACAGCCAGCTGGACCCGTCGTTGTCCGAACTACTGGACATCGCCGTCCATCGGTTCTCCTCTCGCGTCGCGGTCGAGGAGGTCGACGGCGAGCAGGTCACCTTCGCGGAGCTGTGGGCCGAGGCGTCGCGGGTCGCGGGAGGGCTGAAGTCGCGAGGCGTCGAGATCGGTGACCGTGTGGCCATTCGTGTCGCAGCTGGGGTGAGGTGGATGGAGGCGTGCCTCGGCGTCATCCTCGCCGGCGGCGTTCCGGTCTCCGTCGGTGTGCACTTGAGTGATGATGCGGCGGACTTCGTCATCGCGGACAGTGGCTCGGTGTTGGTGCTCGACGGGGAACTCCCGCACGGTGTTCCGTTCATCGACGACGGCGCCGCACCGGACGAGATGGCGATCCTCGCGTACACCGCGGATTCTTCGGGCGAGATGCTTGGCGTCGAGTTGAGTAACGAGAACGTGCTTTCTGCCATCGTCGGAATTCTGCACTCGCGTGACTACGGCGTCGAAGGTGTGCGGAATCTGCTGGTGGACAACGACTTCAAGTCGGTGCGGCAGTTCGTGCACGTGCTCGCGACGTTGGTGGTCGGTGGAACGGTGGTCCTCGCCGGCGACTTCTGGCGTGAGAGTGTGCATACCGTCGACATCGTGACCGGGCGGCCCGAGGACTTGCTCGAGCCACGGTTGCTCACGCTCGGGCCGGCGGCGCGTTCCGGTTCGAGGTCGGTGCAGTGGATCGATTGCAGCGGGTCGCCGATCACGGCCGAACAGGAATCCAAGCTGCTGACCCTGTTCCCGGCTGCTCGGCATGTGATCGGGTGGGGTAAAACCGAAACCTGTGGGGCTGGTCTCATTCTGCCAACCGAGTCTGCGCCCACCCACCTCGGAAGCGTCGGAATCGCTTTCGGTGGAATGGAAGTGGCGTTGTACGGCCCGGATGCGCCAGGTGGTTTCGGTGAGTTGCTGTGCCGCGGGCCGAGTGTCACGCGTCGCTATTGGAACTCGCCGCAAGCGACCTCGACGAGATTCACCCAGGGGTGGTTCTGCACTCACGACACCGCGCAGATCGACCCCGATGGCTTCGTCCGTATTGTCGAACGCAACGTCGCGTAGTCACGCGAGCGTGGTCGACAAACGAGAGGGACATCATGGCGGACGAGGTTCTCACCGAGCGGCGCGGGCGGACACTGATCATCACCATCAACCGGCCCGAGGCGCGTAACGCCATCAACTCGGCGGTCAGTCACGCGTTGGCCGCCGCGGTCGAAGAGCTCGATGCGGACGACGATCTGTCCTTGGCCGTGCTGACAGGAGCCGGCGGAAACTTCTGTGCCGGTATGGATCTGAAGGCATTCGTGGCCGGCGAGAACGTCCTCGTGCCGGGACGCGGTCTCGGATTCACGGAAGGGCCACCGCGTAAGCCGATCATTTCGGCGGTCGAGGGCTTTGCGTTGGCAGGCGGCACGGAACTCGTGCTTGCCACCGACCTGGTGGTGGCGTCGTCCGAAGCGAAGTTCGGTATCCCGGAGGTCAAGCGAGGACTGGTTGCAGGTGGCGGCGGATTGTTGCGCCTGCCCAAGCGGATTCCGTACCAGAAGGCTCTGGAACTGGCGCTGACCGGCGACAGTTTCACCGCCGAGGAGGCATACCGCTACGGCTTCGTGAACACGTTGACCGAACCGGGCAAGGCGCTCGACGGCGCACTGGAGTTGGCTGATCGAATCACCCGCAACGGACCGCTCGCGGTAGCGGTCACCAAGGAGATCATCGTCAAGGCCGGCGGTTGGTCCGACGACGAAGCTTTCGCGAAGCAGTTGCAGGTCATGGCGCCGGTATTCGCATCCGAAGATGCACGCGAGGGTGCGACGGCGTTCGCCGAGAAGCGCGCCCCGGTCTGGAAGGGGCGGTAACACCGACATGACTACACCTGTCGCCGAACTGCACATGCACATCGAGGGTTCTCTGGAGCCCGAACAGATTTACCGACTTGCCGAGCGCAATCGAATGGATCTGCCGTACAAGGACATCGACGATCTGAAGTCGAGGTACGAGTTCACCGACTTGCAGTCGTTCCTCGATCTCTACTTCGCCAACATGGCCGTCCTGCGCACCGCGGAGGATTTTGCCGACCTGACGCGAGCGTACTTCCGCCGGGCGGCTGCGGCCGGCGTCGCGCATGCCGAGTTCTTCTTCAATCCACAGGCGCACGTAGTCCGTGGTGTTCCGCTGACCGAGGTCCTGGACGGGATCATGGATGCGGTGGCATCGAGCGAGCGCGAGTTCGGGCTCAGCAGCGCGGCAATCGCCGCCATCCTCCGAGATCAGCCCGTCAAGGACGCCGAGGAGATCTTCTCCGAGATAATTCGCCTGCAGGCTCCGATCGTCGGGCTCGGGCTCGACTCCGCAGAGGTAGGCAACCCACCGTCACTGTTCGAGGACGTGTTCGCCCGCGCGCGTGCCGAGGGTTTGCACGTTGTCGCTCACGCCGGTGAAGAGGGACCGCCCGAGTACATCTGGCAGGCACTCGACATTCTCGGCGCCGAGCGGATCGACCACGGAGTCCGGGCACTCGAGGATCCTGCCCTGATCGAGCGTCTGGTCGACGAGGAGATTCCACTGACGGTCTGCCCGTTGTCGAACGTTCGTCTGCGGGTGTTCGATTCGCTGTCGGATCATCCGCTTCGATCGATGCTCGAGATGGGTTTGATCGTCACGGTCAACTCCGACGACCCGGCCTACTTCGGGGGATACGTCGACGACAATTTCACCGAACTGGGCCGAGCCTTGGGTCTGACCGAGGCCGAGCGAGACACCCTCGCCCGGAACTCGATCAAAGCCTCGTTTGCGAGCGATGCACGAAAAGCGGAACTGCTGCGGCGCTGACCGTCAGTCGCCGAGTACCTGACGCAAGTATTCGTTGTCGAACACACGATTCGCGTCGTACTTGTCTCTCACGGCGACAAAGTCGTCGAGTCGGTCGTACGTAGGACGCAGGTCGTCGACGGTCCGGTTGTGCATTTTTCCCCAATGCGGCCGGCCGTCGACGGCGCGGGCGATGGCTTCCACTGCGGCGAAGTATTCGGTTTCGGGTCGTCGGTGGTACTGGTGTACGGCGATGTATGCGGTGTCGCGTCCGTGAGCAGTCGAGAGCCAGAGGTCGTCGGCGGCAGCAAAACGTACTTCGACGGGGAACGCGACGTTAGTTCCGGACTTCTTCATCCAGCGGTCGATTTCGTGGAGTGTCTCGGTGACGTGTTCGCGGGGAATCGCGTATTCCATCTCCTTGAACTTCACCCGGCGCGAAGACGCGAATACTCGGTAACTGCGATCGGTGAACTCCCGGGCGCCGAGCAATCGAGACGACACGTTGTTGATTCTCGGGATCGCGGCCGGTGCCAGGGTGGCAACGCGGTTGACACCTTCGAAGAGTGTGTTCGAGAGGAGTTCGTCGTCGACGAACGCGCGGACCTTGCCCACTGGATCGGGTTCGGTATCTCCGGGCAGTCGCGTATTGCTCTTCGTCAGGACACGGTCGGTGTGCGGAAACCAGTAGAACTCGAAGTGGTCCAAGCCCAGACGATCGCTCTCGAGGGTGTCCAGTATGTGAGACAGCGTGTCGGGTTCCTCGATTGCGCGAAGTGTGAATCGCGGGACGCAGGCGAGAGTGATCTTCGAAATGATGCCGATTGCGCCCAATCCGAGGCGGCCTGCTTCGAACAATTCGACGTTTTCGTCAGCGCTTGCGGTAACGACGGATCCGTCGGCGAGAACGATCTCGATTCCGCGAATCTGTGTGGCGATACCGCCGAATCGTGCGCCGGTGCCGTGTGTGCCGGTGGACGTCGCGCCGGCCAGTGACTGGACGTCGATGTCACCGAGATTGGCCATCGCATATCCGCGTTGCCACAAGGCGTCGTTGAGAGCATGAAGGCGAGTGCCTGCAAAAACAGTGACCAGCGCACCGTCGTCGGTCGGCGTGATCGAGTCGATTCCGCTCAAGTTGTCCAGGCTGACGAGGATACCGTCGGTGACCGCGACACCGGTGAACGAATGGCCGGCGCCGACGGCCTTCACACGTTGGCCGCGCGCCGCGGCCTCGGCGACCAACGACGAAAGTTCACGGGTATTTGTCGGCGTCGCAAAGCGACGCGGCGCGGCACTTTGAGTGCCCGCCCAGTTCTGCCAAGTGTCCGAAGCCATTACGCAATAATGTACTTGGACGGTCGTCCAGGCAAGTATTGCGCGAAGATTTTGTCATTTGCGTTCTACGATCATTGGATGCTGAACAGGCTTCCGGCGGACGAACGCCGCACACAATTGGTCGAGTCCGCTTTGTCTATTGCGGAACAGCGCGGTGTCAGTTCTGTGACGGTAAGGGCGGTGGCAGAGGAGGCCGGCGTATCGCTCGGCGTCGTTCATTACTGCTTCGAGAGCAAGGAAGCGCTGATCGCGGCAATGGGTGAAACGCTCATTCTGCAGCTCAGTGCGTCGATGCAGTATGCGTTCGCGCAGGTCCGCCATGCGCCGGATCTCAGTGGTGTGCAGGGGCTCAGGGAATTGCTGCATATCGGCCTGACCGGAATGTGGCCGACCATCGAAGCAACTCCGGATCGCCAGTTGTTGACCTACGAAATCACCGCGCAGGCACTGCGTAGTCGCAATCTCGGAGCCGAACGTGCTGGGGCAGTTGCATTTGAGCAGTACCGAATCATGGATGAGCTCGCGGTGTCGTTTCTCGAAGAGTGCGCCAAGATATCGGGCACGGTGTGGACGGAGCCGTTGAGTTCGATTGCGCGACTGAGTCTTGCAATGATCGACGGCCTTGTTCTGCGATGGCTGGTCGATCGTGACTCCGACGCGACTATTGCCGAGTTCGGAGAAATGGTTCAGGTAATCGCCAATAAAGCAGTGGTCGCGCCTCAGTAGAACCGCCATCCTGGACATACGTCCAGGATTGGTGATTGACTGGTCGCACGCCGCGACGATTGGATCATCTGTGACCAGGACCCTCGATCGACTCACTGCTGCCACGCGAGAACTCGACCCGCCTCTGGCTGCTCTGGATCTGACCACACTGCGCAGTAATGCAGCCGACCTGGTGCGCCGCGCCGGTGGAACCCCGGTGCGAGTGGCGAGCAAATCGGTTCGTTGTCGTACGGTTCTGACTGAAACTCTCGGTGACACACTGACTGCATCCGGCGGGTTCCGCGGAATCATGGCGTACTCACTGCGCGAGGCTCTGTGGCTGGTCGGGCTCGGCGCACGGGACATCCTGATGGGATACCCGACCGCCGATCGTGGCGCCATCGCGGATCTCGCTGCCGATGACACCGCCCTTCAATCGATCACCTTGATGGTCGACGACGATGCGCAGTTGGATCTCATTCGTTCGGCGTCGACGGGAGATGCGCCTGTCCGGGTATGTCTCGACGTCGATGCGTCACTGCGGATCGGTCCGATCCATCTAGGCGTACGACGCTCGCCGCTGCGAGAACCTGCCGCGGTCGCCGCACTCGCGGCGCGTGCTCGTCAGCGCGGATTCTCCGTCGTCGGCGTGATGTTCTACGAAGCCCAGATCGCCGGCCTCCCGGACACCAGCGCTCCGATCGGTTGGGTCAAGAAGGCCTCTGCCCGCGAACTGGCGTCCAGAAGGGGCGCTGTGGTCGCGGCCGTCACCGATGCCGTGGGTGCACTCGAGATCGTCAACAGCGGCGGTACGGGATCGCTGGAGGTCAGCTCGGCCGATCCTGTGGTGACCGAGGTAACAGCAGGCTCCGGACTGTACGTACCGACCCTGTTCGACCGCTACCGCGCCTTCCGTCCCGATCCGGCTCTGTTCTTCGCACTGTCGGCCGTGCGCAAGCCGACGCCGTCCGTCACGACCCTTTTCGGCGGCGGATACATCGCGTCGGGACCTGCCGGAGCCACCCGCGTTCCGTCACCGGTCTGGCCCGCTGGTCTCAAACTGCTCCGCAACGAAGGAGCCGGCGAAGTCCAGACGCCGGTCACCGGGAAGGAAGCCGGAAACATCGCGATCGGCGACCGCGTATGGTTCCGTCACGCCAAGGCAGGCGAACTGTGCGAGCGCTTCGACCGCGTGTATGTGGTCGAAGCCGACGGCACCCGAACCTCGGTTCCCACCTACCGCGGCGAAGGGCAGTGCTTCGGGTAGGACAGTGCTTCGGGTAGGGCAGCGTTTGGGTGTGAAAATATTCGGCTAGCTCGTCAACCTCATGAACGCGCCGAGCTCCACCAATCCTGCGGGCGTGCTCGGCATGTACTGCGTCAACGCGTGTGATCGGACGATGATCGCGCACCACTTGCCGCGGGAGACAGCAACATTGAGGCGGTTCCGCGACAGGAGGAACGACATTCCTCGCGGGACGTCCTCGACGGCAGATGCGGCCATCGACACGATTGCCACCGCGGCCTCGCGGCCCTGGAACTTGTCGACGGTCCCGACCTCGACCTCCGTGAGACCGGCTTCGGTGAGATCGCGCTCGACGGTACCGACCTGGGCGTTGTATGCCGCGACCACGAGGATGTCCGACTGCTCCAGGGGCCGGGTTCCCTCGAACTCGCTCGGGTCGGTCCATGGCGTACCGAGAAGGCCCTGGATCTGGCAAACGATTTCGTGGGACTCTTCCGGGGAGTACGTGGAATTGCCGCGGTGATCGACGAACACCGTGTGCACTCCGGCAGCGAGTCCGTCGAGTTTTCTTGCCGCACTCACGGTTTCCTGGGAATGCAGCTTGCCCTCGTACGACAATGCGGACACGGGCGCACACAGATCCGGGTGCATCCGCCAAGTCTTCTCGAGGAAGTAGCCGAGTTCGGGTGGCAGTGCGCCGTGTCCCTCGGCGAGCCAACCGAGCGCCGATTCGTCGACAGGTTCGGGGTGAGTACCTTGGCTCACCTGCGGCAACTGCTGCGGATCGCCCAGCAGCAACAGGTTTCGCGCGGAAATCGCGACGGCAATGGTGTTGGCGAGCGCGAACTGGCCCGCCTCGTCCACCACGAGCAGGTCCAAGCTGCCCGCTGGAACACGATCGGTGTTCGCGAAGTCCCACGCAGTGCCGCCGATGACGCAGCCGACGCCTTCGGCCTCTGCGATGAATCCCGCATATTCTTCGGAAGCGATGTCCTGCCATTCTGCGGTCTTGCTGCGGCTGCCCTTCTTCGCGACCAGCGCAGGGTCCACTCCGGCCTTCAGAATGCCGCCGAGCATGTTCTCGACCACCGAATGTGATTGAGCCACCACTCCGATTCGCCACTGATGTTGTTCGATCAGTGTCTTGACGACACGAGCACCCGTGTAGGTCTTGCCCGTACCAGGGGGACCCTGTACTGCCACGTAGGAATCATCGAGGTCGAGAAGTGCGGCGGTGATGGCGTCCGCGTAGTTGTTGTCGCCGCCGACGGGCGGGAGCGGTGAACCCGAGCGTGTCCTCGGGGTGCTGCGCCGGAGAATGTCGACCGCTGCTACGGGTGGCAGTTCGGGCAGGATCTCGCTGGCGCCGGATGCGGCAGCGGCGATGGACTTCTCCATGCGTCCGGTGGGAATCGGACGACCAGGTGCCAATGCGACTGGGGCATCGAGGTATTCGTCACCGCCGAGCAGTTCTTCGACGGTGACCACGTCGAGTCCTTCGGACTTGACCACGGCCGTGACCTTGACGCTGCTGGTGCCGCGTTGGGTGGGGTTCTCGCTTGCAACGGCATCGGGGGAGGGTGTTGCGTAGAGAGCGAACAGATCACTGCCCGGGCTCAAAGACGTTCCGGTGCCGAAACTTCCGGTCAGCTGAATGTGTCGACGGAACTTCTTCTGACGTGGGGTGCTCTTGTGCCAGTCCGCCTCGATTTCGGACTGTTCGACCACCATGACGTCGCGGATGTCCACCAGGTCTTCGATCGGTGTGACCAATCGGTCGAAGTGGGCCCACCAGTACGGCTTCCGCTCACGATTGTGGTACCCCACCGCAGCGGCCAGTAGAGCAGCTGCCTGCTGATCGGGGGTACGCGCCGAACCTGCCTTGTGTCCTGCGAATTCGCGGAGCGCGATCTCCGGTTCGGTGAGCTCCTCGAGTGGAATCTTGATCTGCCCGGTCGGCTCACGAAGTTCGACGCCGTGTTCTGCGGCGCGCTCGGCAAGCCAATCGCGCAGGCGCAGAGTGGATTCGCAGTCGTACTCGTTGTAGTCGGAGATGCCCTGAAGAAGTTCCCTGGCCTGGTCGGCTTGTCCGCCGTCGCGCAATTGGCAGTAGTCGGCATAAGCGACAACCGAAGCGGCGGCGTTGGTCACGTCGCCGTCGCGGCCGTGCTCACCCATGTAGAGCGGCTCGAGTTTCTTGATGCTGTACGAGCGTTGTCCGATCCGCAGGCAGGCGCGGACGATCGGGTACAGGTCCACGAGCACGTTCTCGCTGAGCAGCGTGTCCACCGTCTGCTCGCCGACACCGTGACGTGCGGCCAAGCGCAACAGCGCCGATTTCTCGTACGCGGCGTAGTGATAGATGTGCATGCCGGGGTGAGCTTCTCGGCGCGCGGTGACATAGTCGAGGAAGTCGAGGAGTGCCTGGCGTTCACCGTCGCGATCGTGTGCCCAGAACGGCTTGAACACGTAGTCGTCCGCCGGTCCTTCGACCACACCGAAAAGGTATTCCAACCCCCAGTCGGTGGATCCGTCCTCGGCCCAGAGCGGATCGCCCTCGAAGTCGAAGAAGATGTCGCCGTCGTCGGGGACGGGTAGTCCGCCGAGCGCCGAGGGTTCGTAGACCTCGAATTCGGCGTCGCCGGATTGTTCCTGACGAAGTTGAACCGCGGCCTGTGCACGGAGTTTGTCGAGTGTTTCCCGTCGAATTCCCTCGACAGGGCCGGTGCTCGCGGCGAGTTCGTCAATTGTCGTGATCCCCGAGACGATCAGTTGTTCACGCTGATTGCCGCGGACGCCCGCAACCAGCAGCAGGTCCCGATGGCTTTCGACTTCGACGCTGCAGGTGTTGCATCGACCACAACGCAGGTACCGATCGTCGAGCCACTGTGTCGGTTTCCCCTCAGCACGGTGCTCGTCGAGGACTCGTTCGAGTTCAGCTCTGCGTGCTGCGAATACCGGCGCGATGTCTCCGATGTCGTGCGACGACGTGCTGCCGTCGCCGAGCAGTAGATGAACCTGATCGGAGGCGGCAATTGCATTGCGCTCCAACGCATCCGCGTATGCGGCGAGTTGTAGAAGTGCCGACACCTTGGCGTGCCGGGAGAGCTTGCTGTCGTAGACCGCGTAGGTGTTGCCTTCGCGGACGAGGAAATCGCAGAACCCGAGGAATCGGCCGTCGAAAAAGGTTCCCTGATAGATGACTGGCGCGCCCGATCGTGCTGCCTCGACGGTGGCCAACGTGGCGGCGGTCAGGCCTGCGCGTGAGTGTTCCGGTCGCGGCATGACGACGACGCCGTCTCCGTGTTGATCGATGAACTTCTGAAGCTGTTCGCGCTCGTGCGAGTCGCCGAGGCTCGACGTCCGCTCGAGCATCGGATCTGCCTCGACCGCCTCGGCTGAGATCAGACCGGTGCGGGCGTCGAGTTGCCGCAACAGTGCGAACTCGCACGAGGCCGCGGCCGAGAGGTCACTGGCGCTGTAGACGATCTGATCATCGAGTAGGAACACACGGAGATTGTGCCATCGCTCACCGACAAGGCAACCCACCAGTAATCGCCCACCGCCCGCGGATGCCCGTAGGAGAGTGCAGAATGACGAGCATGCCCTTCTTCGACGGACGAACCGGTCAGGTGCACTTTCGGCATTGGCCGGCGGCAGGGGGCGCAGTGCCCACTGTGTCTTTGGTCTTTCTGCACGGCCTCGGTCAGCACAGCGGGCAGTATCACCGTTTCGCGGGTGCAATGACGGCGTCGGGGATCGACGTGTGGGCGATCGATCACACCGGACACGGCTTGTCGGAGGGTGATCCGGGAGTCGGGGCTCCGCTCTCCGATCTTGCTGCAGATGCAGCCGCGCTGGCTGACATCGCTTTGGCCGAACTGCCCGAAGTTCCGCAGGCGGTGATGGGTCATTCGTTAGGTGCCGTGACTGCGCTGACGGTGCTGGCTCATCGCGATCACGAATTCGCGTCCGCGGTGTTGTGCGGCATTCCGCGCAGCGCGGTGGAGCAACACGGGTGGGCGGAACTCTCCGACGCGGGCATCCCAGTCCTGGTCGTTCACGGTACCGACGACCGGATCGCCCCGGTCGATCCCGTCCGGGATTGGGCGCGGACGCTGCRCAACGTCGAGATGCGCGAGTTCGAGGACGCCGGTCACGACCTGCTGCACGAGAAGGTTCACGCCAGTGTCACCAACGTCAGCCGTGAATTCCTTCTCGCGCATTCCAGGTAGTCCTCTCAGGAGAGCGCGCCGAGCACCTCTTTCGACGTGACGGGGTGCGAGAACATCGGGTAGTCGTAGGTGATCGCGTTCTCGTGTTCGGCGACCGAGGTGCCTGCCACGCAATCGGTGAGTGTGATGACCCGGTAACCGTTCTCGTATCCGGTGCGCATGGTCGATTCGACGCAGCAGTTGGTCAGGAAGCCGCCGAGAACGATCGTGCGAATTCCTTTGCTGCGCAGAATGAAATCGAGGTTGGTGCTGGCAAAAGTGTCGAGTCCGCGCTTGCCCTCGATGACGATGTCGCCGTCTTTCGGGGTGAGGTCGTCGACGATCGCAGCTCCCCAGGAACCCTTCACGAAAGCCTTGCCGTCGACGACGCCCTTGAGGATGCCGTACGGATGCGAGGTGATTTCGTTGTATCCCTCGGCGAAGGTGATCGGTGCGTGCATCACGGTGACACCTGCCGCCCGAGCCGCATCGACCAGCGCAGTGGTGTTCGCGAGGAGTCCGTTCGATTCCATGACCGGAGCGACGGCCTCGTGAAGAACACCGCCCTCGGTGGTGAAGTCGTTCTGGTACTCGATGAGCACGACGGCTGTGGTTGCTGGATCCAATTCGAGCTTGTCGGTCATGGTCGACACCTTGTCTGTTGTGGTCCGGGTCACGAATCTCCTCAATTAAACAGTTTGTCAGACAAGCAGGCAAGGGGTGGTAGCGTCGCGGCATGGATACGACTCCGTTGTCGCGCATGCCGCTCAGCCTTGCCGTGTCGGGAAGAATCCGTGCTGCCATACTCGACGGCTCGCTTCCCGTCGGCGAGGCGTTGCCGACCGAACAGGAACTCGCGCAGACCTTCTCGGTGGGACGATCGACGGTCCGCGAGGCACTTCGTGTCCTGCAAGCACAGGGATTGTTGACCGGCGCGGACACCACTTCTACTGCCAGGCCTCGGGTGACGCACGAGCACACGGCCGATTCTGCGGCCACCGCTCTCAGTACGGCACTGCAAGTGGGCGCGGTTCCGCTCGGCGATCTTGTCGAATTGCGAGTGCTGCTCGAAGCTGCTGCGCTGCGAACCGTCGCCGTCGTGCCAGACGACGCCCGGGCTGCGATCGAGCGAATGCGCATCGCAACACTTGCCGACGACTCGGTCGCATTCCACGACGCCGACGTCGACTTTCATGTTGCGCTCGCCGGAGCGGGCGGGAACAAGGCGTTCGGGTTGGTCATGACGGTTCTCCGCGACAGCATCGCCGGCTACCTGCTGAGCGAACTCGACTCGCGCGAGAACTCGGCGGCCACGCTTGGCTCACTGCTGGCCGAGCACGAGGGTATCGCCGACGCGATCGAGCGCGGCGCAGCTGACGAGGCCGCCGATTTGGTCGAGCGCCATGTGCGCGGATTCTACGAAGGACGAACGGAATGACCACGAGTATCGATCTGTTGGGCGAACACTTGCAGAAAGCGGTGGGGGACAGGGCGACAACCGATCCCGACCGGATGGGCGCGTACGTCCGGGATCAATCACTGCTCACTGCAGCCGGAAGGCCCGCCGCGCTGGTCAAGGCGAAGACGGTCGACGACGTCGTCGCGGTTATGACAGTGGCGCACGAACTCTCCGTTCCGGTGGTGACACGAGGGGCAGGTACCGGGTTGGCCGGCGCTGCCAATGCGCTCGACGGGTGCATCGTCTTGAGCGTCGCGGGCATGGATCGCATTCTCGAGATCGATCCTGCCGCGCGCACCGCCACGGTGGAGCCCGGAGTGATCAATGGTGACCTGGCGGAAGCTGCTGCACAGCAGGGTCTTTGGTACGTACCGGATCCGGGAAGCCGGGCCATCTCGAGTATCGGCGGCAATCTGGCGACAAATGCAGGCGGCATCTGTTGCGCCAAGTACGGCGTCACCGGTGATCACGTCGCGGCCCTGACGGCGGTACTCGCCGACGGGCGTGTGGTCCGTACCGGTGCACGGACGCGCAAAAATGTTGCGGGGCTGGACCTGACACATCTGCTCGTGGGCTCGGAGGGAACGCTCGCGGTCATCGTCGAAGCCACGATGCGGTTGCGTACGGCGCCCACTGCGGCGACCACCGTCGTCGCCTTCTTCGATTCCGCGGAGTCCGCGATCGATGCCGTCCTCGCCGTGTCGGCAGTGGCCGAACCGTGTCAGATGGAGTTGATGGACGACGTCACCATCGGCGCGGTCAATCGGCTGACGAAGATGGGGCTGGACGAATCGGCCGGGGCGATGCTGCTCATCCAGTGCGACGGTAGGTCGGCGGCCGCCGAGGCAGCGGACTGCGCCGCGGCGTGCGAAAGTGCCGGGGCTCGAGAGGTTTTCCACACCGATGATCCCGTGGAAGGTGAAGAGTTCACTGCCGCCCGCCGGATGGCGTTGCCAGCTCTCGAGGCGTTGGGCACGGTACTTCTCGACGACGTCGCGGTGCCGGTGCCGGCGTTGCCGTCCATGTTGGAATGCATTCGTGAAGCGGCCGATCGCCACGGTGTCACGATCGGAACCTTCGGCCACGCCGCCGACGGCAATCTCCACCCGACCATCGTGTTCGACGCTGCCGAAACGGGAGCGCAGGATCGTGCGCGCGGAGCTTTCGACGACATCGTTGCCGGCGCACTGGCATTGGGCGGAACGATCAGCGGTGAACACGGTATCGGGGTTCTCAAAGCGCCGTACATGGCAGACATGGTCGGCCAGACCGAACGCCAGTTGATGCTTGCGGTGAAGGCCGCATTCGATCCGAAGAGCATTCTCAATCCCGGACGGGGTATCTGAGCGCTTCGTCCGACCCTCACTCGTCGGAAATTGCGCTACCAGACGAACTTGTTGCTGCACGACGCTTTTCGAGTGACGATGGCCGTCATGAAGCTGCTGATTCTCGGAGGAACACGGTTCCTCGGCCGTGCCCTCGTCGACGACGCCCTGGCACGGGGCTGGGAAGTGACAGTGCTCCATCGGGGGCTCACCGGAGCGCCACCACCTACCGCGGAGGTTCTGTTCGCGGATCGCACCGATCAGCGAGCGATGGTTGAGGCGCTCGGTGATCGTCGATGGGATTTTGTCGTCGACACCTGGTCGGGTAGCCCCCGAGTGGTCGCTGAGAATGCACGCGTCTTGCACGGTCACGTCGACCGGTACGCATACATCTCCAGTGGATCCGTCTACCAATGGGGCTTGCACGTGGACGAGGGCTCGCCGGTGGTTGCCGCATCTGCGACGTCCGATGACAACAGCGATTACGCGTCCGCCAAACGCGGGGCCGAACTCGCTGTCCTGGAATCCTTCCCGGACGCGCTGCTCGCGAGGGCAGGGTTGATCCTCGGCCCGCACGAGGACATCGGGCGGTTGCCGTGGTGGTTGCAGCGCATCGCTGAGGGCGGACGCGTCGTTGCTCCCGGAGCGCCGACCAGACCGTTGCAGTACGTCGATGCCCGCGACATCGCATCGTTTGTCCTGTCCGGACTGGCGGCCGAAATCAGCGGGACGTACGACGTCATCAGTGCGTCCGGGCACACCACTACCTCCGGGCTCCTCGAGGCGTGCGTGGACGCCACCGGTTCGGGTGCGGAGTTGGTGTGGATCGACGAGGACCGACTTGCAGCAGCGGGAGCGCAACCGTGGACACAACTGCCGTGTTGGGTCCCGCAAGAGGGCGAGTTCGCGGGTTTCCTCGAAGCCGACACTGCCAAGGCGGCGCGGGCAGGGTTGCGGTGCCGTCCCGTCGAAGACACCGTGCGCGACACCTGGGAATGGATGCAACGGGAAACTCTGCCGACCCAGCGGGAGGATCGTGCGGTGCACGGCCTTCCATCCGAGATCGAAAAGGAACTACTCTCCGCCGGAGAGTGAAACGAGTCTGGCCCGGTTCGCATTCGAACCGGGCCAGACTCGTGAAAGACGATCGATCAGGCGTACAGGTCGCTGATCTTGGTCTTGTGAGCTTCGTGAATGATGTTGCGCTTGAGCTTGAGCGTCGGCGTCAATTCACCGGTCTCCTGGGTGAAGTCGACCTCGAGGATCGTGTACTTCTTGATCTGCTCGGGGTTGGAGACCTTCTTGTTCGCGTCGGCAACGGCCGAGTCGATCTCGGCGATCAGGTCGGCGTTCTTCACCAGATCCGCGATAGCGGTGCCGGCGGGCAGGCCGTTGCGCTCGACCCAACCGGGCAGAGTCTCCGGATCGAGGGTGATCAGTGCACCGATGAACGGCTGACCGTCGCCGACGACGAGGCACTGGCTGATCAGAGCGTGCGCACGCAGGGAATCCTCGAGGCCTGCCGGTGCGACGTTCTTGCCTCCGGCCGTGACGATGATTTCCTTCTTGCGCCCGGTGATGGAGACGTAGCCCTCGTTGTCGATCGATCCGAGGTCGCCGGTGTGGAACCAGCCGTCGACGATCGATTCGGCCGTCGCCTTGTCGTTGTGCCAGTAGCCGGCGAAGACGACCGGGCCCTGCAGGAGGAGTTCGCCGTCCTCGGCGATCCGTGCTGCATGGCCGTTGATCGGCTTGCCGACGGTGCCGACGCGCTGCGCGCTCGAGGTGTTGACGGTGATTGCGGCGCTGGTCTCGGTGAGTCCGTAGCCCTCGTAGATCGGGATGCCGACGCCGCGGAAGTAGTGGCCGAGACGCGCGCCGAGGGCTGCGCCACCGGAGACTGCACGCTCGCACTCGCCGCCCAGAGCTGCGCGCAACTTCGAGTAGACGAGCTTGTCGAATACCGCATGCTTGAGCTTGAGTGCCAGCCCGGGTCCACCCTTTTCGAGGGACTCGCTGTATTCGATGGCAGTGGCGGCAGCCTTGTCGAAGATGCTGCCCTTACCGCCGTCGACTGCCTTCTGGCGAGCCGAGTTGTACACCTTCTCGAACACGCGCGGTACCGAGAGGATGAAGTTGGGCTTGAAACCGGCGAACTGCTCGAGGAGCGTCGTCAGATCCGACGTGTGGGMGACGGTGACCTTGGCGTCGAAAGCGCCGAAGGAGATCGCTCGCGCGAATACGTGGGCGAGCGGCAGGAACATCAGCGTCTTCTTGCCGGGGACCATCGACTCCGGCATCGCCAGGCGGCAGGCGTTGGACTCGGCGTAGAAGTTGGAGTGCGTCAGCTGGACGCCCTTGGGGCGTCCGGTGGTTCCGGAGGTGTAGATCAGGGTCGCGGGCGAGGCAGCGGTGACCTGGTGACGACGAGTGTGCAGTTCTTCGTCGGTGATTGCCGAACCGCGACTGGACAGCTCGTCGATAGCACCCGACTCGATGACCAGAACCTCGCGGAGGGCTTCTGCACCGTCGGTGACTTCCTTGTGAGTCTCCGCGTGCTTGGCCGTTTCGACGACCAGAAGTGTTGTCGCGGAATCCTCGAGGATCCACTGCGCCTGATCAGGGGAGGAGGTCTCGTAGATCGCGACGGTGCATCCGCCGGCAGTCCAGATGGCGTAGTCGAGAACGACCCACTCGTAGCGAGTTGCTGACAGGATAGCGACGCGGTCGCCGAGCTCGACGCCCGAAGCGATCAGGCCCTTGGCAACTGCGGAGACCTGCTTCGCGAATTCAGCTGCAGTGACGTCGACCCATCCACCGTTCGACGGCCTCTTGAACGGCACGAATGTGGGGTCTTCTTCGGCGTGACGGAACACGGAGTCGGCCATGGATACGTTCTCCGGAATTGAGAACGACTGTGGAACTGAGAACTCGCGCACTATTGACCCCTCCAGTGACTACTGACATTTCTGATGTGCATTGCATCACATTAGTCGTCATTTTGCACTGTCGTTACTATTCGGTAGAACTGGTCGGGCGCTGACCTGCAGTTTAGTGTGACCGCCTGTTTACAGGTACTCAGGCGACGTGTTGGAGCATGCGGCCGTGCACGGACAACCACCGGCGAATTGCGTAGTCCAATCGGTCCGGATCCACTCCGAGTTGCTCTGCAGTAGCTGCAAGGATCTCCGAGGTGTCTCCTGGCAACTCGGTGGTGCCGAGTGTTGCGCTGATGAACGTTTCGGCAGCGGTACCCAGATCGGTGTGTGGAATTCCGGCCAACATCAACAGGTGTGCCCAGGTCACTTCGGAACCGTCTCCGCAGGCGTCCACCCAGGCAAGGTGAACCGCATCGAGAGCGTTGTCGGAATCGGCAGCAGAGAGCAGGTCCTCGACGCTGTTGATCCGCAAGTGATGGAGTTTCTCGGCGACCTGTTGGATGTGACGCGCCTCGATCGGGACACCCGTCGCCGTATAGCGACGCTTGTACGAGCCGATCTTGCCTGCCCACTGGTCCGAACTCCCGGCTTCCTCGAAGGTGCGGAGTAGTTCGCGTGCGCCGTCCGTGACGGGTTTGTCTTCGCGGGCTTTTCGGTAGGCCAGGTAGCGATCTACGACGGTCACTTCGCTGTGACCCGACGTGGACTGAACGGATTCGATGATGCACAGGGCGAGGCTCTGTCGATAAGCGTCTGACGCAACCCAGGCGGAAGGGTCGCCCAGGCGGTCACGGCACGCAGCTGCGACGGCGTCGACGGTATCGGTCGAGATGGTCACGGTTCCTCCAGAAAGCCGAATTCTTTTTGTTCCATTTGGGCTATCGGCACCGAGGAGCGAAATGTTGCACACATCACAAATTCTCAGAGATCTCTTGGACTGCGCTCAGGCTGGAGGGGTGTCCTCTCAGGCGAGGAAGGTCAGCACTTCGTCGTCGCTGAGTTGATGAAAGTCCTCGAATGCAGCACCGACGCCGCCCAGCAGGGCAGGAACGAAGGGGCAGACGACCCGATCGGCTGAGCACGCGATCACTCTCATTGCTTCAGGGGAGGCAACTGGGACAGCGACGATGACGGAGGCAGCACCCGCGGTGCGCGCGCAGCGGCAGGCAACGGCGGCACTCGCACCCGTGGCCATTCCGTCGTCGACGATCACTGCGGTGCGTCCGTGGAGGGAAACCGGGGTCCGTCCCTCGCGCAGGAGCCGCGCTCGCCGTTCCAATTCGGTTCGTTCGTCGCGTTCGACGGCGACGAGTTCACTTTTCGAGACGCGAACCGCTGCGATGACGTCGTGATTGAGGACACGCACGCCACCCTCACCGATGGCGCCCATCGCCAGTTCCGGGTTGTACGGACTGCCGAGCTTGCGCACCACCACGATGTCCAGTGGAGCGTTCAGCGCCGCAGCCACCTCGGCTGCGACCGGTACTCCGCCGCGTGGGAGTCCGAGAACGACAGGCTTGTCGAGACGCAAAGACTCGAGCCGCCCGGCCAGAAATTTGCCGGCGGAAGATCGATCCCGATACTGGGTCACTGCGTTGTCCTCGAGAAGCTCGAACCCCGACCTGTCCGACGCTACCCCGCTGCAGGTCACCGCGACGAGACTGTGAACCTCCGCAGCGCGAGAGCGGGATTCTTCTCGCGTACTTCGGCGATGCGAGCGGCCGAAACAGTCGCGGCGGCAACCCCGACCTGCTCGCCCAGTGAACACATCACGACGCCCATCGGGTCGACGATCATGCTGGCACCCGCGCCGCCGCGCGCGCTCTGGTCAGCCGCTGCGATGTACATCGTGTTCTCGATGGCCCGGGCGCGTACGAGAGTGGTCCAGTGGTCTTCCTTGAGTGGCCCGGGCACCCACTGGGCGGGCAGGAGCAGGATGTCCGCGCCGACGTCGACGATGCGCCGGGTGACTTCCGGGAAGCGCAGGTCGTAGCAGGTCTGGAGGCCGAAGGTCAGGCCGTCGCACCCGAAAGTCTGCGGTTCCGTGATGTCGCCGGCACGGATCACGGCCGACTCCTGGTAACCGAATGCGTCGTAGAGATGCAGCTTCCGGTAGGTCGCCACCAGTTCGCCGTTCGGGTCCATCGCGACGAGGGTGTTGGAGATTCTGCTCACGTCGTCGATCCGCTCGTTCATTCCCGCCACGAGGAAGATTCCGAACTCCGCGGCGACCGCCGCCAGTGCCGAACCGAATTCGCCGTCCAGGTCCTCCGCGGACTCGATCAGTCGTTCATCCGTCTTCGGTGCGGTGAACATCGAGTATTCCGGCGCCACGACAACTTTCGCGCCCCGTGCTGCTGCATCGGAAGCCAGTGATCGCAGTGATTCGAGGTTGGCTTTCTTGTCCGTCCCCGGGGCGAATTGGGCAATCGCGACAACGGTCTGGGCGGGGGTGGCAACGGTGGCTTCGGTCATGCTCCATACGCTAGGCGAAACCCGCTGGGAGGGTGGATCTGTCGTAAATGCACCCCCGGTATGTCGTCGTGTCTATACTCTATCCGCTAAACTGCTGGTCAAATGAGTGATATTGAGCGTGACCCCGAACCCCCAACATTTGCCGACCTCGACATCGATGATCGGGTACTGAAGGCACTGTCAGACGTGGGCTACGAGTCGCCCTCGCCGATTCAGGCTGCCACCATTCCGCCGCTGCTCGAAGGCAAGGACGTCGTCGGTCTCGCACAGACCGGTACCGGCAAGACCGCAGCTTTCGCAGTTCCAGTCCTGTCGCGGATCGACACGTCGATCAAGCAGACCCAGGCGCTGGTGCTTGCTCCCACGCGTGAGCTGGCGCTTCAGGTTGCCGAGGCATTCGGCAAGTACTCCGCGCACATCCCCGGACTCAACGTGCTGCCGATCTACGGTGGCCAGAGCTACGGTGTCCAGCTGTCCGGCCTGCGCCGCGGCGCACACGTCGTCGTCGGTACCCCGGGTCGTGTCATCGACCATCTCGAAAAGGGCACCCTGGATCTGACCAATCTCAAGTACCTCGTTCTCGACGAGGCCGACGAGATGCTCAAGATGGGGTTCCAGGAGGACGTCGAGCGCATCCTCCGCGACACCCCAGGCGACAAGCAGGTTGCCCTGTTCTCCGCAACGATGCCCGGCTCGATTCGCCGGATCTCGAAGCAGTACCTGAACAATCCGGTCGAGATCACCGTCAAGTCCAAGACGTCGACCGCCTCGAACATCACGCAGCGCTACATTCAGGTTGCTCATCAGCGCAAGCTCGATGCACTGACCCGAGTCCTCGAGGTCGAGGCATTCGAGGCGATGATCATCTTCGTCCGTACCAAGCAGGCCACCGAAGACCTGGCGGAGAAGCTGCGGGCCCGCGGGCACTCGGCTGCCGCGATCAACGGCGACATCGTCCAGGCACAGCGTGAGCGGACCATCGGTCAGCTCAAGAACGGCGCCCTCGACATTCTTGTCGCGACCGACGTTGCCGCTCGAGGCCTCGACGTCGATCGAATCTCCCACGTCGTCAACTACGACATCCCGCATGACACGGAGTCGTACGTTCACCGCATCGGTCGTACCGGCCGCGCGGGTCGTCAGGGTGACGCGTTGCTGTTCGTCGCTCCGCGTGAGCGTCATCTGCTCAAGTCCATCGAGAAGGCGACGCGTCAGCCGCTTGCGGAGATGCAGCTTCCCAGTGTCGACGACGTCAACGCCCAGCGCGTGGCCAAGTTCGGTGACTCCATCACCGAGAGCCTGGCCTCGGAGAATCTCGCGATGTTCCGCAAGATGATCGAGGACTACGACCAGGAACACGATGTTCCGCTCATCGACATCGCTGCCGCTCTGGCGCTGCAGTCGCGCGACGGCGAAGCATTCTTGCTTTCTCCCGAGCCGCCGGCACCGCCGCGTCGTGAGCGCGAGCCGCGTGAACCGCGTCCCCCTCGTCGTTTCGACGACGGCCCGGCTCCTCGCTCGCGTGGACCCGAGGGCCAGGAGTTGGCCGCATACCGCATTGCAGTCGGCAAGCGTCACCGCGTCGTTCCGGGTGCCATCGTCGGTGCCATCGCCAACGAGGGTGGACTTCGTCGAAGCGACTTCGGGCACATCAGCATTCGCCCGGATCACAGCATTGTCGAGCTGCCGGCCGACCTCTCCAACGAGACTCTCGAAGCTTTGCGTCGCACACGCATCTCCGGCGTCCTGATCCAGTTGCAGCCTGATTTCGGCCCGCCGCAGGGACGTCCGAGTGGCCGTGGCGACCGTGTTGGCCGGGACGATCGCGGTGGACGTGACGACCGCCGCGGTGGCGGACGCGATCGCTACAACGACTGACCTACAGCTTCAACGACTGACATAAAGACTGAAACAGGCGCTGCCCTCCGCGAGGAGGACAGCGCCTGTTTTCTGTGTGGAGGGCAAGGCGCTGCGCGGTATCAGATCGGCGTCGGTGCGACGGCGCCGTTCTTCCGGGCGTTGGTGTCGAACTGCGTGCGGTACAACTCGGCGTAGCGGCCACCGCGCGCGAGCAGTTCCTCATGGTTGCCGCGCTCGACGATCTGGCCTGCTTCGACAACAAGGATCAGGTCGGCGGAACGGATCGTCGACAACCGGTGAGCGATCACCACCGCAGTCCGCCCGGCGAGTGCTTCGCCGAGTGCTTCCTGAACCGCGGCTTCCGACGTCGAGTCGAGATGCGCGGTGGCCTCGTCCAGGATGACGACGCGAGGCTGGGCCAGGAGCAGTCGTGCGATGGTCAGGCGTTGACGCTCGCCGCCCGAGAGGCGGTAGCCGCGTTCACCCACCACGGTCTCCAGTCCGTCGGGCAGCGACGCAACCAGGTCGGTGAGCCGTGCTCGCTCCAGAACCTCGCGCAGATCTTCTTCGGTGGCATCCGGTCGCGCAAGGAGCAGGTTGGATCGAAGGCTCTCGTGGAACAGGTGCCCGTCCTGCGTGACCATGCCGACGGTCTCGCGGATGGAATCGGCACTGAGGTCGCGGACGTCGACGCCGCCCAACTCGACCGAACCGGAGTCGATGTCGTAGAGGCGCGGAATCATCTGCGCCACGGTCGACTTTCCGGCGCCGGACGTGCCGACCAGGGCGACCATCTGTCCTGCTTCGGTGCGGAAAGACAGGTCGTGCAACACGTCCTCGCCGCCGCGGGTGTCGAGGATCGCGACTTCCTCCAGAGAAGCTAGTGACACCTTGTCGGCAGACGGGTAAGCAAAAGTGACGTTCTTGAACTCGACGGACACCGGGCCCTGCGGCACCGTGCGTGCATCGGGCTTCTCGGTGATGAGCGGCGCCAGATCGAGAATCTCGAATACCCGCTCGAAGCTGACCAGGGCGCTCATGACATCGACCCGGGCGCTGGCCAGTGCGGTCAACGGTGAGTACAGCCGCGTCAACAACAGTGCCATCGCCACGACGGCGCCTGCGTCCAATTGTCCGCGCAGCGCGTAGAAGCCGCCGAGTCCGTAGACGAGGGCAAGAGCAAGTGCCGAGACCAGGGTCAGCGCTGTGACGAAGACGGACTGCAGCATTGCGGTCCGGACTCCGATGTTGCGCACACGCCTGGCGCGAACCGCGAACTCCGCCGACTCTTGCGACGGGCGGCCGAACAGCTTGACCAGAGTCGCGCCGGGAGCGGAGAACCGCTCCGTCATCTGGGTGCTCATGAGCGAATTATGGTTGGCTGCTTCACGATTGAGTGCTGCAAGTTTTGCGCCCATGCGCCGTGCGGGGATGACGAAGATCGGGAGAAGTAGCAGCGCGAGGACGGTGATCTGCCAGGAGATCCCGAGCATGACGATCAGCGTGATCACCAGGGTGACCAGGTTGCTGACCACTCCGGACAAGGTGTCGCTGAAGGCGCGCTGAGCGCCGATGACGTCGTTGTTGAGACGGCTGACCAGTGCTCCGGTTCGAGTTCTGGTGAAGAACGCGATGGGCATCTTCTGGACGTGATCGAAGACGGTGGTGCGCAGATGCAGGATCAGGTCTTCGCCGATGCTGGCCGAGAGCCACCGGGTCAACAGTCCCAGAGCGGCTTCGAGAAGTGCTACCAGTGCGATCAGGGCGGCAAGTTTGACGACCACGTCGACGGCGTCGCCGCCGACTATCGCGTTGACCACGCGCCCGGCCAGGACAGGTGTTGCCACGGCAAGCGCAGCAGTGACAACACTGAGTACGAGGTACCAGCTGAGGTTGCGTTTCTGTGGAACTGCGAACGTCGCGATCCGCTTCAGTGTCGCCTTCGAGAACGGGCGCCGATCTTCTTGCGCGTGCATCGCGTTGTACATCGCGTTCCACGCGGTGACTTCCATACTCATGACTTCGCCCCTCCGGTCGCCGGCCACGAAGATTACGTGGCCGGTACGACACGAAGGTAGAACCTCAACCAAACTTCAGGTCAAGTGCGGCCTCAGCGGGCCACGTCGACCACCACTCGCGGAGGGTCGCTGAGCGTCGTGACCGTGAACGGCTGCTTCTCGGTCACGCCGATGAACGACTGGGTGACTCCCTCGAAGACGTTGGACCCGTTGACCTCGGTCACGACTCCGCCGACGCCGGGGACCGGGTTGGGGCCGGAGTACTGCTCGACTCCGCTGTCGAAGGGATAGGCGGAACCGTCGATCAGGACCTGGATCACTGCGGCACCCTTGATGTCCACGGGCTTACCGCTGCCTTCCTGTGTCGCCGCGTCGACGTACTTGACGCGCCATCCGGGTGTGCCGGTTCCGCCCATTTCGTAGACGACACGATCGAATCCGTCGTGCTCGCCCACTCGGATGTCGACGACGGTGAGCTTGGATTCGGTGCCCGCAGCCGACGTCTTGTCGGAGCTGTCCGTCGGCACTGGTTCTGTGGTCAACGCTGCTGCACTCGAGGTCGAGGTGACGGCCGAGGTGGCTGCCGTGGGAGTGGTCTCCGCGTCCTGCGAACAGGCAGTCAGGCTCACGCCCACTGCGATGGCAGCGACAGCGGCAAATGATCTCGTCCGGTTCGTTGTCATGACTCGATCGTAGGGCTCGCGTTATCGGGATCCGCGGCGGCGGTGCCCGCAGTTACCTAACCGATATCGCCGTCGACATAGAGCCACTTACCCTCTGTTCGCGCAAATCGACTGCGTTCGTGGAGCATTCCCCGCTCGCGCCCGAATGTGTAGTGAGCGCGAAATTCCACGACGCCGTCGGAATCGAACAGCCCGCCCCGTTCGGTGTCCAGGATCTCCAACCGGAGCCATGTCTGGTCGGGGTCGAGATCGAGTTCGGTGGGGCGATGGGCGGGATGCCAAGTCTGCGTGAGATATTCGTCGTCCATCACAGCGAAGGCCGTGTAACGCGAACGCATCAGGGTTTCGGCAGTCGGTGCGTGCGCTTCACCGCTGATGTACTTTCCGCAGCATTCGGCCAACGCGTTGCCGCTGCCGCACGGGCACGGATCGGTCGGATTGGGTGTGGTGGGGCGGCGGGAAGTCACCGCCCCATTACAGCACGCGAACTCAGACCAGTTTGTGTTCGCGGTTGTCCCAGTACGGTTTGCGGAGGTCGMGCTTGAGGATCTTTCCGGTGGGATTGCGGGGAAGGATCTCGACGACGTCGATACTGGTCGGGCACTTGAACTTTGCGAGGCGTTCCTGTGTGTAGGTGATCAGTTCGGCTTCGTCGATCTGCGCTTCGGCAGTGAGAACCACGACTGCCTTGACGGTTTCACCCCAGCGGTCGTCGGGAACGCCGATGACCGCGACCTCGGCGATTGCCGGATGCTCCACCAGTACTCGTTCGATCTCGGGGGAGTAGACGTTCTCGCCGCCGGTGATGATCATGTCCTTGAGGCGGTCCTCGATGAAGACGAAGCCGTCGGAGTCGGCGCGGCCCATGTCGCCGCTACGCAGCCACCCATCTGCGGTAATCGTTTCGGCTGTCGCCTCGGGCTTGCCCAGGTATCCGGGGGTGCACTGTTCGGATCGCCACCACAGTTCGCCGGTCGTTCCGGTGGGCACGTCCTCGAGCGTGACGGGGTCCACCACACGCATCTCGACGCCGGGGATCGCCGTGCCTGCTGATGCCATGCGCTCGACCTGCGACTCGTCGCGGTGAACGTCCGGCATCAACGCGGTAATGACACCTGCCATTTCGGTCATGCCGTAGACCTGGACGAATTCGGTGTCCGGCCAAGCCGCGAGGGCTGCTCGCAACAACGGAAGGGGCATGGGGGCGGCGCCGTAGGTAATGCGTTTGAATGCCTTGAAGGCGGCGGCGGCCTGCTCGCCTGCGGCCAGGACTCCGGCAATGACCGGTGGGACGAGAAAGGCGATGTTGGCTCCGGCGGCGAGACCGGCGAAGATCGACGGTCCGTCGGCTTCTCTCGTGAAGTAACAGCGCCCACCCGTGTGAATTGCCATGATGGCGTAGCACGTTCCGCCGACGTGAAACATCGGCATCGCGATCAAGAATCGATGATCCTCGTGGGCCGGCAGGATTTCGAGCACATTGTTGCTGTGCGCGAACAGGTTTCGATGCGTGAGCTGTACGCCTTTGGGCCGACCGGTCGTCCCGGAACTGTAGAGAACCAGAGCGGTGGCATCGGGGCTCACCTCGGGGCGGGAGTGCAGCGGTGCGACCTCGTCGATCCACGGTTCGAACTCGTCGTGTTCCCCGCCGACGGCGAAGATCGATTCGACGGCCGTCAAGCGGTCGCGCATGGCGACGATCTGGGGGAGTAGTTCGCTGCCGACAAACAGAATGCGAGCGCCACAGTCCGCGAGGACGTAATCCAGCTCTTCGCCCGAAAGTCGCCAGTTGGGAATGACATTCGCGGCGCCGAGCAGTGAGGCGGCGTAGGTGACTTCGAGGCAGGACAGATGATTCTTGTCGACGAACGCGACAGTGTCGCCGGCGCCGATGCCGGATTCGGCGAGGGCGGCGGCGATACGCAAGATGCGGTCTCGCCACTGGGCCCACGTGTATTCGGCCCCTTGGAAGGTCATCGCTGTTTGATCAGGCTTGACCGTCGCCCAGTGCTCTAGCCGATCGAAAATGATTCCAGCGGTGGCGTCGGACATTCGGCCGCCTCTCTCGTGTGATTGGTGTCACAAGGTTAATGTGCGCCCGGTCTTCGTATCGCTGTTTCTCGTCAATGCGCACAAGCAGAAAGAGCACATTCCCGCGACCCTGACCGGCTCGGCTGCAGATATCAGGGTGGTCCCCGATGGCGAGCGCGCCCGACACCCGACAGGATGGAACCAACCATTGCGGGCGTCCGTGTTTTCACGGGCGCCCGTCACGCCCACAAGTAGTACCGAAGTGAACAGGAAAGGCGATCATGAGTTCGCACGCCCAGGATGTCGCGGCCCGCGCAGTCGGCCTGTCCAAGACCTACGGCACCGGAGATACCCAGGTGCACGCACTCAGTTCGGTGTCCGCAGATTTCGCCCGCGGTGAGTTCACGGCGATCATGGGGCCGTCCGGTTCCGGTAAGTCGACGCTGATGCATTGCCTCGCCGGTCTGGATTCCGCAAGTTCGGGTTCCGTTCTCATCGGCGACACGGAACTCACGACGCTTTCCGACAAACAGATGACCCAATTGCGACGCGATCGCATCGGTTTCGTTTTCCAGGCGTTCAACCTGGTGCCGACGCTGACGGCGCTCGAGAACATCACGTTGCCGCTCGACATCGCGGGACGCAAAGCGGACCCGACCTGGCTGAACAGCGTCCTGACCAAGCTGGGTCTCGGGGATCGCCTCGATCACCGGCCGGGAGAGCTCTCGGGTGGTCAGCAGCAGCGTGTGGCGTGTGCGCGTGCCCTGGCGGGTCAGCCGGAGATCATCTTCGGCGACGAGCCGACCGGAAACCTCGATTCGAAGTCCTCCGGGGAGGTGCTCTCGATCCTGCGGGCGGCCGTCGACGAGTTCAACCAGACCGTGGTGATCGTGACGCACGATCCGCGGGCAGCGGCGTATGCCGACCGGGTGGTGTTCCTCGCGGACGGCAAGATCGTCGACGAATTGCGCGAGCCTACGGCGGATTCGGTCCTCGACCGGATGAAGCGTCTGGACGCTCCGCAGGCGGTCGTGAACGTGGAAGCCGGGGCTTGAGCACATGGCTTCGGTAAGCAACTCGCCGATGCGCAAGGTTTCCCTGCGCAACTTGGCGGCACACAAGGTGCGACTTGCGCTGACGGTTCTCTCCGTGGTGCTTGGCACGGCTTTTGTCGCGGGGTCGTTCGTTTTCACCGACACCCTCCAGAAGACTTTCGATTCGATCTTCGAGAACACCGCCCAGGGCGTCGACGTCCGGGTATCGATGGAAGAACGCAACACCAGTGGTGTTCCGGTGGAGGATGTCGACAAACTTGCGGCGGTCGACGGCGTCCGAGCGGTAGCCCCGGCCGTCAGCGGACAGATCGTCCTGATCAACGCAGACGGCGGCGCTGTTCAGACCGGCGGCGCGCCGAGTATCGGTCAGTCCTACCTACCGCCGGGCCAGGCGATTGCCGAACCCGACACCTTCGTCGAGGGCGCGCCTCCGACGCAGACCGGTCAGGTCGCGCTGAACACCAGCGCCGCCGAGCGAGCCGGACTGAAGGTGGGGGACTCCGCCAAGGTTCTGGCACCGGCCCGCGGAATCGTGGACGTGACGTTGTCCGGCATCTACGAGGGGGCGGGCAGTGACACCGGCGGGTTCATCGGCGCGCTCTTCACCGACGAGCAGGCCCGTGGACTCTTCACCGACGGCCAACACGTCGAGTACATCGACGTCGCGGGCGACGGGGTGTCGCAGACGGAACTGCAGCAACGCGTCGAGCAGGTTTTCCCCGATCTCAAGGTGCAGACCGGCGACCAGGTTCGTGAGGAGACCAAGGCCGAGGTCGACTCGGCGCTGAGCTTCATCAACTACTTCCTGTTGGCGTTCGGCGCGATTGCTCTGCTCGTCGGAACGTTCATCATCTACAACACCTTCTCGATGATCGTGGCGCAGCGTCTTCGTGAGCTGGCGCTGCTGCGTGCGATCGGTGCGAGCCGAGCGCAGGTCGGCCGTTCGGTGGTCACCGAGGCGCTCGTGGTCGGACTCATCGGCAGCATCATCGGTCTGCTCGGCGGTATCGGTCTCGCCTACGGATTGCGCAGTCTGCTCAACACATTCGACGTCGGTCTGCCGGAAGGCCCGCTCCAGGTGGGTGCCCGCACGATCATCGTCGCGTTGGTGGTCGGCGTCGTCGTCACGACGCTCAGCGCTTACGCCCCGGCTCGTCGTGCGTCGAAGATCCCGCCGGTAGCGGCCATGCGTGAGGAGTTCGCCTCTACCGGTGACTCACTGCGAGTGCGGACGTTGATCGGTGCGATTCTCGGCGTGATCGGTGTGGCACTGCTCGTGTTCGGCTCTCGCGGTACCGGTGGTGGGGCTGCGTTGATAGTCGGACTCGGTGCGTTCTCGTTGATCATCGCGGTTCTTCTCGGGGCTCCGGCGCTGTCGCGACCGATCGTCGGTGCGCTCGGTGCCGTGTTCGCCAAGCCGTTCGGCGCCATCGGGCGATTGGCCC
This sequence comes from Rhodococcus sp. P4_F3_2, assembly GCF_056401335.1. NCBI lineage: Bacteria > Bacillati > Actinomycetota > Actinomycetes > Mycobacteriales > Nocardiaceae > Rhodococcus > Rhodococcus sp. P4_F3_2. Next base: position 94,101 of record NZ_JBFUJN010000009.1, read on the forward strand.
GTACCAATGCGGTGCGTAATCCTCGCCGTACGGCCGCAACGGCATTCGCGCTGACTCTCGGTCTGATGCTGGTGACGGTCATCGGAGTGTTCGGTTCCTCGGCCAAGGCGAGCATCAATGCTCTTGTGGACGTGGGTGTCTCGGCCGACTACATCCTGACCGGTCCCAACGCGATCGGTGTGCCGCGAGGTGCGGCCGACGCGGTCCGGCAGGTACCCGACGTACAGAGCGCGACGTCCTTGCACGGGGTGCGCGCGAAGGTCGACGGTGAGGACGAGCAGGGTGCTTCGTTCGACGGACCGATCGAAGGCGTGCTCGAGTACAAGATCCTCGAGGGCACGGTCGATCTGACCGGCAACAACATGCTTGTCTCGAAGTCGACTGCGGATGACAAGGGCTGGACTGTCGGCTCGACCCAGACGTTGACCGGTCCTGGCGGCGTCGAGTACCAGACCGTTGTCGCGGGAGTGTTCGAGGACAACCAGCTGATCGGCTCGTGGATCGTCTCGGACGAGGCGTACCGGAAACTGATGCCGGCCGAGAGTCTCCCGGACTTCGTGGTGCTGGTGAAGGCGAAGCCTGGTGCGGATCTGACTACGCTGCGATCCGAGCTGGAAACGGCCACGGAGAAGTACGTCGTCGTCCAGGTGCAGGATCGTGAGGAGTTCAAGGGAACTCAGGGCCAGCAGATCAACACCTTGTTGGCGATCCTCTACGGACTGCTTGCACTCGCGGTCGTGATCGCAATCCTGGGCATCATCAACACCTTGGCACTGTCGGTGGTCGAGCGGCGACGAGAAATCGGAATGCTGCGAGCTGTCGGCATGCAGCGCGGACAGATGYGACGCACGATCTACCTCGAGTCGGTGCTCATCGCGGTGTACGGCGCGGCGGTCGGAGTTGTTCTCGGCATCGCGTTCGGTTGGGCCTTCGTGAGCACTCTCGCGGATCAGGGCCTCGACAAGATCACGATCCCGTGGGGTCAGGTGGTCGGAATGCTGATCGGCTCGGGTGTGGTCGGTGTCTTGGCGGCGCTGTGGCCGGCCAACCGAGCGGCCAAGACGAAGCCGCTGGAGGCGATTGCAGACATGTAGGGCCTTCGGCCCCGTGCGCACTTTTGGTAGCGGAAGCAGCCGAAAGTGCGCACGGTACCGTTGCCACATGAGCACCCTTCAAGAAGTCGGCGAACGTGAATCCTGGCGCTGCTGGCTGTGTGACGAACCGGTCGATCCCGACATGTCCGTCAACGATCCGCGCGGCCCGAGTATTGACAGCATCAACACCGCGAAAAAGGGTGGCAAGACCAAAGGTGGCGTCGAACGCTTGGCGCACCGCGCGTGCAACACCAAGAAGGGTGCGGTCAAACCTGTTGTGGAATGGCCGGATCGGCTGTTCGTCGTGGATCCCGCTCCGATCATCGGGGTCGTGGAGCAACTCGAGCGCAAGGGTGGCCGCGTCGCCGTCGCTCGCTGCCCCGGCAAGGACGACGCCCAGGAAGCGTCGGATTGGTTGATCGATCGGTTGTCACGTTTGGCTCCGTCGTTGAACGTGGAAACGAGCATCGACGCCGCGGGCGGGGGCTACCTGTTGGTCCTCAAAACCGTGTAGAAGGTCGGCCCTGAGTGCCGTCTTTCGCGGTACCTGTTCCGCCTCCATGGTCGTCGGGGTACGGTCGAACCGAACATGAATCCGGTTTCGAGTGCGAAGGAATCCCGATGAACCTGGCATTGACCGACGAGGAACTAGCGTTCCGCGACGAGATGCGGACGTTCTTCCGTACGCAAATCCCCGCGGACATCAGGGAGGCGTACGCCCACGGCGAGGAGTTGGGGCGCGACCGTATGGTCGAGGCGCAGCAGATCCTCAATGCTCACGGTCTGGCGGTACCGCACTGGCCGGTCGAGTGGGGCGGCAAGGACTGGACCCCGGTCCAGCACAACATCTGGCTCGACGAACTTCAGCTTGCGTCGGTCCCCGAACCGTTGGCGTTCAACGCCAACATGGTCGGTCCGGTCATCGCAGCCTTCGGCTCGCAGGAGCAGAAGGAGAAGTTCCTTCCCGCGACCGCGAACCTCGACATCTGGTGGTGCCAGGGATTCTCCGAACCCGAGGCCGGCTCCGACCTTGCTTCGCTCAAGACTCGCGCGGTCCGCGACGGCGACGACTGGGTCATCAACGGTCAGAAGACCTGGACGACGCTGGGACAGTACGCCGACTGGATCTTCTGCCTCGTGCGTACCAATCCCGATGCGCCCAAGCGCCAGGCAGGTATCTCGTTCATCCTCGTAGACCTGAAGACGCCTGGAGTCACGGTCCGCCCGATCAAGCTGATCGACGGCGGCTACGAGGTCAACGAAGTGTTCTTCGAGGACGTCCGCGTTCCGGGAGAGAACCTGGTCGGTGAAGAGAACCAGGGCTGGGGCTACGCCAAGTTCCTGCTCGGCAACGAGCGCACCGGTGTCACCCGCGTCGGTTTCTCGAAGGTTCGTCTGGCCCAGGCCAAGGCCCGCGCTGCCGAGGTCAAGGTCGGTAACGGGACCCTGCTCGAAGATCCGCTCTTCGCTGCTCGCCTCGCCGAACTCGAAAACGAATTGCTTGCCCTCGAGCTCACTCAGCTCCGGGTGGTCGCCAGTTCCGCTGACGGCCAGCCGAACCCGGCGTCGTCGCTGCTCAAGCTTCGTGGCTCCGAATTGCAGCAGGCGAGCGTCGAATTGCTGATGGACGTGGCCGGCCCTGATTCACTGCCGTACGACGCGGGCAGCGACATCGCCTCCGCGAGCTGGGCGCAGCACACTGCCCCGACGTACCTGAACTACCGCAAGGTATCCATCTACAGCGGATCGAGCGAAGTGCAGCGCAGCATCATCGCCTCCTCGATCCTCGGATTGTGAGGCGTGGCATGGACTTCGAACTGAACGACGAGCAGAAGCTTCTCCGCGACACCACCAAGGACCTCCTCTCGCGTAGCTACGACGCCGAAAAGCGCAACGCGATCATCGACTCCGATCCAGGGTGGAGTCCGCAGGTCTGGAAGCAGTTGGCCGAGGTCGGCTTGCTCGGCCTGACGTTCTCCGAGGACGACGGCGGCATGGACGCGGGCCCGGTGGAAATCGGTGCGGTCATGACCGAGATCGGTCGACGCTTGGCCCCCGAACCGTTACTCGACGCGGTCGTGACGCCGGGCGGGCTCATCTCCGAAGGCGGCAGCGCAGAGCAGCGCTCGTCGATTCTTCCCGGAGTGGCCGAGGGCACCACGTTCCTCGCGTTCGCCGATCAGGAACCCGGAATCCGTTGGCCGGCAACCGAACGGGCCACCGCGGCGGCGCAGGTCGAGGGCGGCTGGACCATCACCGGTATCAAGAATCCCGTTGGCCACGGCGCGACTGCAGACATCTTGGTCGTGAGCGCTGCGCTCCCCGGCGGTGGCGTCGGACTGTTCCTCGTCAAGAGCGATGCCTCTGGCCTGGTACGCAAGTCCTACGCCACTCACGACGGGTTGCGTGGGGCGCAGATCGAGTTCACCGATACTCCGGCCGAAGCACTCGGTGAGGGCGGTGACGCTTCTGCTCTGATCCAGGCCGCTCAGATCCGTGAGCAGGCGGCGCTGTGTGCCGAGGCTGTCGGAGCGATGGAAGAGGCGCTACGCCTGACCACCGAATACCTCAAGACGCGTAAGCAATTCGGAGTTCCGCTCGCGAAGTTCCAGACGCTGACGCACCGCGCCGCCGACCTGTACGTCTCGCTCGAGTTGGCACGCAGCATGAGTCTGTACGCAACGATGTCCCTTGCCGACGGCGTCGTCGATCCGGTGATCGCTTCGCGGGTGAAGTTGCAGATCGGGCGTTCGGCTCGGCTCATCGGCCAGGAAGCGATCCAGATGCACGGTGGTATCGGTATGACCGCGGAGTACCCGGTGGGTCACTACGTGAGCCGACTCGTCGCCATCGAGCACACCCTCGGCAGCACCGAAGATCACCTCCGGGTGTTGGCCGCCGGTGTGGCTGATCACGAGATGGTCAGCGTGGTCTGATCTTTCACCATCGACAGAGGGGCCGCATTCTGTTCGAGGGATGCGGCCCCTTTGTCGTTCAGTGGTGATTACGTAGAACGTCCAAGCGGAGTTGGCGCTGCTCGATGTTGACGGCGCTGTCGGTGAATGCTTGTTGCCACCCGGGGTCACTCGTTCGTGCCGCCGCGTCCTGCAGAAGCGGTACGGCGTCGAAAGGGAAGCGCGCCTGCACGCTTCGCAGAGTGGAAAAGTGACTGTGTCGCGAGTGAATGCCCAAGTCCTCACCCGTAGCAGTATGCTCCATCGCTTCGTTCTCCAAGGCGTTCAACAACTTTTCGGCGACGGCCAGGGGCCATGGACGGTCGATGCCGTCGAGTAGTGCGCTGCCGTCGACGCCCAGAAGGTATTCGTCCGCGTGGCCGGCAACGATGTATTCGACGCGCTCGCGTGGGTCCGCGATGGCGACGATTCTCCGGTCGGTCGTGCGCCCGTCCCGCTCCAGAAATGCCGACGCCCACGCTGTGTTCTTCTGAAGAACTGTTGCGGCAGTCCATGATTCGATCATCACGGTGCGCCATTGCTTCTCGATGGGGATGGTGAGGGCCTCGCGTGGCGAACCGGCCATCGATTCCCACAGCGTCAGTGGAGTGGCGGTCACGACTTGCCGTAACCACCAGCGCCGGATGCCTTTGTTCTTGTAGTGGACGTCTTCGATGCCGTCACGAAATGCGAGGTCGTCGAGCGAGCCTGGCAACCGGACGGCAAGGCGCGGTCGCAACGGCTTCGTCTCGAGCCTGACCCACGACTTAGCCCGAGTGACCATGCGAGAGGCAAAAGGAGATCGGGGGAGTTGCCGTAGTAGTTGAATTGCACGCTCACGAACCCGCACGGCTGGATCGTCGAGTGCACGCTCGAGGAGGGTGTGATCGTGTTCACCCAGTCCGACCTCGAGGTGATCGAGGAAGTGCAGGCGGTTTGCGGTGGGCTCGTCGTCCCAGGCGATCTCGAGCTCCTCGCTCGCCAGTTCCGGGTCGACCGTACGTATGTAATCGAACCAGGCCGTACGGTCGTTCGGATCGGGCGATAGCCACAGTTCGTCCCGGCGTGACCCGATCCGCCGCAATTGGGCCCAATCGGGATTCTGCTCCGCCAGGTACTGCCCGCGTCGACCGGCGAGGCGAAGGAGCGCCTCGCGGTGCTCGGGATACTTCAGCGCGGCTTCCATGAAGAGCGGAACACTGGCCGCGGGCGCGAGGAATCCGCGTTGGTCGGCCATCGCGAACCATTCCGCGAGAGTCCAGGAACGTACCTGCAACAACGACTGGAGTTGTTCGATCGCGAGATCGGGAAGTAGTGGTTGAACCGCTGGAGGAGTCCGCGGTGCGCGCGAGTGACCTGCTTGCGCGTCTGATCGCAGGGAGGTCACCCGCCTACGGTATGGCAGAGGTGCGTCGGCTTCGGGAGCAGGGGTCGGGCGCGTGTCGGCAGATTCTGGAACAGTGGTAACCGGCACCCAGCAGGAGGCGTGAGATGACGGATGGCCGTGAGATGGCAGACGGAAATGGCGACGTCTTTGTCGTGGCGTCGGTGACCGAACGGCGAACGCTCATCTCCACCCGAGTCAGGGAGTGGTGTGCGGCGGGGACCGTCGAGTCGAACCGGCCGGAGTTGTCCGACGATGTCGCACTGCTGATCGCCGGCGGCTATGCGGACGAGTCGACGCGGTCGATCCTGGCGAACCGGCGCAGTGTCGGACGTTCGTTCCCGGAGATCGGCGGCTTTTCGGAGTTGAGGTATCTCACCGACGAGCTGGCCCGCACCAGGCGTCGACTGCTCGCGACACGCATCGGTCCCGTTCAGGTTGTCCTCGAACGGCGGGTGCAGACGCTGGACAAGCGCGTTCAGTCGATGCGATCGGCGATCGTGCATTCCAATCGTCACTTCGCGAGCAGTGTCCGTGCCATCCGCAAGGACCGCCGCGACGGTCTCCATCTCGACGTCGAGCAGCGCGAGGCTCTCTTTGCCGGGCTCACCTGTACGCCGGTTCCAGCCAAGCTGCCGGTGGGTCTCGGTGTCGTGGCCAGCAGTGGAAACGCAGCACTCGACAAACTCGCCGCCCAGTTCGGGAAGGTCCAGGGAACCGGTGTCATCGCCGATGCCGGAAGACGCATCGCGGAAGTCCTCGACGGACTGGTCGATACCGAACCCGAAGGACGCGCCGGTGAGTACGACGCACTGCTTTACCTCGCCGGGAATCTTTTCGACCGGATCGAGAGTTCCAGCGCGTGGCATTCCGATCACTTCGTCATTCAACGTAATCAACTGGACTTGGCAGACGAGATCACGCAGATCGCGGTCGATACCGTAGCGCTGCGTTCGATACTCGCAGAGCTGGACGACGCGGCTGCGCTGGCACGCGACGAGGGAACCCGAGCCGGAATCGCTTCGCGAAGGGAAGCGCTCGGCACGGTCTGGGACCAGCTGGTCGAGCGCGTCGCGGCGCTCGCGCGGATCGGTGACCTGGTCGCACGGGCCGAGGATCAGTTGAGTTCGCAGCGCGCGGTTGCGCATGCAGCGAGCCTCGACAGCSGGATCGACGACCTACTCGCGCGCTCTGGTTCACGTGAACTTTCGGCTGCCAACACGCACTACGTCGGGGATCAATTCGACGGTGTGGAAGAACTGATGTTCGCTCACCGGGCGGCTCTTTACGGGGACATTGCACTGCTGACCTCCGGGAACGAGCGTCGGGCGCCGTAGTCAGGCTGTCGCCGGAGCTGTAAGGTCGAAGGTACTGACCGGCCGCACGATCGAAGAACAGGCCGAGAATTCGCTCATTGCTCGACCCCGATGCCGATCCGGTGATGCGGGCGTACCCGCTCGAGACAGGTCGATCATGGAAGACACCGCAAGCCGCGGCATCAATGCGTTCATTTCCGAAGCTACGCAGCGTGGGGGCAAGGCTGTCCGCCTCACGCACTCACGTCGTAATCCCGTCGAGGTGACGGGCGCAGACGGCATCAGCCGAATCGTCCGAGTGCGTTCCAAGCTCGACGGTGACTGGCAGGCCAGGCGTCAGGACGAGTCGCTCGAGAGCGACGACACGCGCTCCGAGTTCTGGGTGTTCGTCGACCTGGCTGCAGACCCGCACGAGTTCTTCATGCTGCCCTCCAACGAGGTCGCGGACGACATCCGTGCCGAGGTCGACCTGTGGATCATGGACAGCCCCGGACGCAATCGCACCGGACATCACGCGATTCCGCGCGGACGCGTCGTACACGGTCACGATCGTTGGGATGCTCTGGGACTGGCTGCGGTCAAGGATCCGAGCATTTACGTGGAGGCCCCGGTTGCGACCAAGCGCAAGACGTCGCCGGTCGCCGCGAAGAAGCGTCGCGCCAGCGGTCTCGAGGAGATCGAAGTTGTCGACAATCGCCTCGAGATGACGGCTGATTGCCATGGATACCGCTGGGTCGGACGCTTCGACGAAAGCACCGAGGTCGTCGAGATCATGCGCGGACCGATGGAAGGCCGCCGATTCCCTGATCCGACCGCGGCCGCCAATGCCGTGACCGGTCACATTTCAGGCGACACCGAGAGCCATGACGGCTGGTCGTTCTGGACGATCAACAACACGGCCCTCGGCGCTCATCTCAAAACTGCCTGATTTCAGGCGCCGACTGCCGCCGACACCCGTTCGAGAGTGTCCAGTTCATTCGACGACAGCACCAGATTCGGGGCGTCCAGTAGCGCCGGGAGTTGCTCCGGCCGGCTGACGCTCGCGATCGGTGCGGTGATGCCAGGTCGAGTCAGCAGCCAGGCCAGCGCGACGGTCGAGATCTCGCTGTCGTGTGCCTGCGCGATTGTCGCCAGTTCTGCGACGACGTCGAGTCCGGCGTCGCTGAAGTATCCGGCGGTCAGTCGTTCGCGGGAGCTGCCTTCGATGTCCGCGCGGGTCTTGTACTTTCCCGTCAGGAAGCCGGAAGCGAGAGCGAAGTACGGGAAGACGCTGATGTTGTTGTGGGTGGCGATCTGCGCGAGTTCGGGTTCGTACGACTTGCGGTGGACCAGGTTGTAGTGCGGTTGCAGCGCGATGGGCGCGGCGTAACCGTTCTCCTCGGTGATCCGCAGCCACTCCCGGACGCGGTCGGGGCTGTAGTTGGAGATTCCGAGATAGCGAACCTTGCCCGCGACGACCAACGCATTGAAGGCTTCGACAGTTTCCTCGAGCGGAGTCTGCGGGTCGTCGAAATGTGCGTAGTACAGATCGATGCAGTCCGTCTGCAGGCGCTGCAGCGACGCCTCAGCTGCGGCCGCGATGTTGTCGGCCTTCAGTCCCTTGAAATCGGGATGGCTACCCACCTTGGTGGCGACGACGATGTCGTTCTGCAGTCCCCGATCGGTGATCCATTTCCCGATGATCGTTTCGGATTCCCCGCCGGAATTGCCGGGAGCCGACGCCGTGTACGAGTCGGAGGTGTCGATGAAGTTTGCACCGGCTTCGGCGAACGAGTCGAGGATCTCGAAGGACGTCTTCTCGTCTGCTGTCCATCCGAAAGGGTTGCCGCCCAAGCTAAGTCGGAAGATGTCGAGGTCCGAATTTCCGATGATCGCCACTGTGTGGAACTCCCGTCGATGAAGGTGGTCGCTGCATCCCGCACCGTACCCTCTCACGGCGCTGACGATGGCGCGCCCTCGCCAGGTTCGCCGAAAAATGTATCGGATCGTGATTGCCGCCGTCGGTGTTGGGTATGGCCTCAAATACTGAATTCTTCGATGGACTGCTGATAGGAGCGTCCGATGATGATTGTCGACGAAGCCACCCGCGTCGTTCGTGGTGTGGCAGACGCAACGACGACGGTGGCTGGAGCCGTCGGTGGTGGAGTGATCGGTGGAGTGACGGGCGGGATACGCGGAACGGCGGAGGGCGTCCGAGACGGAATTCGTGCGGGTAGTTCCTCGACGCCGACCGCGGTTCTCACGATGGCCGCCGTCGGCGCGGCGGGATTGGTGGAGTGGCCGGTGCTCTTGGCGGTCGGCGGCACGGCCCTGGTACTTCACGAATGGGATCGCAAGAGCGCGCGGCCCGATCGTGCGGTCAAGGCGGTTGGGCGCGCGACCAAGACGGAACCGGCAAAGAAGGAATCGAGCGGAAACTTTCACAAGGCGGCCAGTCGGTCGCAGGATCGAACTCACAGTTCTTCGCACACTCGATCCACTTCCTGATGTTCTCAGCGATGGCCCGGCGTGCGGTGTCGGTGGCAACTTTGCCGCCGCGCCTGGCGTTGTCGGGTCTGGCGTTGGTCGGTGGTTCGACGATTCCGCGAACCGCTGTCAGTGACGTGGCGCTGCGGACTGGCACTCTTGCGCTGGCGGGCGTCGGGATGATTCCTGCAGCAGCGGGATCGATTCTTCGTGCCCCGCGAATGCCGGGTTCCGCCTATGTCTCGGCGGCGGTGTCGGCGATCAATTATCAACCCCGGGTGCGTCGGCGAATCGAACAGCGCCTTGGCCGTTCGCTCACCGACTTCGCTTTGGAGTCGGCGACGTCGTTCGCGGATGTTCTGACCTATGCGCCTGCGTCATTGGGCGTGGATTTCGGGCTGCGGACGATGCTGCTACGCGAAACTCTGGCGGCGCGAAACTCTCGGCGGGTGTGGCCATTCGAATCTGGCGGTCGCGGTGCTTCCACGAGGCGTGACCCGAGTGGTCCGGGGGAGCGTTATGCCGACAGGATCGCTGGGGTTCAGCTGGCGGCTGGGGCTGCACTGGCTACCGTGTCTGCCGGCGGTGACACCGTTGCGACGAGCATCAAGGTTTCGGCGCCGCGGCCGCTTCGGATGTCACGCGAATCGTTCGCTGCTGGTTTGTCATACGGTCTGTGGCGGACGCACCACGTCGCCGTTTCGGACCCCGCGGCTCTACGCATGCTCGATCGTGTCGATACCGTCCTCGTCGATCCGAGTGTCCTTTTCGACGACGCGCTCCGGGTTTCCGACATACGAGAGGTGTCCGAGTCGGACCGCGTGGTGGTGTGGGCACATGCCAGGGAAGCGCTTGACGCCGGCTCACTCGGGGTCGGAAGACACCGCATCGACGGCGCCGAAGTTGTCGTAAGACCGGTGCGAAAAGGGTTGGCGGAATCACTGATAGGTGAGATACGCGCGAGCGGAGTCGCAGCGGCCACGATCGACGACGACGGGCTCGGATCACTGCGAAGCGGATTCGACGAGCTCTATCCGGCGCCATCGACTCCCGAAGCCGGCCTGCGCGAAGCTCTCTCGGCGTTGGTGGCCGAGGGTCGGACAGTTGCGATCGTGTCGAGTAGGGCGATAGCGGGGCAGGCAGTGCTGCGCATCGGGATTTCACCACCGAGTGGCGAGCACGTGAGTGCCGACATCCACACCGACTTGGCCGGGGCGTGGCGGGTCGTCCATGCGCTCTCGGCTGCCCGAACAGCGACGAGGCGCGGCGTCGAACTCTCCTCGGGTTCTTCGGCATTGGGCGCCTTGATTATGCTTCCGGGAATTCGAGGGGCTGGGCCGGGGCCGGTCACGGCTGGTTCGGCCGCGGGACTGTGGACCGGATACACCCTGTCCCGATCTGTGATTCAGGCTCCCGCCCCTGTCGGTGCTCCGAGCGATAGCTGGCATGAGATGGACGGTGATTCTGTCGTTCGCGAACTCGCCGAATCCGTCCGGCATACGCCGCAGCGCGCCGACGCTCGTGTGCGAGCGCCCGCACGCTTCAGGTTGATCCGTGACGGATTGTCGGCGTTGCGAACAGAATTGGCGGATCCACTCACGCCGGTGTTGGCAACCGGCTCGGCGGCCAGTGCAGTCCTCGGTTCACCGGTAGACGCCGTCCTGGTCGGTTCGGTTTTGGTCGGCAATGCCGCGATGTCCGCTGTTCAACGACTTCATTCGGAACGGGCAGTGCAGCGACTTTTGCGGACTCAGGAACCGGTAGCTCGGCGAGTAACCAACGCCGGCACGGTCGAGACTGCGGCAGACGCGCTCGAACTCGGTGACGTCGTGGCCCTCGAGTCCGGGGACATCGTGCCCGCCGATTGTCGACTGTTGAGCGCCGAATCGCTGGAAGTCGACGAGTCGTCGTTGACGGGGGAGTCCATGCCCGTCGACAAGCAGACCGACCCGACCCCTGGGATGCCCCTGGCCGAGCGAAGGTGCATGGCCTACGCCGGGACAACAGTGCTTGCCGGCTCCGGTCGTGGCGTGGTCACGGCCACCGGAGCTCGAACGGTGACCAGGCGCGCCGATGTCGGTGTATCCCGATCCGGACCTGCTGTGGGCCTGACCAACAGACTGCGCGAACTCACCAGGGCGACTCTGCCGGCCAGTATCGGCGGCGGAGCGTTGGTGACAGTCGCGGGTCTGATTCGTGGTACCGGTCTGCGCCGCGCCGTCACCGGAGGCGTGGCCGTTGCCGTGGCCGCCGTGCCGGAGGGATTGCCTCTGGTTGCGACCCTGGCTCAGCAGGCGGCAGCTCGAAGGCTCACTGCAGCAGGAGTGTTGGTGCGTGCTCCACGTTCGATCGAAGCGCTCGGCCGTGTCGACGTGGTCTGCTTCGACAAGACCGGAACCCTCAGCGAGAACAAGCTACGGGTGGCCGCGGTCGAACGCCTCGACGGTTGGGGCGAAAGTGAGATTTTGGAAGTTGCGGCGCGCAGTGCTCTGGGAAGTCGCGACGATCGCGTGTTTCATTCGACGGACGCCGCCGTCGTCGATGCAGCCGAACAAGCTCTGGACGAGGCTCGGGTTTTCGGTGATGCCGACGCGCTCAACCTCGTTCCGTTCAGGTCTGGGCGGCCGTACTCGGCAGCCCTACTGGGCAGACGGATCGCACTGAAGGGTTCACCGGAATTCGTGGCGGAGGCAGGGCGGGATCCGAATGCTGTGTCGGCGAGCCACGTTCAGAGCATGGCCGGACGCGGACTGCGGGTGGTTGCCGTCGCGCAGCGCGAGTTGTCGGAACACGATGCGCAACGCGCTGCGGAGGACTCGGAATTTCTCGAACAGTGTTGCTCCGAGGGGTTGGAAGCGGTCGGCCTTCTCGGACTCTCGGACACGCTCAGACCCGAAGCAACGCAACTTGTTCGAGAACTTCAAGGCAACGGACAGCAAGTGCGCGTGCTGACCGGGGATCATCCGACAACAGCGGCGGCGGTCGCCACCGAACTGGGGATGGATGTGGCGCGCGAGGACGTGGTCACCGGTCCGGACTGGGAGAACTTCTCTCGCGCAGAACGACGGAAYGCCGTCCGCGGCAGCAGCGTCTTTGCGCGCGTGACACCCGAGCAGAAGGTCGAGATCGTGCAAGCGTTGGAGACTGACGGGCGCGTGTGCGCCATGGTCGGTGACGGCGCGAACGATGCTGCGGCGATCCGAGTTTCCAGCGTGGGAATTGGGGTGGCGTCGACTGACAGCGATCCGGCGCGCGGCGCCGCAGACATCGTGCTCCTCGACGGCCGTGTCGGCGGATTGACCGACGCACTGGACGAGGGCAGTCAATTGTGGCGGCGGGTCAGATCAGCGGTGGGGGTTTTGCTCGGAGGCAACGCGGGTGAAGTCGCATTCGCTCTGATCGGTTCTGCGCTGTCCGGCGAATCACCGCTCAACGCAAGGCAGTTGCTACTGGTCAATCTGATGACGGACGCCTTGCCCGCTGCTGCGCTTGCGGTGAGCACCCCGTCCGAGAACGGATCCGAGAAGTCCGAACAGATGGACACTCATGCGTTGTGGCAGACGATCGCTGTCCGCGGCACTGCCACGGCAATCGGTGCGCTGGCAGCGTGGCTTCTGGCCCGGACGAGCGGCAGGCGGCGGCGAGCGTCGACGGTGGCGTTGGTTGCCCTGGTGGGCACCCAACTGGGGCAGACGCTGCTCGAATCGCGCAGTCCGCTGGTGGTCGCAACAGTTGCCGGGTCCGCTGCGGCGCTGGCGACGCTCGTCAGCACACCGGTGGTGAGCCAATTTCTCGGTTGCACGCCGCTCGGTCCGATTGGGTGGGGCCAAGCAGTGGGCTGCGCGTCGGCAGCGACGCTGCTGGCGGCGCTGGCTCCGCGGGTGTTGGAGCGGATCGCCGCAACTGAGGAGACTGGAACTGAGGAGAGCGCGGAAGGTCAGTCGACGATTCGCAAGATCCCGACGCGGACGAGCACCGCGTACACCTCCCGAACCGGGGGAGTCAGCGCTCGCGACAGCGTGGAAATCAGCGAAGCGGAAATCAAAGAAGCGGAAACCGGTGAATCGGACACGCTTGTGAGCGTCGCTGCTGGAAGTGACACGTCGCCGAACTCCCGGGCGACCCGAGATGAATCCTGAGGAATCGTGACATGTCCCAGAACACCGTCGACCAAAGGAACCCCGTCGATCACCGCGCGGTAGTGGAATCCGTCCGTTCGGCACGGAGCTTCGAGTTGGAGCTACCGATCGTCGGTGCCATTCCGGTTCCGAGACCCGAGCAGATCGCCTATTTTGCGGTGATGGGACTGATGGTTGCGTTCGAGATCATCGAGTGGCCCGTGGCAGTCACCATCGCGGCGGGGCATCTGCTCGCAACAGAGCAGCACAATCACGTCCTCGAAGAGATCGGAGAGGCGCTCGAGGGCGTCTGATGCCGGCGCGGTGCGGACACAAATCGAGCGGCCCCGCATTTCGCGGGACCGCTCGACGTGCGGAGAAACTTACTGCGCGAGTGCGCGCTTCATGCCGCGTTCGACTGCTGCGATGATCTGCGGACGCAGTTCTGCGGCAGGGACGATCTCATCCACCGAGCCGACCTCTCGGGCCCGCTGGATGTTGTGGATCGCTTCGAATTCGGATGCCACTTCGCCGAGCTTGTCGGAGCGGACGGCGATGCGCTGAGCGTTCAGTTCGACGCGCAGGTGTGCTTTCTCCGTGTCGTCCTTGGCTGCTGCCAAGTCTGCTTCCAGTTGCTGCACCTTCGGGTCGTTGTTGGTGCGGGTGTTCACCTCACGGGTAAAGACCACTGCGGCGGCGGGGGCGCCGCCGAGTACCGAGGCGAACGAACCTTCGACAGCAAGAACTTCCATGTTGTCGTTGAGCGCACCGGAGAATACGACGAACGCGCCGCCGTGGTAGCGGGAAACGACGCAGAACACGATCGGTCCGTCGAAGTTGACGATGGCGCGGCCGATCTCGGCGCCGTACTCGAGCTGGATGTTGCGCAGTGACTCCGGTGAACCGTCGAAGCCGGACAGGTTGGCCAGCACCACGATCGGACGGTTGCCGCTCGCAGCATTGATCGCGCGGGCAGTCTTTTTCGACGAGTTCGGGAACAGCGTTCCCGACGTCCAGGTGTCGGGACCGTCGGCGGGGAAGTGACCCTTACGCGGGATCGCGYGGGATTCGATGCCCACCACTGTGACCGGATGTCCGGCGAGGTGCGCGTCCAGAACGACAGAGGTGTCGGCGCCGGCCATGTCGGCCCAACGCTCGAGAACCGAGTGGTCCTGGTCGACCACCGAACRCATCACGGTGCGAATATCGAAGGGCTTCTTGCGATCCGGGTTCTTCGCCGAGGAGAAGATGTCGCCGACCGTCTCGAAGTCGCTCGACGGGTGGGTGTGCGGGAAGCTACGCACGTCGCGATCGACGGGGTCCGTCGTCGCTGCGCGACGCGGGAACCGTTCGCCGGGAGCGAGGTACGAGTGTGCGTAGTGACGGAACAGGATCTCGCACGCCGCAGTGAGGTCGGGGGCCCAGTACTGCGCCTGGCCGTTGGGGCCCATGACGCGGTCGTAGCCACCGATACCGAAGTTGTCCTCGGCCGACACGCCACCGGAGTAGTCGAGAGACTGCTTGCCGGTCAGCACCATCGCGCTGTCCGGGGTCATCACCAGAATGCCCTTGGTGTGCATCAACATGGTGGCTTCGGCGTTCCAGTAGGGCTGAGCGCCGACGTTGATTCCCGTGACGACGATGTTGATCTCGCCACCGTTCTGGGTGAAGGTGATGATCCGGCGCAGGCCACGGGAGACCCAGTCCATGTTCTCGGTGCCGCTCTCCATCGAGATGGTGGCACCCGAGGACAGTGCAAACCACTCGACCGGAGCGTTCAACTTCTCGGCCAGGTCGATGGCAGCGACCACGCGTGAGCATTCGGCCTCGGCCACGGTACCGAGCGCCTTGGTGGGGTCACCGAAGAGCGCGACACGGGTCATTCCCTCGGGATAGCGCGGCGTCGGAGTGTTCACGAGGCCGACGACGATGCCGGCCTTGTTGAGTCCGTACGGACGCTCGACGGGCGAGAGGACGCCCGCTTCGTCGAAGTCGTGCTCGACGAAGGTGCCCTTGGTGCCGGTCAGGAGCGGAATCAGCTCGTACGGGTACACCGTGCCGCGTGCCCGCGAACTCTGGACCTTCTGGGCGTACGCGTCGAGGGGGAGCAGCGGTTCAGTGGGAGGCGTGGTCTTGTTGATGACCACACCGGCACCTGCGCGGTAGGAGAATCGCAGCGCAACTTCCTTGGGCGCGCCGCCCTTTCGGTCCTTCAGGCGGGTGATGAGTGTGATCTCTTCGAGCCCGGCGCCGACGGTCAGTCGGGCTGCGTTCTGAGCGATCACGGAGAAGCGTTCGCTGGGAACGTCGGCGACCGGCCACACGTAGAGCACGACGCGGTTGGCTGCCAGTCGACGCTTGTCGCCGCGCTGAGACTGCGCACGGCGGATGCCGTCGAGGCACGCGGCAAGTGTGCGCTCGATGGCCGGAAGCGCAACCATCTGGCCTTCGTCGTCGAGCTGCGGTGTCACGTCACGGATTTCCGCGAGAGCGATCAGGCGCTCGTCCTTCGGGTTCTCCTTGGCGGAGAGGTGGAACAGGTAGGTGTTCTCCGGAGCCGGCAGACGCTTGCCGTTGAAGTTCTTCAGGCGCCACATGTCCAGACGCTGACCCGTGAGCGGATGCATGTCGCGGATGATGTTGTCCTCGACCAGTTCACCGTCGATCGGGCGGAAGGTGACCCAGCGGACCGGCTCCCCATTCGGATTGCAGATGATCACAGTCGCGCGGCGGGACCGGGTGATCGTCTCGTTGCGCGAGAGTTCGGTGCGCAGCGTCTCGACGAGCGTGTCGCCGTCGGCGGGCTGATTCGGCCAGTCGAGGTAGATGTCGACTACCAGGCCGCGACCGGATGGAGCATCCTGCGCGATTGTGGCGACATCGTCGAGAGCCGTTCCGAGAGCGTCGAATTCGGCCACCGTCGAGACCAGATGTAGCCCGTCGCCCTTGAGGTCGAAGTTACCGGTCACGAAACGGCGGTCGACGTGCTCGAAAACGCGGACGTCTTCGAAGGAGTGAATCTTGTAGTAGCGACGCGTGATGACCTCGAGCAGAGGGCCGCCATCGCGGTTGCCAAGGCCGATCTTTCGACCCAACAGGTCCAGGAGCGGTTCGGGAGTGGCGACGAGGTTGGCGATTCGCTCGTCGAAATCGGCAGCGTCCGGCTGCTCTTCGAGGTAGGCGAGGTTGCCGCGTACTCCGTCGTAGACGTCTTCGCGAACCTTGCGGATGCGCGGCTCGTCGAAGAACCGGAAGCGAAGGTTGCGGGCGACGTCGCCGATGACGGGGTAGCGGACCTGCGTCGCGACGATGAGTCGATCGAGAACCTCGTTGAGCTCCTGAGCCGAGCAACCGGGAGCCTTGTCGCCGACCAGCCAGCCTTCGAGAAGTGCTGCAATGACCGGGATCTGGGCTTCCATGCGCTGCAGAGCCAGGAAGAGTCGGTACACCGCTTCCTCGACGGCCTGGCGATCTTCCAGATCGGTGACGTCGTAGTGGCGAAGTGCCCGTTCGAGTCTCGTGCGGAACGACGCCGGCAAACCTTCGCGCTCGGAGTCGAGTGAGTGCAGGAAGGTGTGGAAGTGCTCGCGGGGGCTGTGGACGGATTCGTCCTTCGCGGACTCACCCGAGGTGGGCTTGTTGCGCGAGAGTTCGCAGATGTCGGCGAAGGTGGTCAGCACAGCCAGTTCGGCCTGTACCAGTTCGCGGTCCTCGGATTCGAGTGCGCTGCGAAGTGCGTCGTACTCGGCCAGAACAGCGTTTGCGTGCTTACCGCTGACGTCGTAGCCACTGATCATCGCGGTCAGTGCTTCGAGCTGTGCCAATGCGTCGTCGCGGGCGTCGGAACCGGAAGTTGCTGCCGGAAGATCGAATTGGACTCGCGGAGCCTTCTCCGTGACAGCTTCCTCGCTGACCTGGTCGACACGCAGGAGCGGCGCGCCGGCATCGACCTGAGAGTTGACGGTAGCGAGAACTTCACGCACCTTGCCCGCGTACGGTGCGCGAACTGCGGTCTCCATCTTCATGGATTCGAGTACGACCAGGGTGGAGCCGGCTTCGACGTCGTCGCCGACCGCGACCGGTACGGCCACCACGACGGCGGGAGCCGGCGCGCGGACCACTCCGGCGTCGTCCTGGCTGATCTGGTGGCTGATGCCGTCGACCTCGACGAGATAGCGAGCCGGGCTCACGACGGAAACGACGTGGAACCGCCGATCACCGATCACCAGCCGTGACTCGAAGTCGCCGAGACGATCGACGTCGACCTCGATGTCGCCGGCGTCTCCGTCGACGCGGTAGCGGTGCGGGCCGATACGCCCGACGGTCAGTTTGTATGCCTGACCTTGGTAGTTGAGCTCGACGGTACGGCCGATCGCGTGATTGGCGCGGGGACGGCCGCCACGTGCCGAGGCGAGGAAGGCCGCACGCTCGAGGGACTCCTCGGCGTCGTAGGCATCGATGGCGGTGGCGATCAGTGCGACGTCCGCGCGGCGAGTGGTGCCGGTCAGGGCGCCTGTGCGGTCGAGCCAGCCGGTATCCGCGGATGCCGAGATGACCTCGTCGCGATCGAGTAGATCGAGGAGGAACGACTTGGTGGTGGTGCCGCCGTCGAGTACGACTGTGGTTTCACGAAGGGCGGTACGCAGGCGCGCAAGTGCCTCGGAGCGGTTGCGGCCCCAGGCGATGACCTTCGCGACCATCGAGTCGTAGTCGGGCGGAATGACGTCCCCGGCAGCGATGCCGGTGTCGACCCGGATGCCGGAGCCGAGCGGGAACTTGAGGAGCTGAACCGTGCCGGGTGCCGGCGCGAAATCGTTGTCCGCGTCCTCGGCATTGAGGCGGGCTTCGACGGCGTGGCCGAATGCGGGCGGGCAGTCACCGACCAATTCGTCACCACTGGCGACCAGAATCTGCAGTTTGACGAGGTCGATTCCGGTGGTGACCTCGGTGATCGGGTGCTCGACCTGCAGACGGGTGTTGACCTCGAGGAACGTGAAGAGCTTGTTCTCGGGCTGGTAGAGGTATTCGACCGTGCCTGCGCCCTGGTATCCGGCTGCCTTGACCAGTTCGGCGGACACCTTCTTGAGGTGGTCAGACTGTTCTTCGGTCAGGACGGGGGAGGAGGATTCTTCGATGACCTTCTGGTTGCGGCGCTGAATCGAGCAGTCGCGAACGCCCGGAGCCCAGACATTGCCGTGGTTGTCGGCGATGACCTGTACCTCGACGTGGCGTGCATCGGTGACAAGGCGTTCGAGGAAGACGACGGGGTCGCCGAAGGATCGCTCTGCTTCGCCCTGCGTGCGCTCGAGTGCAACTTCGAGTTCGTCTTCGGCCCAGACCTTGCGGATACCGCGTCCACCGCCGCCGCTTCGGGCCTTGATGATCAGGGGATATCCGATGGACTGAGCATGACGACGAGCGTCGGCGCGGGTTTCGACCGGTCCGCCGCTCCACGGGGCGACAGGTACGCCGACCTTCTCGGCCAGGATCTTGGCAGCAACCTTGTCGCCGAGCAGGCGCATCGCGTCGGCGCTCGGGCCGATGAACGTGATGCCCAGTTTGGCGACGATCTCGGCGAAGGCGGGATCCTCGGCCACGAAGCCCCAGCCGACCCAGACTGCGTCGGCCTTGGCTGCGAGGAGTGCTCGCTCGAGTTCGGCGTAGTCGAGATACGGGCTGCCGGTGCCGGTGCTGCGCAGGGTCACACCCTCGTCTGCCTGGCGGACGAACATGGCGCGGCGCTCGGCCTCGGTGTGCAGTGCAATGACGCGAATGCCGTAGTCGTGTTCGGCGTTCAGTTCGCGTACAGCCCTGATCAGCCGGACCGCGGCCTCACCTCGATTGACCACTGCGATTCGTTTGAACATTGTCACTGCCACCGTCCTTGATGAGATTCTTCGTCACGTACGTTGCGATATGAGCCGACCGTGTCCCACATACCCGGATTACCTGGTTCGTGAACTACGCCGCGATGCGCTGTGTTTCCCCCGGTTGCGCGTCGGCAAGTGATTGCCCTTCCGGTTCGTAGAGTCCCCTGCGCTCAGGCACGGCGTGCCTTGTGCGCCACCCTGCAGGCGTGGACTCAGAACCGCTCCAATCACGAATCAGCAACATATTGTGTCTGCTTCCAGGGAATCCCTGGTTTATCTAAGAATGCAGTATGTCGACGCTCATGTCACCTGGGCGAATTGAAGAATATTAGTCAACGTGAACCACGGTTACACTTATAGCGTTAAATCATTGTGGTGCAATGGAATTCGACCCTGTGACACGGATCACGATGGTAATGAAATTGGCAAGAAAGTGAATACTCACTGGTAACAAAATCGCGTATTCGGAGAATTCTCCCGATTGCTCGATTATTACTGATCGGTACTACTGGCGAGTATTTTCTATGTCCCCTCGGACTGTATTCGAGAAATCGCCTTCGATGGTTGCAATGTGCTGTGCGATCGCGTCGAGTCCTGCGGGAGGGAGCTGCAATGCGTTGGCGAGAGCAAGCGAAGCCCGCTTGAAGTGCTCCACGAGTGGTTCGTACTTCGTGACCAGCCTCAGCCTGTCGGTCTCGCTCAGGTACTTCACGCTTCCCGCGTTGTCGACGAAGTCGCTGAACTTCACGAGGAACACAGCGGGATCCGCGATCGCGCGGATGACGTGATCCTGGTAGCCGGTGGTGTTGTCGTGCGGGTAGTCGATTGGATTGGTCACTGCCTCAACAAGTTCGGAGATTCTGTGGCCGAAGTGCGAGGCGATGAGTGTTGACGCACGTTCTTGCGCTTCGGATGCAGACATGTCGTCCGCAGTCCGGCCACCGAGGAGTGCGATGACGGCGTGTGGTCGGTCCTCGACCGTGTCGTGAAGCGCGGTTGCGCTCAGGATCTCGACATCGGAGCACCCGTACCGAAGCAGCCGCAACACATTTCGTAGGGGATGAACGATGTAGGGA
Source organism: Rhodococcus sp. P4_F3_2 (assembly GCF_056401335.1). Lineage (NCBI taxonomy): Bacteria > Bacillati > Actinomycetota > Actinomycetes > Mycobacteriales > Nocardiaceae > Rhodococcus > Rhodococcus sp. P4_F3_2. The sequence goes on from NZ_JBFUJN010000009.1 coordinate 114,379, forward strand.
TCCTCGTCGGACTTGATCCCGTTCTTTCTGAACTGATCGAGGTGCGCGAGGGTCGCGACCTCCATGGCGAGTCGCAAGGTTTCACCCGGGAGTGCCATCTCGTCGACGGCGCTCTCTATCGCGAAGACCAGCGTCGCTGCGTCCATTTCCTTCAGGGGTAGCTGGTCGAATGCAGATCTGATCGGGTCGGAGTGGCTCATGGCGAACAGCCTTTCGTTTGGTGTAGGTGTCGCGACGAAAGTCTTTATCAGAATCTGCCCTCGAACCGTGGTCGTCACCGGGCGTGGGGCGGAAGTCAGAATCATCTTGATTCTATCCGGCGACTACGACAGCAAGTGTTCCTAGCGTTGTGATCGAGGTGGGCGGGGAGTTTCGGTCGCCTCCATCACTGGCAGACTTGGGTAGGAAGAGGTTCGATGATCACGGAGGCGACCCTGGCGTCGTTTGTCGAGACTGTTGACACGGATGTCGACATCCATCCACTGGACGATCCTGTGCGACAAGGTCTTCGCGGACATCATGCGCAATTCGCTCGCTGGGCAGGGAGAGTTGCGCGATACGACCCGACAGTCGCTCCGTTTGTCGGTCATCCGCCTGAGTTGGACGCCGAAGACTGGGAGAACCTACGCACACTCGTAGGTCCAGGCGGCACAGTAGGTTTACGAGGATTTGATCATCAGCCGCCGGAAGGGTGGCGCGTTGTGGATCAGTTCGGCTCGGTGCAGATGGACGGTTCAGCACTCGAAGTCTCCGTTGATCCGGCGGTCGAACTTCTCGGAACGGGCGACGTTCCCGAAATTCTGGCGTTGATCGAGCGCACCAAGCCCGGACCGTTTCTTCCTCGTACCGTCGAGATGGGGAGCTACTACGGCATTCGCGTCGACGGAAGACTTGTTGCCATGGCAGGGGAGCGGTTGCACCCTCCGGGATGGACGGAAATCAGTGCGGTGTGCACCGACAGCGACTTCCGAGGTCGAGGCCTGGGCACGACGCTGATCCGTGCCGTAGCCGCCGGGATTCGCGAACGCGGCGAGCTGCCGTTTCTCCATGCAGTGCAATCGAATACGAATGCGATCAGACTCTACGAATCGCTGGGGTTCGTTCTGCGGAAGCGATCCCGGTTGACCGCGGTTCAGGCGCCGGCCTGATCGAATTCTCGCCGACGCCTGTGTTTCGGGCGCTCGGCCACTAGTCTGAACAAATGACAGTCGATCAGGCGTTGGACAGTGATTTCCTCACTCTTGCCGATCCGTACCGCCGCGAGTTGCTGGCGCACTGCTATCGCATGATGGGGTCGATTCACGACGCCGAAGACCAGGTCCAAGAGACGTTCATCCGGGCTTGGCGCGGGTTCGAAGGTTACAAAGGCCAGTCGTCGCTCAGGACCTGGCTCTATCGCATCGCGACGAATACGTGCCTGACCGCGCTGGAGGGGAGATCGAGGCGTCCACTCCCGACCGGCCTCGGTGCACCTAGTTCGGACCCGGCCGACGATTTGATCGAGCGCAACGAGATTGCCTGGTTGGAACCGATCGCGGATTCTGCGTTGGGCGACGTCAATGATCCCGCCGTCATGGWCGTCAATCGCGATTCGGTCAGGCTTGCGCTGGTTGCCGCGCTGCAGCACTTGTCCGCCCGCCAACGTGCGGTTCTGGTTCTGCGTGACGTTCTCCAGTGGAAGGCGTCAGAAGTTGCGGAGGCGCTGGACACCACAACCACTGCGGTGAACAGCCTGCTGCAGCGGGCTCGCGCGCAGATCAATCACATCGGGCCCACTGAGGACGATCTCGTGGAACCGACTACCGAGGCTGCCCGGAAGTTGCTTCGCGACTACGTGCACAGCTTCGAGAGCTACGACGTCGAGGCCATCGTTGAGCTGTTCACGCGTGAAGCCATCTGGGAGATGCCTCCGTTCGAGGGCTGGTACCAGGGCCCCGAGGCAATCGGGCAGCTCATCGGAACCAAATGCCCGGCGGACGGACCAGGAGCGATGCGGCTGCTACCGACCGCCGCCAACGGCCAGCCGGCGTTCGGCCTCTATATGCGCGAGCCCGATGGGGTTCACCGTGCTTTCCAGTTGCACGTTCTCGATGTCACCGAGTCCGGGATCTCGCACGTCACGTGTTTCTTCGATCTGAGTCTGTTCGCACGGTTCGGATTGCCTGCAGAGCTGTAGGGGCAAGGAGTTGCGCGAGCCCTCCGGTATGGAGGGACCCGCGCGCCTACTCGTTACTGCTGTTGTTCTGCGTTACTGCTGGGGAACAGTCGCAGCCGGGTCCATCCACATGACCTCCCAGACGTGATTGTCGAGGTCGCGGAACGCGCGTCCGTACATGAAGCCGTGATCCTGGGGCTCCATCCACTTGCTACCGCCGGCAGCGATCGCCGCGTCGACGAAGGTGTCGACTTCCTCCCTGCTGTCGGCCGACACGCACATCAGTGCTTCTCGAGCTTTCGACGTGTCACAGATGTCGTCGGCGATGAAGTCCCCGAAACGGGGTTCGTTCAGGAACATGACCGTGGCGGAATCACTGACGATCATCGAGACAGTGTTCTCGTCACTGAACATGTCGTTGAACTCGAAGCCGAGGCCGCTGAAGAACGCGCGGGTAGCGGCGACGTCCTTGACCGGCATGTTGACGAAGAGAAGACGAGACATTGGGTGCTCCTTGAAGTCGGTTGACTGATTACTGAACGCTTCGGTTCCTGTTGGTTCCTGCTCATACAGACCGCAGTGGGCGCGGAAAGTCATCGCGAGAGGTAAAAATTCGAGGAAACTATCGGCTGTTAACCCGCTTCAGTGCTYTGACCTGGCGATTTGGTGTTGTGTTGATCTTCGCGTAACTTTGTCCAGGTCAGAGCGACACGGACACCGACTCCCACCTGCGAGGGTGAGTGACACGAGGTTGTACGAAGTGCCTGGCGAACACAATCCAGTTTTTCTTCACGGG
>NZ_JBFUJN010000010.1:0-186409 GCF_056401335.1 Rhodococcus sp. P4_F3_2
CTCCTCCCCCACACGCACAGCTTTGTCACGGAGGTCGGTGCCGACCTGAGACCGCAGAGACAACGCATGATGAAGATCCGCGCTGACCAGCAGTGCCTCACCGATCAGTTCTCRCACCGCGACCTCGAGCAACTGGGCATGCACGTGGAGCGGGTGACCGTCGGCGATGGGCGCAACGGCAGAGACCGTTCCGTCCTGACGAATATGCAAGTCGTCGGCGACGGCCTCTTTGCGCAGCGTATCCAGCCGTCGCCGGATGTCGCGGACACGATGAGCGACCAGAACGCCCTCCAGCCCAGCTGACAGCTGATCCAACGGTTCGACGTCCCATACGTCGATATCTGTGAGATCCACTCGGGTCAGGACGAACGAGCAGCGATCCGCGCCTGTACTTCCGGACGACGCAACGGCGGGACGGTCTGAGGTGGCTGTCTGCGAGGCGGCAATGTGCTGAGCAGGCGCGTCGTCGTTTCGGTCACCTCACGCACCGCCTGTTCGAAGGCGTCTCGGTTCGCGTCGGACACCTTGGCTATTCCACTCACCTTACGTACGTATTGGCGAGAGGCGGCCTCGATCTCCTCGGGCGTAGCAGCGGGCTCGAGTCCACGAAGTTCAGTGATGTTTCGGCACATAATTCGACGATAACCCTGCTCACCGACGCCGTCACGGTTCGATACACCAATGTATCCAAACTGCCACGCAGATCCGGGCATCACGGTAGTTTCAGTGAAATTCCCCAGTGACTGGAAGTAGCCACTAACTCATGGACTCTGCACTCACCTCCGTCGGCCTACCCGCCGCACTCGCCATCATCATGTTCGGCCTCGGGCTTTCCCTGACGGTCGGAGATTTCGCCCGCGTGGCAAAAGCGCCGAAGGCCGTTTCGATCGCCCTGATCTGTCAGTTGTTGTTGCTCCCGGCCGCGGCCTTCGGATTGGTCACGTTGTTCGACCTCGACCCACTGCTCGCGGTCGGCATGATGCTCCTCGCCGCATCACCGGGCGGCACGACGGCAAACCTGTTCAGCCATCTGTTCCGCGGCGATGTTGCTCTCAATGTGACACTGACTGCGGTCAATTCGGTGATAGCGGTGGTCACTCTCCCCCTGATCACCAACTTCGCGTTGGGTTACTTCGAACCCGAGGACGCGGACGGCACTCTCGGGCTTCAGTTCACGAAGGTGCTTCAGGTCTTTGCGGTCGTATTGATTCCTGTCGCCCTCGGAATGTGGGTTCGGTTGCGCTCGAGCGCCTTTGCCGAGCGGATGGACAAGCCCGTCCGCATCGGATCCGCGGTGGTTCTGGCACTGGTGATCGTCGGAACGGTTGTTTCCGAGCGCGAGAACATCGCGGACTATCTCGTCGACATCGGCGTCGTCGCTGCCTTGTTCTGCCTACTGAGCCTATCGATCGGTTACGTCGTTCCCCGGATATTCGGCATCGAGGATCGTCAGGCAATCGCCAGTTCCATGGAAATCGGCATCCACAACAGCACGTTGGCGATCACCATCGCCGTCAGTCTCCTGAACAACGTGCAATTGGCAGTGCCGGCTGCGGTGTACGGCGTTCTCATGTTCCCGCTCGCCGCTGCCTTCGGCGCAACGATCACCCGCAAGTCACGGACAATGGCCGAAATCGACTAATATCAGGCGGTTTTCGATATAGGTGATCTGGTATCGCCGACCCTACGATCGATACGGACTCAGACCGAAGGGTATCGAAAAATGCTGACCACCACACCTACCGTGCTGGACGAACGCGCCTGGCAAGAGCTAGCCGACGCACTGACCCGTCGCCAATTCGGCATCGGAGCCGGGATGGCAGCAGTAGCAACAATTCTGTCGTCCTGCAGTTCCAGTGACGGTTCGGGTACATCTGACGACACTCAAATGCGCACCGTCACCACACCGTTGGGAACTTACGACATACCGACCAACCCCAAGCGGGTCTTGGCCGTCGACGCCCGCACCGACCTCGAGCTCGCCATTGCCCTGGAACTACCGGTCTTCGGATACAACATCTCGCCCGCCACCGAGTGGGTTCCCGTCGACGGCTCGGCCGAATACCTCAGCGACAAGCCCAATCTGGAGCAGATCCTCGGACTCGCACCCGATCTCATCATCTGCGTCAACGCCGACAACGAGTACTGGCCCGCTGCAAAACTCCAAGCCATCGCTCCTGTCCTGACGACCGAATCGAGGCAGACGTGGCGAGAAAATCTCACCCGACTCTCCGATTGGTTGGGCCGAACACCCACCATGGATCGCCTGATCACCGACTATGACGCTCTGATCACCGACATCCGCTCTCGACACGCTTCGGCGATCGCGGGAAAGACCGTCGCGAGTTTGTCCTACAGTCCGGACAAGGCCACGATCTACATCGACAGCCTGCCTGTGTCGGAGGAAACCGGTAAGAAGAATCGCCAGCCCACCGACATGACGCTCGCCGACATCGGTGGAAGAACATTGAACACAACCGGTTTCGACAATCAGGGGCGACTGAGCATCGAGGAGATGGATCGCCTTCGCGATTGCGACGCGTTCATGGTTTCCGTCACCGACAGCAGCGACACCACCTTCGATCAGCTCTCGGACAACAAGTTGTGGCAACGACTTCCGGCTGTGCAGGCCGGGAACGTCACCGTTCTGCGCGGCAGTACGTACTACGGATCCATCTACACCAACATGTACGTAGCCAAGGGCTGGGACGATCTCTATTCGACGCTCGACTGATCAGACTTGTCCGTGGAAATGCCGGCCGCTCCCACGCGGTCGGCATTTCACGTTTCGAGGTCGATGCCCAACGCTCCGGAGAGGGTCCGCAGACAAATCACTCTCAACTCTTCCTGCGGTATGGAAGGTTGATCGAGCCAGTCGAGGCAGACAGCCCGGACGAATGCGATCCATCCCCGAACTGCGACGGCAGCAATCTGTCTTCTTTCACCCTCGAATTCCAGTGCGTCGAGGATTCGAATCTGCTGCTGTTCGAGTTCCCGTTCGACGATCGCTCGGATACCGGCCTCGGCGGAGAGCGTCCCCACGTTGATGGCGCGTACTCCCCTGCTGTGCGACTTCACGTACGCGAAGTAGGCGTCCAACCCGGCTGCCACCTGTTCGCGCACCGGTAGCGTCGCGTCCGGTGCGGTCACCTCGAGCAGGTGCTGCGATTCGCGCTCGACGATTGCGGCGAAGAAGTCTCGCTTGGTCGGAAAGTAGTGGTACATCAACCCGCGCGAGACGCCCGCAATCTCGGCGACCTCTTCGATCCAGACGTCCTCGTACGAACGATCGGCAAAAAGTTGCGCGCCGATGTCGAGCAACTGCGTGCGCCGCTGCTCTCGGTCCAGGCGTTTTCGTGGTGCGACCATAGACAAGTCAGATTACTACTTGACACCGATTCAGTAAGGCGTACTTTGCGTACTAGACACCAATTCAGTAAGCGATCTCACCCGGGGGACACACCATGAGCGTCGACACCACTCCAGAGGCGACGACCGATGCTCGGATCCCGCATCCGGCATGGCGCCTGCCAGTCCTCGGGGACGTCCTCGGGATCAATATCCGGACGCCGCTGCAGAACTCCGTGAGCATCGGGCGCGAACTCGGCCCGATCTTCGAGAGAAATGTCCTGGGAAATCGCTTCGTCTTCGCCTCGGGCGCGGACATGGTGGCAGAACTGTCCGACGAGTCCCGGTTCGCGAAGCACCTTGCGCCTGGAGTCAAAGCACTCCGCGGAATCGGCGGCGACGGACTGTTCACTGCGTACAACCACGAACCCAACTGGGGCAAGGCGCACAATCTCCTGGCCCCGGCGTTCAGCCAGACTGCGATGCGCTCGTACCACCGCACCATGCTCGATGTGGCCGGCGAGCTGGTCGACCATTGGGACAGTCGTGACAGCGACTCCCCCGTCGACATCTCCGCAGACATGACCAAGCTGACGTTGGAGACCATCGGACGCACTGGATTCAGCTACTCGTTCGACTCTTTCGAACGGGACGAGCAGCACCCGTTCGTCAAGGCGATGGTCGGCGCTCTCTCCCATTCACAACGCACGACGTTCTTGAAGTCGACGGCCCTGGGGCGAGTCCTCGCACGTCGGGCCGATCAACGTGACGAGGTCCGCAAGGCGTACATGGCCGAGGTTGTGGACGAGGTGATCCGTGCCCGGCGGACAAGTACCGAACCGGGGCCGGAAGATCTTCTCGAACTGATGCTACGGGCGGCACGCGAAAACGATCCCAACCGTATCGACGAACTGAACATCCGCCATCAGGTCGTGACCTTCCTCGTCGCGGGACACGAAACCACCTCCGGCGCGTTGTCGTTCGCGCTGTACTACCTGTCACGAAACCCTGACGTGCTGGCCAAGGCCCAAGCCGAGGTCGACAAGGTCTGGGAGGGCGAGGAGCCCGCCTTCGAGAAGATCGCGAAACTTCGATACGTACGACGCGTCCTCGACGAATCGCTGCGTCTGTGGCCGACCGCTCCCGCCTACGGCCGTGCGGCGCTCGAAGACACCACGCTCGTCGGCAAGTATCCGATGAAAAAGGGCGATTGGATGCTCGTGCTCATCCCGTCACTTCATCGCGATCCCGTGTGGGGCAACGATCCCGAGGCTTTCGATCCGGATCGCTTCCTACCTGCCAACATCAAGGCCAGGCCGGCGCACGTGTACAAGCCGTTCGGAACAGGTGAACGTGCCTGCATCGGAAGACAATTCGCCATTCACGAAGCCGTCCTCGTGTTGGGCACCATCTTGCAGAAGTATACGATCGAAGCCGATCCGGACTACGAGTTGAAGGTGGCCGAACGGCTCACCCTGATGCCCGAAGGCTTCAACTTGACGGTCCGCCGACGCTGAGCTCGGCAAACGGCGTCGAGTAAGTCGGTTGAACAGTCCCGAATGCGGTAATCCCTGAGGTGGCAGCAGCGAGCACCGGCGCACCCTGGGAGTTCACATGACAAAGAGGCCTGCAGTTGGAATCGTCTTGCTCTCGGCGGCATTGGCCACGGGAGCTTGCTCGGCAAGCGTCGGGACGCCGCAAGTGGACAAGTCCGAAGTCGCAAGTCAGATCTCCACTCAACTCGCCGAGAAGATCGGCGAGCCACCTGACGACGTGACGTGTCCGGAGAACCTCGACGCAGAAGTCGGCGCATCGATCACGTGCATCCTGACCGAGCAGGGCACCGAATACGACGTCACAGCTACCGTGACCAGCGTTGACGGTGAAAGTGCGAACTTCGACATCAAGGTTGCGGATGTGCCGAACAACTAACTGCTGTGCGCCTTTATTAACCGCCGGCGGTTAATAATGGGCGGTGCCGCCACCTTCACAGATGGTCAGCAGGCCGTAACGACCGCCGGTGCGCTCGAGTTCGTTGAGCAGGGTCGCCATCAGCTTGGTGCCGGTCGCGCCGAGSGGGTGACCGASKGCGATSGCGCCGCCGTTGACGTTGACCTTGGCCGGATCTGCGCCGATCTCCTTGATCCAGGCCAGGACGACCGGGGCAAAAGCTTCGTTGATCTCGACGATGTCGATGTCCTCGATGCTCAGACCGGCCTTCGCGAGAGCATGCTTCGTGGCCGGAATCGGCGCACTGAGCATGAAGATCGGGTCGTCGCCGCGAGCGCTGAGGTGATGAATCCGGGCGCGGGGCTTGAGGTTGTACTTTTCCACCGCTTCCGCCGACGCCAGCAGCAGCGCACTCGCACCGTCGGAGATCTGGCTGGCCACCGCTGCGGTCATGCGGCCGTCTTCGACGAGAACCTTGAGCGTCGCCATCTTTTCGAGGCTGGTCTCGCGGGGTCCTTCGTCGACGGTCGCGTCGCCCATGGCAACGATCTCGTTGTCGAAGCGACCCGCGGCGATTGCAGCCTTGGCGCGCTCATGGCTCTGCAGGGCCCACTTCTCGAGCTCTTCGCGGCTGATGTCCCACTTCTCGGCGATCATTTCGGCGCCCTTGAACTGCGAGACTTCCTGGTCACCGTAGCGCTCGGTCCAACCGACCGAACCCGAAGTCGGCGTGTCGAATCCGTACTGCTGACCGACGATCATCGCTGCCGAGATCGGAATCTGGCTCATGTTCTGAACGCCGCCGGCAACGATCAGATCCGCGGTGCCCGACAGGATGGCCTGAGCGCCGAAGTGCACTGCCTGCTGGCTCGAACCGCACTGACGGTCAACGGTCACCCCGGGAACGTGCTCCGGGAATCCCGCTGCGAGCCAGGACATACGGGCGATGTTGCCGGCCTGGCCGCCGATGGCGTCGACGCAACCGAAGATCACGTCGTCGACGTCACTGGGGTCGATACCGGTGCGCTCGACCAGTGCCTTGACGACGTGCGCACCGAGATCGATGGGGTGCACGCCGGACAGCGCGCCACCCCTCTTGCCGATCGGTGTGCGAATGGCGTCGACGATGTAAACCTCGGACATAGCGTTAGCTCCTAGTTTCGTTGTGCAGCAATAGTTCTTGAAGTTGATTCAGCAATAGCTTCTGAAGTTGTGGCCGGATCGGAGAGCCCGTCGAGCACGATCGCGAGATATTGAGCCGCGACGGCGTGAGCCGACAGGGATCCACCCGGGCGGTACCAGCGAACCGCGACCCACACGGTGTCTCGCATGAATCGGAAGACCAACTCGACGTCGATGTCGGAACGGAAGGTCCCGTCCGCRACGCCGGCTTCGAGGACGCCGACCCACAGGTCCCGGAATTCGGTGTTGCGCTCGGCCAGGTAAGCGAAGCGCTCGTTCCCGACGAGGTGCTTGACCTCGTCCTGGTAGATCGCCACAGCCGAATGTGAGGCGTCGATGGCCTCGTAGGAGGTCACCACCAGCGCTTCGAGCGTCGCGCGACTGTCCAACCCCGCCGCGACGATCTCGCGGTATTTTCCGAAGAGTTCGTCGAGGAACTGGTGCAGGATCTCGTCGACCATCGACTCTTTGGAATCGAAATGGTGATACAGGCTGCCGGACAGTATCCCGGCGGCGTCGGCGATGTCGCGGACGGTCGTCGCGCGCACTCCGCGATCGGCGAACAGCCCCGCCGCGATCTCGAGCAGCTCGTCGCGGCGCCCGGACTTGCCGTTTGATTCGTCGGAATTTCGAGGTGGCGTCATGTATTCAATCCTATCCAGGGCCTTCCCCTGTGCGCGGTCAGCGAGTCCGGGGACTCCTTAACCGCGCACGGGGACGCTACGCCCTCTGCGAAGAAACGGAGACGATCTCGCCGGTCATGTAGGTGGAGTAATCGCTGGCGAGCATCGCGATGACCGTTGCGATCTCCCACACCTCCGCGGCACGGCCGTAGGCCTCACCGGAAGCCAACTGGTCGAGCAGTTCCTCACTGGTGACCTTCGCCAAAAACGCGTGACGCGCGATGGAGGGCGAGACCGCGTTGATACGGACTCCGTACTCCGCGGCTTCGATAGCGCTGCACCGAGTCAGTGCCATGACGCCCGCCTTGGCTGCGGCGTAGTGAGCCTGGGAATGCTGCGCCCGCCAACCGAGAACGGACGCGTTGTTCACCAGAACACCGCCGTGCGGAACGCTCTTGAAGTACCGCAGCGCGGCACGCGTCGAACGGAAGGTGCTGTTGAGGGTGATGTCGAGAACGCGATCCCACTGATCGTCCGTCATGTCGACGACGGGTGTCTCGCCGCCCAGGCCTGCGTTGTTGACGACGATGTCGATACGTCCCAACTTCTCGGCCGCGCCGACGAACAACGCGTCGACCTGCTCGGTGCTGGAGACGTCGCAGATGATGGACTCGACCTGCTGGCCGGGAAACTCGGCCTTCAGCTTCTCCACCGTCTCGCCGAGCCGACGCTCGTGGAAGTCGGAGACGAGAACGTCGCCGCCCTCGAGAAGCACCCGGCGCGCGGTAGAGAAGCCGATGCCGGTTCCGGCTGCGGCGGTGATGATCGCCTTCTTGCCCGCGAGTAGTCCGTGGCCCGGGGTTTCCTCGGGCGCAACGGAAAGCGGGGACGCGGCTTTGGTGTCAGACATTAACGAGCCTCTCGGGGAAGACCGAGCACGCGCTCGGAAATGATGTTGCGCTGAATTTCGTTGGAGCCGCCGTAAATCGTGTCGGCGCGGGTGAAGAGGAAGAGTCGCTGCCACTCGTCGAGCTCGAGATGCTCGGGATCGGTGATGTCCGAGGCATTCCCTTCGGAATCCGCCCACGGCGCAACCAACGACGACGCACCCTGCACGTCCATCGCCAGCTGTCCCAGGTCACGATGCCAGTTGGCCCACAACAGTTTTGCGACGGACGCTTCGCCGCCACCGGTTCCGGCGTCGACCGCGTCGAGAGTACGCATCGCGTGGGCGCGCATCACGCGCAGTCCGACCCAGGCACGAGCGATCTTCTCGCGAATGTGCGGATCCTGGTCACTGCCATTGGCCTTCGCCAGGTCGACGACGCCCTGGAGCTCGCGAGCGAATCCGATCTGCTGTCCGAGCGTCGATACCCCGCGCTCGAAGGTGAGCAGCCCCATCGCAATCTTCCAGCCCTCGCCAGGTTCCCCGACCACCAGATCGGCGTCGGTGACGGCGTCGTCGAAGAAGACCTCGTTGAACTCCGACGTACCGGTGAGCTGCTGGATGGGCCGAACTGTCACACCAGGCTGATCCAACGGGACCAGCAGGAAGCTCAAGCCCTGATGACGCTTGGAGCCCACCTCGGTGCGGCAGACCACGAAGCACCACTGCGCGACGTGAGCCAGTGAGGTCCACACCTTCTGGCCGTTGATGATCCACTTGCCGTCTTCGAGGCGTGCGGTGGTGGAGACGTTCGCGAGGTCTGAACCGGCGCCGGGCTCGGAGTAGCCCTGCGACCACAGTTCGCTGACCGTGTTGATGCCAGGAAGGAATCGGCGCTTCTGCTCGTCGGTTCCGTACGCGATCAGCGTCGGGCCGAGCAGCTCTTCACCGATGTGGCTGACGCGAGCGGGCGCACCGGCCTTCGCGTACTCCTGATGGAAGATGACCTGCTGAGAGATGCTTGCTCCCCGCCCGCCGAACTCCTTCGGCCACCCGAGGCACGTCCACCCTGCGGCTGCGAGGTGCTTGTCCCACTCGAGGCGTTGCTCGAAGAACTCGTGCTCACTGCCGGGGCCGCCCTTACCCTTGAGCTGGGCAAATTTGCCCGTCAAGTTCTCGGCCAACCACTGCGCGACCGTGGCCGCAAACTCGTCGTCCGTCATCTGCCCGTCCGGGCTCTCGCTCTGGTCCACATATGTAAGATAACCTACCAAGCACTTGCTAGGTAGCGTGTCAGGTAGGAGTCCAGTGACCGAACAACCGAGAACCATCCCATCAGCCCTCATCCGGGCCGCCGAGGAGTTCGGTGAGCGCGCGGCTATCGCCGATGGCGACACCCGACTGACCTTCGCACAGCTACATCAACGTGTCCGCGATTTCGCCGGCGCGCTGATCAACCGTGGGGTGAAGGCAGGCGATCGCGTCGTCATCTGGTCGCCCAACACGTACCACTGGGTGATTGCCCTGCTCGGCGCTCAATATGCCGGCGCGGCCATCATCCCGATCAACACTCGATACACCGGCACCGAAGCTCTCGACATCATCGAGCGCGTCGACGCCGCGGCCTTGGTGGTCGTCGGCACGTTCCTCAAGGCCGATCGCTATCAGCAGTTGCTCGACGCCAACCCGGACCTGTCGATCCCGACTGTCATCCAGGTACCGATCGACGGGGACGACGACCGTGACGGCGTCATCGAGTTCGAGGACTTCCTCGCGCTCGCCACCGACGCCGCCCGCACCGAAGCCGACGCGCGTGCTGCGAAGGTGCAGCCAGACGACGTCAGCGACATCCTCTTCACCTCCGGCACCACGGGACGCAGCAAGGGTGCGATCACCGCGCATCGTCAGTCCATCGCTGTCGCGAAGTCGTGGGGTGAATGCGCCGAGGTCACCGCCGACGACAACTTCCTCATCATCAGCCCGTTCTTCCACACCTTCGGGTACAAGGCCGGAATCCTGGTCTGCCTGCTGAACGGTGCGACGATCGTGCCGGTGTCCGTCTTCAACATCGACGACACTCTTGCCCTGGTCAACAGCGAAAAGATCAGCATCCTGCCTGGCGCCCCGACGATCTACCAGACCATCCTCGATCATCCCCGCCGCAGCGAATACGATCTGTCCTCGCTCCGCATCGCGATCACCGGCGCAGCACCCGTTCCGGTTGCTCTCGTCGAGCGCATGCAGGCAGAGCTTTTCGACGCCGTCCTCACGGCATACGGTCTGACCGAGGCAGTGGTCGCGACCATGTGCCGCACCGACGACGACCCGGTCACCGTCTCCACCAGTTCCGGCCGCGCGACAGCCGATTTCGAGGTCAAGATCGGCGACCAGGGTGAGATCCTGCTTCGTGGACCGAACGTCATGCTCGGATACCTCGACGACCCCGAATCCACCGCCAAGGCAATCGACGCCGACGGCTGGCTGCACACCGGAGACGTCGGAACCCTCGACGAGCGTGGCTATCTCGACATCACCGACCGTCTGAAAGACATGTACGTCAGCGGCGGATTCAACGTCTACCCCGCCGAGATCGAGGGCATGTTGGCTCGCCTGCCCGGCGTCCACGAGTCTGCTGCCATCGGCATCCCCGATCACCGGATGGGAGAGGTGGGCCGCGTCTACATCGCCCAACTCGACGGTGCCGGCCTCACCGAAGAGTCGGTGATCGCCTTCCTCAAGGAGAAGATCGCAGGCTTCAAGGTGCCCCGCGAGGTGCGCTTCGTAGATCACCTGCCCCGTAACCCCTCAGGCAAGGTCCTCAAAACGGTTCTGCGCGAGGAACAATCATGACCGTTCCCTTCGAAGCCGACGTCGTGACCTACGAGGTTCGTGACTCGGTCGCCGTCGTGACCTTGAATCGACCCGACTACCGCAACGCCCAGAACTCGGTGGTCACGTACGCCCTCGACGCGGCATTCCAGCGCGCCGTCGAGGACGACGACGTGAAAGTGATCGTCCTGGCAGGCAACGGACCTCACTTCAGCGCCGGACACGACCTGGGAACTCCGGGACGCGACCATCACGTCGAGTACGAGAACAAGGCCACCATGTGGTGGGATCACGTCGACAAGCCAGGCGGTGACCAGCGTTTCGCCCGCGAGATGGAGGTCTACCTGGGCATGTGCCGCCGTTGGCGGGAGATCCCCAAGCCCACCATCGCGATGGTCCAAGGCGCCTGCATTGCCGGTGGGCTCATGCTCGCCTGGGTCTGCGACATGATCGTCGCGGCCGACGACGCCTTCTTCTCCGATCCCGTTGTCCGCATGGGCATCCCCGGCGTCGAATACTTCGCGCACCCGTGGATGGTCGGTTCACGTTTCGCGAAGGAAATGCTCTTCACCGGCGATCGATTCACCGCGCAACGCGCCTACGAAATCGGCATGGTCAATCGCGTCGTCGCCCGCAAGGATCTCGAGAAGGAGACGTTCGAGCTCGCCGGGCGTATCGCCGAGATGCCGCGCTTCGGACTGGCTTTGACCAAGAAGGCCGTCAACCAGTGCGAGGATCAGATGGGGATGCGTAACGGCATCGACTCCGTCTTCGGTCTGCATCACTTCGCTCACGCTCACAACGCCGAGGTCGGCAAAGACTCGCTTGGTGGTCTCGACGCCAAAGCCATGGCTGCCAGTGCTCGCGCACCGCAGGAAGGAACAAACTAGTGGATCTCGTATTCGACGACGCCACAACCGCATTCCGTGACGAGGTCCGCTCGTTCCTGGAGGCGAATGTGCCCGCCACTCCCCTGAAGTCGATGGATACCGCCGAAGGCTTCGAAGAGCACCGTCAGTGGGAGCACACTCTCGCCGACGCCGGCTACGCCGTCGTCTCCTGGCCCAAGGAACTCGGCGGACGCGATGCGTCCCTGCTCGAATGGGTCATCTTCGAGGAGGAGTATTACCGCTCTGGCGCGCCCGGGCGCGTAAGCCAGAACGGCATCTTCTTGTTGGCTCCCACACTGTTCGAGCATGCAAATGCCGAGCAGTTGGCTCGCATCATGCCGCGCATGGCTCGTGCCGACGACATCTGGGCCCAGGCCTGGTCCGAGCCCGAATCCGGTTCCGACCTCGCGAGCCTGCGTTCGAGTGCGAAGAAGGTCGACGGGGGCTGGCTGCTCAACGGTCAGAAGACGTGGAGCTCACGCGCAAGCTACGCCGACTGGGGCTTCGGCTTGTTCCGCTCCGATCCGGATGCGCAGCGCCACAAGGGCATCACGTATTTCATGTTCGACCTGCGCTCGAAGGGCGTCACCGTTCGCCCGATCGATCAACTCGACGGCGAGCCCGGCTTCGCCGAGATCTTCCTCGAAGACGTCTTCGTGCCGGACGACCCGGCCAACCCTGGTGAGTCGGGTGTGATCGGCAACGTCAACGAAGGTTGGCGCGTCGCGATGAGCACCGCGAGCAACGAGCGTGGTCTCTCGCTGCGCAGCCCCGGCCGCTTCCTCGCCACCGTCGACCGACTGCTCGAGCTGTACAAGTCCAGCGGACGAACCGACGACAGCGCTCTGCGTAACCAGGTTGCCGACGCCTGGATCGGCGCTCGCGCCTACCAGCTCAACACATTCGGTACCGTCACCCGTCTCGCCGACGGTGGACAACTCGGCGCCGAGTCCTCGATCAACAAGGTCTTCTGGTCCGAGTGGGATATCGCCACCCACGAGACTGCTCTCGAACTGCAGGGCCCTGAAGCAGAGCTGGCCGACAACTGGATGGACGGATACCTGTTCTCCCTGTCCGGCCCGATCTACGCAGGCACCAACGAGATTCAGAAAAACGTCATCGCTGAGCGTCTGCTCGGCCTACCGAAGGCGGACCGATGAGATTCGCGCTCGACTCCTCCCACCAGGACTTCGCTGCAAGCATCGATGCACTGCTGACCAAGTCCGACATGCCCTCCGTCATCCGTTCGTGGAACGACGGTGACACCGAGCCGGGCAAGAAGCTCTGGCAGCGCCTTGCCGAGACCGGCGTCAACGGCCTCGTCATATCCGAAGAACACGACGGACTCGGCGCCGACGCCGTGGACCTGGTCATTGCACTCGAACAGCTCGGTCGGCACGCAGTACCCGGACCGGTCGTCGAGACCATCGCAGTAGCACCGACGCTCCTGGCTTCCGTTGCACCGGAACGTCTCTCTGCTCTCGCCGAGGGTTCGCTGGCAACCGTCGCCGCTCCCCCGCGCACACCGTTCGCGCTCGACGCCAATGCGGTCGATCTGGTTCTACTCGCGCAGGACGGCACCGTCTCACTCGGCGTCCCTGGCGAAGCCAGGGCATCGGTGGATCTCTCCCGCAAGCTCTACGAGGTTTCCGCCGGCGAATCGCTGGGCTCCGCCGACTTCTCCGCAGCCTTCGACATGGGCGCTCTTGCCACTGCCGCGCAGTTGCAAGGTCTCGGCCAGACACTGCTCGAGGTCACCACCGAATACGCGAAGCAGCGCAAGCAGTTCGGCAAGGTCATCGGACAGTTCCAGGCAATGAAGCACCACCTGGCAGAAGTTGCCGTTTCGCTCGAAATGGCTCGACCCCTGCTCCACGGTGCCGCTCTGTCGGTTCGCGATCAGTCGGCCGACGCCTCGCGTGACATTTCTGCCGCCAAGGTCGCGTGCGGGGATGCTGCTTACAAGGCCGCCCGCGTCGGACTCCAGGTTCACGGCGCCATCGGCTACACGATGGAACACGATCTCTCACTGTGGCTCACCAAGGTACGAGCATTGCTCACCGCCTGGGGCACACCGTCCGAGCATCGTGCGCGCGTCGTCGAAGCGCTGGTTGCATCATGAGCATCGACACCGAAGACCAGGCAGCACTACGTGCGTCGGTACGCGATCTCCTGAGCAAGCATTCCGATTCCGCTGCCGTCCGCGCTGCCATCACCACAGAGATCGGCTACGACCCCGCGTTGTGGAGCAAGCTGTGCGAGCAGATCGGCGTCGCCGCGCTGGCGATTCCGGAGGAGTTCGACGGCGTCGGAGCAGGTTTGGGCGAGGTACATGTGGTCCAGGAGGAACTGGGCCGCACGCTGACCCCCTCACCGATGCTGGGTTCGGCGATTCTTGCCGCACAGGCACTGCTGCTTTCCGGTGACGACGACGCATGCTCGCGACTGCTGCCCGGTGTCGCGTCCGGAGAGAGCACGCTCGCCCTGTGCTGGGCAGGGGCTGCGGGTTGGAGCACCTTCGGCGTCGAGGCAACCGAGGATGCGTTGACCGGCACGGCGTCGTACGTCCTCGACGGACACATTGCGGACACCCTGCTCGTTCTCACGGCCGACGGCTTCTACGAAGTGGATCCCGCGGCCGAGGGCGTCTCCCGCCGACGCGTCCCCACCATGGATCCGACGCGAACGCTGGCGGAGGTCACGTTCTCCGGTGTTCGTGGTCGGCCACTGGAGTGGTCCGAAGATCTGGTCGATCGCATCCGAACCGTCGTTCTGATCGCGTTGTCAGCTGAACAGGTCGGAGCGGCCGCAGCGATCGTCGAACAGACCGTGGAATACACCAAGTCGCGCAAGCAGTTCGGTCGCGCGATCGGTTCTTTCCAGGCCCTCAAGCACCGGATGGCCGACATGTACACGTTGGTCGAGACGGCGCGGTCGATGACGTACGCCGCCGTGGCGACGCAGTCGGCGGACGACGCGGCAGTGGCGAAGGTCTACTGCTCGGAAGCTTTGCAGCAGATCACCTCCGAAGCAGTTCAGTTGCACGGCGGAATCGCAATCACCTGGGAGCACGACGCTCAGCTGTACTTCAAGCGTGCACACGGCAGCGCTCAGCTCTTCGGACAGCCGAGCACCTACCTGCCGAGCCTCGCTCAGGCCGCGGGTCTCTAAGACACATCGGTGCTTGTTCGCTCGCAATCCCGGGCGAACAAGCACCGATGCTGCCCAGTCAGTGGAATGAACCGCAGATTTATGCGGCTGGATCACGCAGAATCGGTCACCAGACAGCTGTCCATCTCACAGACCGGAGTTTTCTCGTGAATCGATTCGACGACAAGCGCGTCCTCATCAGCGGCGCAGGGTCCGGAATCGGCCAGGCCACCGTTGCCCGCATCCTGGCAGAAGGAGGCACCGTCGTCGCCGCCGACATTTCCGAGACCGGCCTCGAACAGACGCTGAACGCCGCGAAGGACGCCGGCCACTCCGATCGCCTCACCACGGTGAAGGTCGACATCTCCAGCGAAGAGTCTGTTCGCGAACAGGTCGGCGCTGCGATCAAGGCTCTGGGCGGGCTCGACGTGCTGGTCAATGCGGCGGGCATTCTGCGCTCCGCACACACCCACGAGATGACACTCGATTTCTGGAACACCGTCATCGGGGTCAACCTCACCGGAACATTCCTCATGACGAGGGAGTCCCTGCCGGCACTGCTCGAAAGCGGAGCAGGTGTCGTGGTCAACTTCAGTTCCACTTCGGCGACCTTCGCCCACCCGTACATGACGGCATATGCGGCGTCGAAGGGTGGAATCCAATCCTTTACGCACGCACTTGCACTCGAGTACAGCAAGCAGGGTCTTCGCGCCGTGGCCGTCGCACCCGGCAGCATCGCGTCGGGCATGACGTCCGATCCCGGTTTCCCGGCCGACATCGACTTCACGCTGCTCGGCAAGCTGGCCCCGGCAATCGGTGAGGGTTTCGCGCCCCCGTCCGCGGTCGCCGGTGTGATCGCGATGCTCGCTTCCGAGGACGGCTCGTTTGTCACCGGAACGGAAATCCGCATCGACGGCGGCACGCATATGTGATCCCCTGCTGTGGGGGAGCCAGCGGTGAGCGAATCAACAGGCAGTACAAACCTCGAGCCCGTGCTGATCAGTCCTGTCGTCGGCGGAATGATTCGCACCTGGTCCGAGGACGAGACCCGCTTGTGGAGCGTCGACGATCCCGCCGCTCTCGGCACACTGCTTGGACGCGGCATCGTAGCTCGTACTGCTCTGCCGGACAACAAGTTCCGAGAAGTTGCGTTTCTGGATACCCAGACCCAGGCCCTCACTGTGCAGCCGCGCTTCACTTCCCCGGACAGCACTGCCCTCGCCGCACCGTTCAAGCTCACCGAGGCGTCGGCCCCGACCGGCGACGCTTGGGAAGATCTCGAATCGGTACTCGCGTCCATCGCGATCTCCGCTGCTGGACGCGGCGAATTCTGGCTCGCGGAACTCGGCGGGTGGGATTCTCCGCACGAGCCGAACTGCCTCTTCACGACCGTCGACGAATCGGGCCTGGCCAACGCAGTCATGGAGGCAAACCCCGCACCCGTGGGCACAGGCGTCTGGCCGGAGGTTCCGAGCGACCAAACCGGCGTTTCGGTGTCGGCACCAGCCTCACAGGACACCATCGAGGCTGCCGGAATCTTCGCGGTTTCAGCGATCGAGACGTGGGGCGTCACACCGTGGGACATCAACCTCACCTTCGGCAAACTGGTCGATTTCGCCTGATCAACGGCGCCGACACGCGGCGGTGAGTTGTACGTCTCCTCTCAGCCGACGGCTCACGGTTCGTCACAACACGCCCGATGGCCACGACATCGACCCCCTCGATGGGCATACTGAGGGAACTGGGGTTACTCCCGGTCACAAATACCCGTGGATCCGCGTCGGGGCGGGTGCGGTCCGACAACACGCGAGCAGCCACAGACACTGGCGGCTCCGAAAGGTTCAATCATGGCAACCGACCAATTACAGACGGTTGTATTGCACGGCGACCAGCTCAAATACGTCGACCAAGGCAGTGGCCCCGTCGTGGTGCTCATTCACGGCCTGCTGGGCGCGCACTCCAACTGGGAACCGCAGATCGAGACGCTCTCGCGTCATTACCGCGTGATCGCCCCTGATCTCTTCGGACACGGTGCGTCGGACAAGCCTGCCGGCGACTATTCACTCAGTGCTCACGCCGCCACTGTGCGTGACCTCCTCGAAGCCCTCGACATTCCGTCGGCCACCCTGGTCGGACACTCCCTCGGTGGTGGGATCGCGATGCAGACGCTGTATCTGTTCCCCGACCGGGTGGAGCGGCTGTGCCTGGTGGCCAGCGGTGGACTCGGGCCCGAGGTGAGCCCACTCCTGCGCGCGGCGACACTGCCCGGCAGCGAACTGGTACTTCCCGTCCTCGCGTCGAGGACGCTGACCGACGTGACAGACAAAGCGCTCGGACTTTTCAACAAGATCGGCCTGTTCAAGCTCGGTGCCAGCGCAAGCGAGGCCCGTAAGAGCTTCGCTTCGGTATCGGACGCGTCGACACGTCAGGCATTTCTGGCGACGGCACGATCGGTCATCAATTACAACGGTCAAACCGTCAATGCCACTCCGCATTTCGCCAACTTCAAGAATCTGCAGGCACTACTGGTGTGGGGTGAGGAAGACACCATCATCCCCAACGCCCACACCGAGAACGCTCGCGCCGAACTACCGCTGGGGCGGGTGGAGATCTTCAAGCGAGCCGGACATTTCCCGCACCTTGACTACCCGGATCGCTTCGACCGCGTCTTCTCCGAATTCATGACGGACTGCGGAGTCGGTATCGGCACCGGACCCAAGGCCGTCAGCAGCTGAACTAGCGCCCCGCAACCAACTCTTCGAGGTAGCTCGCCACGCCGTCCTCGTCGTTCGTGGGCAAAATTCGGTCGGCGAGCTCGATGACCTCGGTTCTCGCGTTGGCCGGCGCCAGAGCCGTTCCAGCCCAGGTCAGCATGGCAACGTCGTTGAAGGCGTCACCGGCTGCGGCCACTTCCGACGCGTCGATGCCGTCGATCGCGCACAACTGCGCGAGAGCGCTGGCCTTCGAGACGCCCGCTGCAGCCATTTCCATGTACGGGGCGCCGGAGTGGGTCAACTCCACGCCCTCGATGCCCGCAGCGACGGCTGTTCGGTACAGGTCGGCGCTGGAAACCTCCGCATGCCGGGCCACGATCTTGACCATCGGCTCGACATCGAGCGGCAAGGTGTCGGCCAGCACCATCTCGTGCAGGTGCCGGTGATGGTCCGCGAACTCGCACAGAGCGGCGTACTCCGGCTCAGCAAAGAATTGGGTGGGTCCGACGTTCGCGAACACGACGCCCGGAACCAGCGCCCGAACTTGCTCCATAGCCGTTGCAGCCAAGGACATTTCGATCGAGACGGTGTCGACGATCTCCGGCGTCCCGTCGGCGAGGTCGAGAATCACAGCTCCGTTGGCACACACAGCTTTACCGCGAAATCCGCACGAGTTCGCCAATGTGTGTACCGAATGCCGGGCGCGGGCCGTCGCCCACACAACTTCGATTCCGGCGAGCCGCGCGTTCTCCATGGCCTGCGCGGTGCGCGCCGAAATCGTTCGGTCGGAGCGCAGCAGGGTGCCGTCGAGGTCGGTTGCGAAGATACGAATGCGGGTCACCAGACAATGATGGCAGTCCGTTCGCAGCCCTCACCAACTACGTGACACGGACCGTTGCTCTGTCAATTACCTGACTGGGTCTCGAGAAGGTGCCGACGCATCTCGCCGAAGACCACACCGAGCCGCTCGACATCTCGCGGGCTCAGCAGATCGAACATGCCCTCCCGCACTGCGGCTACGTGCGCCGGGCTTGCCGACGCCAGTTTGTCGGCACCCGAGTCGGTCAGCTCCGCATTGGCGCCCCTCTTGTCGTCGACACACTCAACCCGGCGCACCCACCCTGCGCCGACCAATCGATTTACGGCCCTGGTCACACCACTTCGGGTAGCCATCACAGCGTCGGCGAGCTCACTCATGCGCAGTTGCCGGCCGGGCGCTTCGGCGAGAGCGACCAGCAGTTCGAAATCGGTGAAGGAAATGTCGGAGTCTCGCACCAACTGCTGATCGAGAACACGCTGGAGCAGTCGGGTCGAGTCCAGGTAAGCCCGCCAGGCCGTTTGCTCCGAGTCGCTCAACCACCGCGTCGATTCCATGACAGCAGCATATCCGAAGTAGTTGACAACGAAATCAAATGATCTATTCTCAATGTAGTTGATCAGTCAACTACCTGTTCGAAGAGAAGGTTCAACCGAGAGGCGGGCGCCATGAGCGACAACAACGCAGTGCAGTTCGACAACGCAGTGCAGTTCGAGGAACGCCGGGCCGAGATCAGGGATCGACATCTGCTCCCCTCCGACAAACGACCCGCATCGACCGCACGCGGCCTGCACCATACGGCCCTGATCAGCAGTGACGTCGAACGAACCGTGAAGTTCTACCAGGATCTCCTCGGATTCCCACTCACCGAGTTGATCGAGAACCGTGACTATCCCGGGTCGTCGCACTTCTTCTTCGACATCGGCAATGGCAACCTTCTGGCCTTCTTCGACTTCCCGGGTCTCGACGTGGGCCCGTACCAAGAAGTACTCGGCGGCCTCCACCACATCGCGATCAGCGTCGAACCTGCCAAGTGGGCGAAGCTGCGCACCCAACTGACCGAGGCCGGCGTCGAACTGATCGAGCACAGCGAGGTCTCGTTGTACTTCCGCGATCCCGACGGCGCTCGACTCGAGCTGATCGCCGACCCCCTCGGCGAGATGTACGGCAATCACGTCCTCTGAAAACTTGCTCTCCCCCACACCATTCGGAAGGCACACCATGACCTCCACTCTGTCGCAGCCGAACCTCGATATCCGTCGATCCGAGGATCGCTTCAAGTCCAATGCCGGCTGGCTGGACTCGAAGCACTCGTTCTCGTTCAGCAATCACTACGACCCGAAGAACACTCACCACGGTCTTCTCCTGGTCAACAACGACGACATCGTCACGCCCGGAATGGGATTCGACACCCACCCGCACCAGGACATGGAGATCGTCACCTGGGTACTGAGAGGTTCTCTCGTACATCAGGATTCGATGGGGCATTCGGGCGTCATCTACCCCGGTCTTGCCCAGCGGATGAGCGCTGGAACGGGAATCCTGCATTCGGAGAAGAACGATTCGTGGCGACTCGGTGACGTGGCGGGCGCGCATTCCGACAAGCACAGCGATCCGGTTCACTTCATCCAGATGTGGGTCGTCCCCGACGAAGCCGGGATCACACCCGGTTACGAGCAGTTGGAGATCGACGCCGAATTGCTTGCCGGTGGGTTGGTTCCGGTCGCCTCGGGTATGGACGCGTACGCCGATCACTCGGCAATCCGGATCAAGAACAAGTACGCCGCGATGCACATTGCGCGTCTGCAACCCGGACAACCTGTGACCCTGCCGGACGCACCGTTCCTGCATGTTTTTGTCGCCGACGGTCAGGCCGCCATGGAAGGCGTCGGAGTGCTCGAACAGGGTGACGCGGTACGAGTATCCGGCGGTGGAGGTCAGCAGCTCAGCTCCGATACCGGGGCAGAGGTCATCGTCTGGGAAATGCACGCCACCGTTTCGCAGGGATGACATGAAGCCCTTCTCGTACGACGCTTCACCGGCTCGAATTGTCTTCGGCCAAGGGACGATCGATACGATCGCCGAAGAAGTGCGGCGGCGCGGCCGTAGCCGAGTGATGGTGCTGGCAAGTCGTCGACTCGACGCGGTTGCCGCCGCCGTGACCGAATCTCTYGGCGACATGGCGGTGGTCCGCTTCGACGGCGCTGTGATGCATACTCCGATCGAAGTCACGACAGCCGCGCTGAGACTTGCCGAGAACCATCACGTCGACACGGTCGTCGCGATCGGCGGCGGTTCGGCAACCGGGTTGTCCAAGGCACTGGCACTACGAGCGGGGTTCGATCAGATCGTCGTTCCGACAACGTACGCGGGATCAGAAGTCACTCCGGTGTTGGGTGAAACAGAGAACGGACGCAAGACAACTCGCTCCTCTCCCCACATCAGACCGGAAACCGTCATCTACGACGTCGACCTCACTCTCGATCTGCCGCTGGATACCACCGTCACCAGCGCCGTCAACGCGATGGCGCATGCGGTTGAAGCGTTGTACTCCATCGAGTCCAACCCGATCACGGACTCGATGGCGATCGAGGCGATCTCCGGGATCGCCCGTGCGCTGCCGAGCATTGTCGATGATCCGAAAAATCTGGAAGGTAGGGCCGAACTACTACAAGCGGCCTGGTTGGCCGGAACTTGCTTGGGCACAGTCGGTATGGGGCTTCATCACAAGTTGTGCCACACCGTCGGTGGCAGCTTCGGTTTGCCGCATGCTCCCACCCACACCGTTGTCCTCCCCCACGCGATGGCATTCAACGCGCCTGCTGTCCCGGATGTGATGTCGCGAATAGCGACTGCTCTGGGCGCATCCGATGCCGCTACCGGCGTTTTCGACCTCGTCACCGCGTGCGGCGGACCGACCACTCTGCGAGAACTGGGAATGAGTCACGATCAAATCGAAAATGCAGTCGAACTCGCCACCTCCGCCGCGTATCCGAACCCGCGTGAGATCACCCCGCCGGGCCTGAGCGAACTCCTCGAGAACGCCTGGTCCGGGCGTCGACCCGCCATCAGGTGAGAACTAATCAGGCAGTACCGCCTCGAGGCCTGACGTGTTCGAAGATCAGAATCGTCTCGGTCGCAGCAACCGCTGGATGTGCCGAGAGATTGTTGACGACGAAGTCACGCAACTGCGCCGAATCCGTCGTTGCGACGTGCAGCATGTAGTCGTCGACACCGGCAACGAAGTACACGTTGAGCACCGAGTCCAGCTTGGCGAAATCGTCGCCGAGCCGGTTGAGGTGCGACCGTGCGTTGGCCTGCAGTCGAACTGCGATCATCGCCTGCAGATCCATTCCGAGAGCGGCGGGGTCGATGTCCGCGTGAAATCCCCTGATCACGCCGTTGTCCACCAAGGCGCGCACACGGCCGAGGCATGTCGACGGCGCAATTCCCGCGATCGCGGCCAGCGCATTGTTCGGAATCCTCGCGTCTTTCGCCAGCTCTTCGAGCAGAACCCGGTCGACCTCGTCCAACTTCACGGCAGCCCGAACATGCTTCGGCGAGGCGGCCGTCTGAATACCGATTTTTGAACTTTCGCGCACCATGAATACAGACTAGAGAATTATCTTCACTTCTCTTCACTATCTGGCGACGAAACTTCATGCTTGGCACCTGCCATTCGAAGAAACAACAGACTCAGTTCGGAGCCGTGTCATGAAGGTCGGAATCCCCCGCGAAATCAAAAACCACGAGTACCGCGTGGCTATCAGCCCAGCAGGCGTCCACGAACTGGTCGGCCGAGGGCACGAGGTCGTCATCGAAACGGGCGCAGGCGTCGGCTCCTCGTTCAGTGACGAGGATTTCAAGGCCGCGGGCGCGCAGATCCTCGGGTCCGCCGATCAGGTCTGGACAGACGCAGATCTACTCCTGAAGGTCAAAGAACCTATTGCAGAAGAGTATTCGCGACTCCGTAAGGACCAGGTTCTCTTCACCTACCTGCACCTGGCGGCGTCGAAGGAATGCACCGACGCACTCCTGGCTTCGAAGACCACTTCCATCGCCTACGAAACCGTTGTCGGTTCCGACGGTTCACTGCCCCTTCTCGCACCGATGAGCGAAGTAGCCGGACGCCTTGCGCCGCAGGCCGGCGCCTACCACTTGATGCGTCACGGCGGCGGACGCGGAGTGCTGATGGGCGGCGTCCCCGGAGTGCGCCCCGCCAAGGTCGTGGTGATCGGTGCTGGCGTCTCCGGCAAGAACGCCATCGCCGTGGCCTACGGCATGCAGGCCGACGTCACCGTTCTCGATCTGTCGATCGCGCGCCTGCGGGAAATCGACGAGCTGTACCACGGCCAGGTCAAGACCATCACGTCCAACAGCCTCGAACTGGAACAGGCAGTACTCGACGCCGACCTCGTCATCGGCGCAGTGCTGGTCCCCGGGGCGAAGGCGCCGACTCTCGTCTCCAACAGCCTGGTGGCGCGCATGAAGCCGGGTTCTGTCCTGGTCGACATCGCCATCGACCAGGGCGGCTGCTTCGAGGATTCACACGCGACCACGCACGCCGATCCGACGTACCAGGTTCACGGTTCCGTCTTCTACTGCGTTGCGAACATGCCCGGAGCCGTCCCCCGTACGTCGACGTACGCGCTCACCAATGCGACGCTTCCGTACGTCGTCGCATTGGCAGACAAGGGGTGGAAGGACGCGGTCGCGACAGTTCCCGGCCTGGGGTCGGGACTGAGCACACACGACGGCCTGCTCCTGTCCGACAGTGTTGCAGCGGCGCATGGGTACTCGGCTACGACTCTCTGACCCAGGCGGCTCTGACCCAGGCAAGGAAAGCTCTAGATCGCTAGCCTTGATCCATGAGCAATCCTGACATCACGCTGAATTCCGGAACCACGATCCCGCAACTCGGCCTCGGAGTCTGGCAGGCCACCAACGACGAAACCGAGCATGCAGTGCGGTTCGCTCTCGACGACGCCGGCTACCGGCACATCGACACCGCTGCCGCTTATGGGAACGAAGAGGGCGTCGGACGAGGTATCGCCAACTCGTCCGTCGCGCGAGAGGACATATTCCTCACCACGAAGCTGTGGAATGCAGATCAGGGCTACGAGCCGGCGTTGAAGGCTTTCGACAGCAGCATCGACAAGCTGGGCGTCGATTACGTCGATCTGTATCTGATCCACTGGCCACTGCAGGACAACGACCGACTCCTCCGCACTTGGGACGCGCTCGAAAAGATCGCGGAATCGGGCCGCGCCAAGGCAATCGGGGTGTGCAACTTCGAGCCGCATCATCTGCAGCTTCTCGTCGATCGCGGCGGATTGTTGCCGGCAGTCGATCAAGTGGAACTGCATCCGCACCTCACGCAGCACGCGATCCGCGACAAGGCCGCCGAGCACGGAATCAAGGTCGAATCGTGGAGCCCACTCGGCGGTACCAGCAACGCGGGTTGGGGTAAGGCATCGAAGCCCAACACGCTGCTCACCGATCCGATCATCACTCGAATCGGTGACCGCCACAGCAAGACTGCCGCGCAGGTCCTGATCCGTTGGCACCTGCAGAACGGCCTGATCGTCATCCCGAAATCAGTGCATGACGCCCGGATCGCTCAGAACATCGACGTATTCGACTTCGAACTCACTGATCTCGATCTGAGCGAAATCGACACTCTCGACGACGGTACCCGCATCGGCGCGCATCCCGATGAACTCAACATCGGTGCACCGAACTGATCAAGCCGCTCGTTTGGTGGGGCGAAGCGCATCGATTCCGTTTCGCCTCACCATGGTCCCGAGGGTTTTCCACCACGGCCGAGCCGGATCCGGCTCGTTACCGTCGCCCATTCGATGCAACTGATCGGTGTGCCACTGCAGGTCGAGTGCACCGTCGAGCATCGAGATGTCGGCAACCTTCCCCAACAACTTCCGCGCTCCGAACTCCACAGTCGGGACGATCAATCGTTCCCGATTCGATTCCAGGAGAACGGTTGCCGCGTCGGGAATCGTGATCGTCGGCCGGCCGAGGCCGATCACGTCGCAGGCGCCGGAAGCGAGTGCCTCGACCATCGCCGATCGCGAGCGGAAGCCGCCGGTGACCGCCAAGGGAATGTCGCCGGCAATCGCTCGAACCGTCTCGGCATACTCGAGGAAATATGCCTCTCGATCGCGAGTGCTCTGCTTCTGCGCTTTACCCATCATGGCCGGCGATTCATAACTGCCACCGCTGATCTCGATGAGATCGACCGACTCTTCGGTCAACGCGCGTACTACTTCTCGCGATTCGTCTTCCGAGAATCCGCCGCGCTGGAAATCAGCCGAGTTGAGTTTGACCGACACCGCGAATCCGGGAGCAACGGTCGAGCGTATGCGCCGAACGATTTCGATCAGAAAGCGTCGTCGACGCTCGGGATCTCCACCCCACTCGTCCGTCCGCTGATTGGTCAACGGCGAAAGGAACTGCGCAACAAGATAACCGTGGGCGGCATGTATCTGCACGCCTCCGAAGCCGGAGGACTCGGCGACGCGAGCGGTTTCCGCGAACTTGTCGATGATCTCTTCGATCTCAGCAGTCGAGAGTTCTCGCGGCGTCGCCATTCCCGGAATCTTCAGAGCAATCGCGCTCGGTGCGACCGGTCGACCTCTGCTGGCGATCGGGTTGGATTGCCGCCCTGGGTGGTTCAGCTGCATCCAGATCTCGGCGCCGCCGTTCTTGGCAGTCTTGGCCCAGGCAGTCAGCGCTTCGGCATCACGATCGTCGTCGACGACGACGTTGCCCGGTTCGGCGATCTGCGATCGATCGACCATGACATTGCCGGTGACGAGCAATCCGAACCCGCCACTGCCCCAACGGCCGTACAGCGTTTCCAAGCGGGTGGACGGTCCATGAGTCCGGTCCCCCAGAGCCTCACTGAGCGCAGCTTTCATCGTGCGATTCCGCAGTATCTGCCCACAGGGCAAAGTCAACGATTCTCCGAGTGTGGTCATGGATACCTCTCGCATGAAGGGAAGAAAGTCAATGGCGTGGCGCAGAACCGAAGTGCCGCTTGGTATCGCGCACGAAGCTCGAGAAGATCAGTGAGTTGACCGGTAGCCCGCCGCGCACCGCGAGCGACAGCTTCGGACGCGGCGAGAATGCAAAATTCCACTGCAGTCTCGAACCCACTGCGAGCTCGTCGACGCGGTAGTCCTCCGCGAAGGATTGGAACAGCGGAACATTGGACTGTTCGACGTAAAACGAGTGCCGACGCGTTTCGTCGTCCCAGGTGATGAACTTTTCGCGCATCTGCATCGCGCCACCGCCCACCTCCGCGATTCGGCGCGTGCCGACGCCGTAGGGGCGCGGCGAGGTGTAGTGCACTTTTGTGAGCAGTCGGCACCACGACAAAGGCTCGTCGGCGGTCAGACCGGCCCAGACGACATCAGGTTCGGCGGCGAGGTCGATCGAGTACGTGAAGATATGCGGTGCCGTGTCGAAGAAATCGACACCGACCGGTTCGAGGTCGAACCAATGTGTCATCGCCTACTCCTGCCTAATTAGCCGTTACATGAAGTTACGGATACTTGATGGCCGAAGTCAACCCCCGAAGGCTCAGCGGGACCAAGCCTCAGAACGAGAGAGCCCCTGCAGTGAAGCGATGACCTGTTCGAGCGGCTCGATACTTCGAGTCGTCTGGCACACCGCCACTGCACCTTCGACCGACGTGATCGTCAGGTTTGCCATCGACTTTGCTTGCACTGCAGGATAACCCGCAGTTTCGAGTTGCGATTCGATCAACTTCTGCCATCCCAGCATGACCTCAGCCGATACTTCCGCGACTTCTGGCTCACTGGCGCGTGCCAACCCGCCGGCAATCACCGGGCAGCCGATCGCGAAGTCCGAGCGCGTGAGATTGAGTCGCCAGATGTCTCCGACCGTTTCGATCACGTCGGCAGTGGAACCGGTGGCCGCAGCCGAGCTGATTCGTCTGGTGATGATCGCACCAGCCGCGCGCACAGCTTCGACCATCAGCTCGGTCTTGCCGCCGGGGAAGTGATGGTAAATCGACCCGCGGGGCGCGCCGCTGTGCTTGATGACGTCGCTGAAGGATGTCGCATCGACACCGTTGCGGCTGATCAGTTCGACCGCACTACGAATCATGCGATCACGTGAGCTCAGCTCTGCCATGTCACAGATCCTTCGGCCGTCGGTACACCTGTCAACTCATACGCTACGTTATGTATGACGACCTACATAGTGATGGGATGAAACAATGAGTGACGAGACAACCGCAACCGTCGATCCGGCGCAGATGACAGGCCTCGAACTTCTCCGCTGGATGGGAACGCAGGTCAACGACCGACCCAGCATCGGACGCCTCCTCGGCATGGAGATGCGCGAGGTCAACGAGGGATCCGTCAGCTTCGCACTGACCCCGCGTGCCGATTTCAGCAACCCGCTCGGCACCGTGCACGGCGGCATCTGCGCAACGCTGCTCGACTCGGTCATGGGCTGCGCGGTGCACACGATGCTTCCGGCCGGCGTCGGCTACACGACCCTCGAACTCAAGCTCAACTACATCCGCACGGTGCCTCTCGACGGTGACGAACTGACAGCCCACGGCAGTGTCATTCACGTGGGCGGGCGTACCGCGACCGCAGAGGGCAAGGTCTTGGACAAGAACGGCAAGTTGGTGGCGCACGGAACTACGACGTGCATGATTTTCCGCTGAGCCGACGGAGGATGGCGAAAATGTAGCCGCGCCCGACGTGAGCAGGGTGCGAGTACCGATGTACGATCGGCTCGTGACCCTGCTCACTGCGCACCTCTGGTGGCCCGACCGCTGACGGTCAGCCGCAACTGCGTGCTGCCCGGACCGACATCGGGTGGTCCAGCAGGCTCCTCTCCAGGATCCCCGATCCGGCAAATGCCGTACGCGTCGTCGCTACGACCGCCAAGATCAGGTACCGAATCCACGAAGGAGAGTTAGTTGACCACCACCCCACTCAACCGTTCGCTCGAGCCTTTGGGCGTCTCCATCCCGTCGAAAGTGCCGACGCACTGGTACAACCTGGCGGCTGACCTCCCCGAGCCTGTTCCCCCGCACCTGCATCCGGGCACTCGTGAGCCGCTCGGCCCTGAGGACTTGGCGCCGCTGTTCCCGATGAACCTCATCGCGCAGGAAGTCGCAACCGAGCGCTACATCGAGATCCCGGAGACGGTTCGCGAGATCTACGGCATGTGGAGGCCCTCTCCCCTGTTCCGGGCGCATCGACTCGAGCGCGCTCTGGGCACGCCTGCCCGCATCTACTACAAGTACGAAGGCGTGAGCCCGGTCGGTTCGCACAAGCCGAATACTGCTGTCGCGCAGGCGTACTACAACGCGATCGAAGGAACCACCAAGCTCACCACCGAAACCGGCGCAGGCCAGTGGGGTGCGTCGCTGTCGTTCGCGGGCGCACTGCTCGGACTCGACRTCGAGGTGTGGCAGGTTCGCTCCTCCTTCGATTCGAAGCCGTACCGACGCATCCAGATGGAGGCGTACGGCGGAATCTGTCACCCGTCGCCTTCCGACCTGACGGAAGCCGGACGCGCACTGTTGAAGTCGCATCCCGACACCACCGGCTCGCTCGGTATGGCGATCAGTGAGGCCGTCGAGGTCGCTGCGCAGGATCCGAACACGCACTACTCACTCGGCAGCGTGCTGAATCACGTCATGCTTCACCAGACCGTGATCGGTCAGGAAGCAATGGTCCAGCTCGAAGAAGCCGGCGACGCCGTCCCCGACACCGTGTTCGGTTGCGCCGGTGGCGGTTCCAACCTCGCCGGACTCACCTTCCCGTTCCTGGGACGAAACCTTCGCGAAGGCACCAAGACTCGTCTGGTCGCCTGCGAGCCTTCGGCATGCCCGTCCCTCACTCAGGGCGAGTACCGCTACGACTTCGGTGACGTCGCCGGGTTGACGCCGCTGCTCAAGATGCACACTCTGGGTAAGGACTTCGTTCCCCCGGCGATCCATGCGGGTGGCCTTCGCTACCACGGCATGTCGCCGATGGTCTCGCATGCGGTCAACCTCGGACTCATGGATGCGATTGCCGTCGATCAAGACGACGCGCTCCAGGCCGGTCTGATTTTCGCCCGCGCCGAAGGGATCATCCCGGCTCCGGAATCAACCCACGCGGTTGCCGGCGCCATCGCTCACGCTCGCGCCGTCACCGAACCCGAGGTGATTGTGATCGGACTGTCGGGCAACGGTCAGTTGGATCTCCCGGCGTACTCGCCTTACGTCTGACGCCGTCGGTGTGGTGGTCTCGTGTGTGCGAGGCCACCACACTTCGTCACACCGAGCACGTTCCCTATTCGGATCCCAATTCGTCGACCGGCCGGACAGTGATCGAACTTGTCCCCAATACGGTGCCGGGGGCTATCCAAGGATCTTCCGGAGCTGCGCCCGCGACCCGTCGTTCACCGATGAACTCACCGGTTCCCGGATCGATGATCAAGTCGCGACGCTCGTGAACACCGCTGAGCCCGAGTGCGATTCCGGATCGACCGTCGAGCGTGGTCTGTTCCACGGTCTCCACACCATCGATTCCGGCGATCGCGCGATACCACTGCGCTTTGACGTCAGGCGGCATCATGCCGGCTCTCAGTATTTCAATCGCGATGTGGAACATCGCTTCCGGCGTCGAACCGCGCGGCGCCGTGTAGTCGCGGAGCCATCGAAGCAACCCCTCGGGGTCAGCGGGCAGCGACCGATAGAAGTTGGGATCGTCCCAGTCGTCCGGAACGCAGTTGATGTTGTCGCGATTGTCGTCGAAGAATCTGCCGCAGCGGGCACGCCATTCCCCGTTTCGGGTTTCGTCGATGTACAGAGCTGATTCACTCTCCGGCGTCGTGCCGCCGAGCCACCGCGACTGGCCAGTTGACCGCCGCTCGAGCCATTCTTGTGTTTCGTCTGCCGGAATCCATAGCTGCGAACGGGTTTCGAGCAGGTAGGTGTAGCCGTTGCGTGGAGCGTCGGGCCCTGCTTCGTAGGGAGATCCGTACTCCATCCCCTGTTGGACCCACGCGTGCTCCTCGACGAGTCGAAACGGTCCCTGTCGAGCGGAGATCATCTCGATCGATTCGAGAGAGCGCGCGGCTTGCTGTAGGACGTGTTCGGCGGAGGCGAGTTCGATGGAAGGCACCGGCAGCGACACACCACCCGTAGTGCCTGTCTGCTCTGAAGGTGTGAACTGCACCAGCATCGCAGCCAAGCAGAGGGCCATGAGCACCGCGGTACCGGCGTAGACCGAAGCGGGCACGCGCCGCAGAGCGAACCTGCGACTGGGTACCGGCGGAGAACTTTCGGCCGCTTCCGCGTCGGCGAGGACCCGATTCCGGATCGCTGCCAAGGCGTCGACGTCCGGCTTGTCGAGCGCATCGCGGAGTTCGAGCAACGTGTCGTCCAGGGGATCGGTCCGACGATTCGGCATCAGTTCTCTCCCGAGGCTTGTTGGAGGTTTTCGGAGTCGAGCAGCAAAGTCCGCAGGCGAGTGCGTGTGCGGTGCAGCCTGGACCGGACGGTGCTGGCCGGCACGGACAGGATCTCCGCGATCTCAGCCGGCTCGAGATGGGCCCAGGACGAGAGGAGCAGCACGTCGCGTTCGTCCTCCGTCAGCTCGGCGAGTGCCGACGCGATCACCTCGAGGCGGCGGGACGCGTCCACCCGAGCCGTGACAAGGTCTTCCGGCGCAGTCTCGGACACGGCACGTTCGCCATGTACCCGCGCGAGTGCGCGTTCGGCGCGATCCTGGGAGCGAAAGTGTGCCCTGAGCAGGGTGTGGGTGATGCCGAACAACCAAGCGCGAACGGGAGCCCGGCTAGGGTCGTAGGTGGATCGACGATCGATCGCGACGGCAAAAGCCTCGGCGACGAGGTCGTCTGCATGATGTTCGCCGGCTCGGGCACACACGTAGCGACGAAGATCGGCGGCATGGGCGTCGAAGAGTTGAGCGAAGACCTCCGCCACGCGCGGGCTGTGCAGGTCCGGGTCCGGTGTGCCGCGATCACCGGGTGGGCTCGAAGATGTCACGGTGATACTTGGTCGGTGCGGCCCATAGCGTCCCCGGAGTGCCTGAGCGGGCGGCGATAACGAGGGACGATCCGCAATTTCCCCCCGAGTTTTTCACTACGCAGCGACGGTTCTCAGTCTCTTGGTCGGAGACAAACGCTACCCGGCCCTGACGCGGTAGGCCGTGGGCTCGATCTCGCGATCGACATCGTGCCGGCCGTCCGCGAAACGAACCGATCAGTTTGCTCGATCGGTTACGGTCTTTCGATGCAGCTTCGGTTGAAGGAACACTGGAAACTGGTCGCCCTCGGACTGGCGTTGATCGTGGCGATCGCGTTCATCGTCGTATCGGCACTCTCCGACTCCAGTGAGGCGGCCTCGCCGAAGCAGAAGATAGGCGGTCCGATCGTCGAGCAGGGCGTTGTCGACGTGGACCTCTCCGATCCTCCGCAACAAGCCTGGGAACTCGATGTTCGAACGCTCACGGACAACTCCGGCGACGTACTGCTGTCGATGCCTTCCGGCCTCGATCGCTACTACGGCTACGGCAACACGTACCAAGTCGGTGACGTGCTGGTGGCTGCGACTGCTTATCCCCTTCCCAAGACCGACGAGTCTTCGTCGAGTCAGGGAGTCGGTGCCGTCACACTGGTCGGTGTGAATCCCGACGACGGAAGTCCGCTGTGGAAAACGCGAATCGGCGGAGTCATCGGCCAGTGCAGTCAGCAGAACGAATCCACGATCATCGCGTGCTGGGGCGATCGACGGATGATCTTTGTAGATACCGCGACCGGAACTCTTATGTCCGACCTCGGAACCGACTTCGATCTCAATGGCGCCGTCATCACCGGAGACACCGTGTACACGTCCGGCGAAAGGATGGACGGAACGATTCGAACACGAATTCTCGCCAGCGGCAACACAACCAACTTAACGGCCAACTTCGTTCGCACCTTCGAACCAAGTGAGAAGTTCGGGGCCGTCTACACGGTCCCTCACACCGACACTGTCATTGCGATGGAACAGGGCGATGGCGGGCACCCACAGTACCGCTATCGAATCTACGATCTGGATTCCGGCGCAGAACGATTCAGATTCGAGGGTGATTCGCTTGCCCCG
This sequence comes from Rhodococcus sp. P4_F3_2, assembly GCF_056401335.1. NCBI lineage: Bacteria > Bacillati > Actinomycetota > Actinomycetes > Mycobacteriales > Nocardiaceae > Rhodococcus > Rhodococcus sp. P4_F3_2. Next base: position 31,552 of record NZ_JBFUJN010000010.1, read on the forward strand.
GCCGGGAACGGATTGTTCCTGACTAGTGTCGGCGGCAGATCAGGCTATGTGGGAACCCAAAACCTCTTGGCTTCAAATGGATCCACGATTCGTGCGATACCGATTCCCTCGTACTCATCGTCGTCCTACCCAAGTAAGTCCTCGACGGGCCTGCCGATGTTTCTCGGCGACGGCGCCTACGACCCGAATTCCGGTGACGAACTTTGGCGCAGTTCACAAATCGTCAACACCGCGATGGCCGGGACGGGAAGCGCCATCGCCGCAGTGGTAGGAAAAACAATCCTGGTCACGTCGCCGGAGACGCGCACAATCTCGGGTCTCGACATCGAGAGTGGCCGACAGTTGTGGCAAACGCCCTGGCAAGACGCGTACTGGGTTCGCAGCGGGGTAACCGATGGCGACCACTTCGTCTTCAGCGACTACACCGGAATGCATTCGATCCGGGCTCGCGACGGAAAGATGATGTGGTCGGTTCCCCTTCCCCCAGAGGTTGATCCGCGTGGAGTCGTCGTCTCGAATGCCGGCAAAAACGTGTCGTTCTCCTGGCAGAACCATTTCACCGTTTGGCGTTAGGCCGGCAACATCACCGATACCGTGTCGTACTGACCAGCCAGTTCAGCAGCAAGCAAATGGCTAGACGTGCAGCATCAATGGCCACAATCCAGTCTGGCGCGTTTGTTCAATTTCGGGGGAACGATCTCGAACAACTGCATATATCTCCGCGACTCCAATTTCGGAAAGATCAGACCAGACCTGCAGTGAAGGGGTGCGTAAAAATCGCACCGGCTCAGGTATCTGATCCAATCCAACCGTAAAGGGAGCCAACGGGATGGACGCGAAATCCCCTGCGTTCAGTCGGCAACAAATAGTCCAGTTTGCGCGCAAACATCTGCGTACCGGGGGACCGAACTCAGACCAAATTCGTCGTCATTTCGGTTTGCAAAAACGCGCGTTCTTCACGCAGCTCGACACCCATCTGGACGATTCTGCACTTTCAATGCCCGAAAAAGTTGCACTCCGCCGCATCTGCCGACAGGAGGATAGAAGGTGCCCGATCAAACGTATGAACGTCTCAGCAGGTCAAGCCAACCCACCCCGGCCGATGTACGACGCGCTTCCTTTCCCACCCCAGAACCATCCCGATTGACGATCGAAAGCCCCGAACTACGTTGAGCCGCTGGATTCTTCCGCAGTCCCCTCTTCTCGGTTGGGATCATCGGAGATCTAACAACCGCGCGACTTTCAGACTCAAATGCAATGCCAACCGGTCGTCGCCGTTTGCCAAGTCTGCGCGTGTTATCTCCTGAATTCGCCGCAAACGATAGTACAAGCTCCCTCGATGCACACAGAGCGCCTCGGACGTTCGCTTTACGTCACCGGCATTGTCCAAAAAGCTCTCCAGCGTCGCGAGAAGAGCCTCACTTTTTGAGTCCTCATGGCTGAGCAAGGACTGCAAACCTGAGTGAATACTGTTCTCGAGTCGATCCTCCGACAGTTCGGCCAGAAGTCCGTAGACGCCGAGATCCCGATAATGCACAACATTTCCGAGCACCTTGACGACCTGGGCTACATCTGCGGAGCGTCTGGACTCTTCGTAGGATTCGCGCACGTCTGCAACCGAGGTTCGCGGTTCACCGATACCAACCCAACATTCGATGTTCTGGCGCCCACTTTCAGACAAGACTCGCTCCCGGGCTGCCACGATCAACGAGTCCAGATGGGTTTGAGTCGAGCGTTCGGCCACCGATACGATCAACAGACTGTGGTCGGGGCGGTCGAGTTGGATTGCACTGTTCCGCGGGAGCCTCCGCCGAAGCTGATCGACGCCGACGGCAACACTCAGACGATCTCTTTCGGTCAATGTCGACCGGTCCACGGGACGAAGCAACATAGTGACCGCGACTGCTGGACCCGCAGCCATCAAGCCCTCATCAGCCAATCTGCTTGCCGCGTCCTCGCGCAGCGACCGCTCGCCAGACAGTACGTCTCGAGTAAGTTCCCGCTCCCGACTTCGGGACAACTCGTCCAGCAACTGTTCGCGGTGGAGGATCATCGCCGCCGCATCAGCCGTGCGCCTCAAGACCTCGGCTTGATCCTCGTCAACTTCGCCCTCTGAAGTCAACAGCCAGACGAAGCCCAGCAGCGCATTGCGGTACCGGATCGGCATCCCGACCCGGCCAAGGGTCAGCCCTAGTTCTTCGTTGACGGGAACAGTGAAGAGATCGAGGGCTTCACGGCCTCCACTCGCGTAGATGAAGTCCACAATCTCGCGTGAAACATTCCGCTGTAGAACGGAATTCATTCTGACTGAATCGACGGCACTGTCATGCGAGTTGTACGCGAGTAGACGGATCTGTGCATCGTCGATCGCAACGGAACGGTCCAGTCGTCGCCCGGTAGTATCCACCAAATGCTGTAGTTCTCCGGCCATGGTCGAACTGTACGAGCCACGCTCGCCGTTTTGCAACATATGACTAAATTCGTCCGCGACAATTTGAACGAATGACAGTGATGCAACTAACTTTCGCGCCATAAGCTCGCTACATGCCGAAGCACATGAGACCCGGAACGTGTTCGCTCGGCCCGCGAACAGGCATACCCAGCAACGACAGGTTGYACGACAGCGACGAGATTCGTTGCAGCCGTGAGATTTGCATTGTGGGCCGAAGCCAGCCGACACGCTCTCGCGTGAGAAAGCGTTGTCCCTGATCCGGAATCGATCGCAACCTCCGTTCGCCAGATCAACGTGGGTCCGGTCGGCCTCTTTCAATTTCGCATGCCTCCGAACGACATCGGCCACCGTGACGTCGCAAAACCGTTGCTATTCAGCATATCCCGAGAGGAATCATCATGACCGGCACAGCAAATGCTCCTGTAGAGCATCAAACCGAGACGTCACCCGGACGTCGATCGGCGCGCCGTAGGGCCCTGATTGCCGGCGCGACAGGCAACATCGTCGAATGGTTCGATTTCACGATCTACGGTTTCACTGCCGCAGTTCTCGCGACAGTGTTCTTCCCTCCGGAGTTCGGCAGTGGCGCACTGCTTGCCACCTTCGCTCTTTACGGAGTCGCATTCTTGGCCAGACCTGCCGGCGGCATATTCTTCGGAAGACTGGGTGACCGCCTCGGCCGACGGAGGTCACTGTCCCTGGCAATTACGCTCATGGGCTGCTCGACAGCGGCTATCGGCCTCCTACCGACCTACGCTTCGATCGGTGTTGCAGCACCGCTGTTGCTGCTGCTCTGTCGCTTGGTTCAAGGATTCTCGGCCGGCGGCGAATACACCGGAGCGGCAACCTTCGTCGTCGAGCATGCGCCGTCTCACCGCCGAGGCTTGTACGCAGGGATTATCAGCTCTTCGTCGTTCGTCGGCAGCATCTTGGCCACGGTCACAGTCTTGTCATTCAGCTTGGTCGGCACTGAGTCCTTTGCCGACGGGGGATGGCGTTGGCCGTTCATCATCGGAGGCGTTGTCGCCATGGTGGGACTGTTCATGAGGCTTGCGGTCGAGGAAACTCCGGCTTTCAAGGAAATGAAAGAAAACGATTCCCTTCCAACCCGCCCTCTCACAGATCTGTTCCGCAATCACTGGCGGACTCTGCTCACGTCATTCGTGTATTTCGCCTCGCTCGGTGTCGTTACTCATATGCTGCTCGGCTACATGCCGACATTTCTGATTCTTTCAGCCGACGTTTCGAGCACGGTGGCACTGCTGATGACAACCGGCGCTTTGGTTCTCGCAGTCCCGCTGTTCATCTACTTCGGCGCCACGGTCGACCGAATCGGCCGGAGACCTCTCGTCAGAATCGGCATGGTGATGTCAGTTTTCGTTTCAGTGCCCAGCTACATGCTCATCGGCACCGGAAACATTTTCGCGATTGCCATTGCACTGGCTGCTCTGGTCATCGCGCTTTCCCTACTCGCGTCCGCTTTGCTCGTAATCCTCGAAATGATGCCGACGCATGCTCGATTCACCGGCACGGCAATCCCCTACAACATCGCATATGCGCTCTTTGCAGGAACTGCGCCGCTGGTGTGCGCAGCACTGGTCAACGCCACTGGAAGCGATCTGTCGCCTGCCTTCTACGCGACCGCCATCGCTTTGATCGCACTTCCCATTCTGTGGCGAGGGATTCCGGAATCGAAAGACTGGTCTGCCACGCGGGGCAGCTCGACGAAACATTTCTGACAACGGACGCGCCACGGCTGTGATTTTTTGAGCAGCTGTCGATAGCGTTCCGATGGCCGCCACGAGAGAGTTGAGGACGACGGACACCTCTGGACTTTCAGGTACCAAATCCATTAAGGCAGAGCCGAATCCGAGAAGTCGGGATGCGGGTCTCCAGAGGAAGTCGACGGCGTCGGAATTACCAGAACCCAAGCTCGCCGGATCGAATAGCTGAGTGCCTACCGACAAGACCGATGCAGTTGTGGTCGGAGCTGGAGTGATCGGCAGCTCCATCGCCTACGAACTGGCCGCTCGAGGCTACGAAGTCCTGGTCATCGACAAGTCTGGTGGTCCGGGCTACGGCTCGACCAGTGCATCCAGTGCGGTCATCCGGTTCAACTACTCCACATTCGACGGTATGGCTGCGGCTTGGGAGTCGCTGCATTGCTGGCAAAACTGGAACGAGCATCTCAACGCGACAGTCGACGGCGCGCTTGCGAAGTTTCGGCAATGCGGGATGGCACTGCTCGATGTCGACGTCGCACCCCACGCGCGCACGATTGGACTGTTCGAGAAGATCGGAATCGACTACCAACTCTGGGACGCAACGACACTCGTCGAAAAGATTCCCGGTATCGACGCAGGTAAATACTATCCACCGAAGCCAGTCGACTCGGAGTCCTTCTTCGCAGATGCGGAAACCACGCTCGGCGCGCTGTACACACCGCAGGCGGGGTTCGTCGACGACCCGCAACTGGCAGCCGCGAATCTTGCTGCGGCAGCACGTTCGCACGGTGCGGTTTTCGCATACAACACGCGTGTGGTGGCAGTCGAGCAGTTGCCTGACGGCACCTGGCAGCTAGGGCTCGACGACGGGGAAAGTGTGAAATCCAAGATTGTCGTCAACGCCGCCGGCCCCTGGTCAGGAGCGTTCAACAAGCTGTCGAATGTCGGGTCCGACTTCAAGGTTTCGGTTCGGCCCTTGCGTCAGGAAGTCCATCACATCACCGCACCCACTGAGTACAACGACGACGAGATCCTCGGCCCGATGATCGCCGATTTGGATCTCGGAACCTACATGCGAGCCGAACCTGGAAACGGTTTCCTCGTCGGCGGAACCGAACCGGATTGCGATCCGCTCGAGTGGATCGACGATCCTGATACCGCAAACCCGAATCGCACTGTTGCCCGATTCGAAGCGCAGGTTTTCCGCGCCGCCAGGCGTTTCCCCACCCTGGAGGTCCCTTCACAACCGAAAGGTATTGCCGGCGTGTACGACGCAGCGTCTGACTGGACCCCGATCTACGACAAGACAGACAGACAAGGTTTCTACGTCGCCATGGGCACCAGCGGGAACCAATTCAAAAATGCGCCCATCGCTGGGCGCCTCATGTCCAGGATCATCGACGAAGTGGAAGCTGGACACGATCACGACGCTGATCCCCTGACCTATGTCGGGATGCACACCGGGCTCGAAATCGACCTCGGCGCATTCTCCCGCCTTCGGGCACCCAATGCCGAGTCGACCGGGACGGTCATGGGTTAGAAGTCTTGTCCGGCTTGGAGAATCGATAGCCGCGACAACTGAATAGACACGGCTGTGGGTGTCCACTACGTGGTGGTCACCCCCACCCGCCTTCGCCTTCAACGGGCTCCACGACGGCGAGAACGTTGCGTGACAGTCCGCGATAGATCGGAATGGGTCCAGTCAGTTCGGCTTCGTTCAGCGTGACGTGCAGCTGCGGAACAACTGAGCCCACGCCACGCTCGGGCAGTGCCTCGACCAGTGTGTGGATCTGGCTGTCGGCGTTCACAACTCCGGGACTACCCGCACCGAAGGTCGCGAATGGGGGCGCGTCGCGCAGCCATGCGTAGAGGGCGAAAAGGCCTCCGTACGAGTACCCGAAGAGTCCGTGCCCGGACTCGCTGACACGTAGCTCCGACGAGTACAGGCGAGGGTGGAGTTCGTTGGTCAGGAAGTCGAGGAAGACGTCCCCGTGGGTGTCTGCCAGCTCCTCGAGGTAGGCGTCCACGTACTCCTGGGTCATTGCACCAGAGTCGCGAGCAGCGGCAAGAGTAGCCATCATTTCTTCGCCTACCGGTTCCCCAGGCGGCACGAGATCGCGGTTGCGGAGCCGTGCCCAGTTGGCGGCTTCCTCACCGGCATATCCGACACTGACCTGAATGTACGGGGCGACCGTCAGGTACGGGTCTGCCTGCGTGACGATGAGCGGGGCGGTAAGACCTACAGCCCAGTTGCCGTCCATCACGTAGATCAGCGGTAAGGGATCCGTGGAGTCCGCGTAGCCGGGGGGTATGGTCACCCAGACGCCGTAGCTGTGTCCCGACTTCGCCGTGATTTCGAAGTACTCCGTGTCTGCAAAACATCCGTGCAGCATTGCGCTCATCGAACGTCTCCCTTGACGATATTTCCGGACTTCACGACGAGAGCAGCCATGTCCGGATCGGCGAACACCTTTGCGTCTCGGAGTGGGTCTTGCTGCCAAGCAACCATGTCCGCCTGCATACCGACGCGGATAGTCCCGACGGTTTTCCCGATACCGAGAATGTAGGCATTGACGCTGGTGGCCGAAACGAGTGCATGCATCGGCGACTCCAACTCCGCGCGCAAGCGCAACTCCTCACCTCGGCGCTTTTGGTGCGGCCCGATGAGGTCCGAGCCCAGGCCGATCCTCAGGCCTGCTGCGCGAGAGGCCGCGAGCGCTCTGGCCATGCGTTGACGCACTCCGGCTGCACGTTCTCGTATTGCAGGGTCCAGGTCCATGCTTTCGGTGTCCGTCAACTGCTCGACCACGGCGAAGGTAGGGACCAGAGCCACGTCATGCTCGCGCATCAACTGGGCAGTCTCCGCGTCGATGTCGGTGCCGTGTTCCACGCACCGCACTCCCGCCCGCACTGCGTTGCGAATGCCCGCATTGTTGTGCGCGTGGACCGTGACGTAGGTGCCGCGCGACGCTGCTTCTTCCACTGCCACGGAGATTTCCTCGACGGTGAACTGTGTGTCGGTGAGGCGGTCATGGCCTCCGACGACACCGCCGGTGACGCACAGTTTCAGAAATGTGGCCCCTCGGCGGAACGATTCGCGCACGTTGCGTCGTAGCTCGTCGGCATTACCCGACATCAAGGACAAGGCGCAGAGCCCTGGAATGTGGTGCATGTTCCACAGCTCGGTCGGCTCCCATGCGGCCCCGTAGTAGCCGTGTCCACCGGTCTGGCACTGCACAGGACCACACGAGAGGACACGCGGACCACGCACCTTGCCGCTCGCAATAACGTCGACGACTCCGCCGTCGATGCCACCGACGTCTCGCACCGTGGTGAAGCCCGCGTCGAGGGCATCGCCCGCGGTGGCGAAGATGCCCGCAGCCAGTTCGGCTGCCGAGAGCTCAAACCCGAATTGCCTTCGGATCGGACTCGAAATACCCAGGTGGACATGAGCATCGATCAGCCCCGGAGTCAGAAGCATGCCGTCCAAGTCAACTGTCGTCGAACCCGACGGCGCCTGTCCGATCGCTGTGACAATGCCGCCACTCACGCACACGTCGACTTCGACCGGGTCGGTACCCGATCCATCCGCGACCATGCCGCCGGCAAACCATACGTCAGTCAAAGGGACCTCCCGAGCATTAGAAACCACTCTCCTAAACACTGGTGAATTCGATATGCGGTACCGTACTCAACAGTGGTGAACCCGTCAATGGAGGTAGCGTGAGATCGCCGGTTGGAGAGGGTCGAGAGCGACTGTTACAGGCACTGTTCGACGAGTTCGGTGAAACCGGCCCAAGTCCGAAGCTGTCGATGCGCCAAGTAGCGGAGCGACTCGGAGTGCACCACACGCTTCTGACCTATCACTTCGGATCACGACCAGGTCTCCTCAGCGCCGTACTGTCGGAAGCGCGCCGCCGTGACAACCTCGTCATCGCCGCGATGGGCAAAGATCTTGGGTTCGCAGCCCTGTGCAGGGCGATCTGGAGCTTCTACTCGAACGCCGAGCATGAAGATCGAAGCCGCACCTTTTTTCACCTGGCCGGACTTGCGGTGTACGAGCACAAAGCATTTCAAGATTTCGCCGCCGACCTCGACGACTTGGCTCACCTCCTCGAAGTGGCAGCACTCCGCGAAGGATTCACAGTGGTGGATGCAAAGCAGCAGAGCATCATCGCAACCGCATGTCTGCGAGGACTGTTGCTGCAGAAATTGCTCACCCCCGACGCCGAGGTCGACGCGGCAGCCGAGCGCTTCATCACCTCGTTGACAGCGTCCACCACGTAAGGCCGCACAACCGATCACCCTCGTTCCAAATCACGGACGGGGGCGGTTTTGTCATGGGCTCGGGCCTGTTTCGGCGTCAGCTGGCTCCCTCAACCCCGGCCAAGTGGTGGGTGATCGCACTTTCGACATCTGTACGAGCGAAGTGCCGAAAGATGCGACAAGTGAACCTATCCCGCCCCAGCAGACACACGACATCATCGACAAGTCCGATGATTCACATGAGTTTCGAAAGTCAGGATTGAATTGTGACCATTACCTTCCGTGCCGCAGAGTTGAACAGCGCAAGTGGGATCTTCCAGCAAGCACTGCTCGGCCAACCCAGTGCAGAGCCACTCGGCGGAGACATCATCACTCGTGCAGATGTCGAGTTCACCAGTGACGACGGCCGCATTCAATCCGGAGTCTGGGAGAGCGAACCGGGAAAGTCGCGGTGGGAGTTCCTCACCCGCGGCGAGATCATCACCATCGTCTCCGGCGCCATGACCGTCGAGGAGGACGACGGCGATCCCGTACATCTCATTGCCGGGACGAGTGCAATCTTCCCAATCGGATGGAAGGGTACGTGGACGGTCACCGAGACCGTGCGCAAGGTGTTCGTCGTATACAACGAATGACCAAGAGAATCCGCAACATCCGACTTTCACGGCCCGTCGTACGGACGGATCTCCCGACGCAGCCCACTTGCCCTGAGCACCTGTCGCTGAACTCCCGCCCTCACGGAATCCTCCGTGCCGATTACCCTCACATGGTTTCTGGCGCGAGTGATCGCCGTGTACAACAACTCCCGGGTCAGTAGTGACGACGCTTCGGCCGGCAGCATCACCGATACCGTGTCGTACTGGCTGCCCTGGCTCCGGTGAATCGTCATCGCGTAAACGGTCTGCACCGACGAAAGTTGGCTCGGGTGAATCAGAAACGCATCACTCCCCCGCTGGAATGCGGCAATAGGAACGCCATCCTCACGCTGCACGATCACCCCGGCATCCCCGTTGTAGATCTTGGCCTCGTAGTCGTTGGCCGTCACCAACAGGGGTTGGCCCGGATACCACCTCGTCGGATCCAGAAATTGCCCTGATGCCGTGCCGACCCACTCCATCGCCTGCTGCGCCCACCGCCCGACACCGTACGGTCCGTCACGGTGAGCGCACAAAAGACGGTGCGATTCCAGGCCTTTCAGGGCGCCGATCGCATCACCCTCCTCGGCCGACCTCGTCACCACCTCTGAACTCGCAACGATGTCGGCGCGTAATGCGTCAACATCCTCGGGAGAATGGAAGGAGACGGCGGGATCGCCACTACGCAGGATACGCAGAACCTCAGCGGAATCTCCCGCTCGCACTGCCCTGGCCAACGACGCGATGGTTCCGTCGAAGCGGCGCCCACGTGAGAGTTGAATGATCCCGCCCCGCAGACGATCCTGCTCATCCGCACTCAGCGCCTCTTCGGAACCAGTGGCCGTGAGATCGTCACCCACCAACTGTGTCAGCGCCGGATTTCTACTGACTTCTACCGGGCGGGCGACAAGGTCAGCAAGAACAGCGCCGGCGTCGACGGAGGTCAACTGATCGGGATCGCCGACAAGCAGCAGACGGGCATCGGGGCGAACGGCCTCGAGCAGGCGCGCCATCAAGGTGAGGGAGACCATCGACGTCTCGTCGACGACGACCACGTCGTAGGGAAGTCTGTTGGTCGCATTGTATTTGAAACGGCTCGAACTCCCCCGCTGCCAACCGAGTAGCCGGTGCAGGGTCATGGCCGCGAGTTCTTCGGGAAGGCCAAGGCTCGCGGTCTGCTCACGTACGGACTCTTGCAGACGTGCTGCGGCCTTACCCGTCGGTGCGGCCAGCCCGATGCGAGCATTCGAACCCAGTTCCTCCGACACGAGAGCGAGAATACGTGCGACCGTATGGGTTTTGCCGGTTCCGGGCCCACCGGCGATGACCGTCGTCCACTGTGTCGCGGCGAGAGCAGCGGCTATCCGTTGACGATCAGGGCTGGTGGTCGGCCCGTTCTCGTCTACGAACAGCGAATCCAGTCGCGCTCGGACCGCTTTCAGGTCGGCGGGTGGCCACGTGGACGCACGCTCGTCGAGCACTCGCCGAATCGTCTGCTCCTGCAGAAAGTACCGATCGAGGTAGAGAAGCTCACCGTCGTCCGTGTCGACCAACCGGAGGGGCCTGAGCGGTCCGGCGTTGCCGCCGATCACCAGAGGGCTCAGGCGAAGGGCAGCAACGATCTCCGACGGTTCGGGCCACGGCAACGACGTGAGTTCGTCTTCCGTCGCATTGTCGACGCTCACGTCGCGCATCCGTCGTAGATCGAGGCACACCGAACCTGATCGCACGGCCCGAACTGCCAACGCCGCGGCCAGCATCACTTCTTCGGAAGTTTCACCGCCCAGGCTGCACACTCTCGTCGCGACATGAACGTCGGCGGCAACCAGAACCCCGGCTTCATTGAAGATTCGCACGATCCCTTTGGCGCGCTGCGCCAATTGCGCCTCGGTCATCGAATCTTCTCCCCTACTGTGTGGGACGCATCAAGACCGGCCAGCAGATCCGATAGTTCAACCGTCAGCTGAGCAGGCGGTTTCCATTCGAATACACCACATTCCGGCGGACTGTCCGGGCCGAGCATCCCCCGCACGAATTGATACTGCGCGCCTCCGAGATGGTGATGCGGATCGTAGTCGGGCAGTCGCCACCGCAGATATCGATGCAGCGCAACCGAATACAGCAGTGCCTGCAAGGGATAGTGCGAGCGCATCATCTCCGTCGCCATGAGTTCGCGCGTGTAGTTGGCAGCCGTCAGATCGCCGCGGCCCAGCCGATTTGTCTTGTAGTCGACGATCACGAACGACGGGCCCGGGATCCGCAAGACGGCGTCGATACTGCCCGTCAGGAACCCGCGCATCGGTGACGTCTCGACACGGTCAAGATGGTCGGCGTACGACGCCAGAATGTCGTCCGGGGGAAGGTGGCGCCTCAACAGTTCCGACACTCCGCGAAGTGTGACACTCATCGACACCGGATCGTCGCCACCGGCCAGTGGGAGTTCGAAATCGAGTTCGGGAAGACGATCTTTCGGCGCGATCGTGGCCAAGGTTCCGAATCCCAGTGGAGTCTGCATCACCAGCAACAACGCATCCGCGAGTGCTTCGGAGTCGACCTCGGCCGCCCGAACCGAGACCGCCTCGGCGCAGCGTATACCGAGTTCCGCTCTCAGGTCTGAAGCAGCCGTGTCCACTACCTCGAGCACTTCATGCACCAGCGTGCCGAATGCGGCGCCCGCCGGAAGACCGTTCATCGGTGAAGGCAACGCCTCCAGCGGCGAGGGGGTGACGGTCCCGACGTCTACGGAATCCTCTGGCTCGTCGTCCTTTTCGGGATCCTCTACCTCACTGTCGGTGCTCGTGACCGCGTGGTGCGCTCCGGCGGTCAGTGCCGAGTACGACGTACGACGCCAGAGAGTGTCCAGGTCTCGATCGAAACGCGCCGCGGCCAGTTCGGTCACGTTCGCGGCTGCACCGGACCACTGGACGGGCGACGGAGGATGTGGACCAACAGGTTCCACCGAGATCACATCGGAAGCTGCTGCCGGCCACGTCGCGAGTCGTGCTGCGGTTGTACCGTCGTCGAGCACCTTCACTACCCGAGCAGGTTCGGCGATGCCGGGTGTACGTCCGAGCATCAACCGGTGCAGTGGCGAGCGGGAGGTCCCGTAGCTTGGCGCCCACCAGAGCACGAGTTGGCACTGCGCCCGGGTGAGCGCCACGTACAGCAGTCGCAGTTCTTCGCCCGCTTCTTCAGCCTCCGCAACAGTCTTTCTGGCGTTGTGCCCCGGGCCTTCCTGCCCACCGACGTCGAGGATGCGGCGCCCATCCGGATCGTGCAACAACTGCGTCGGAGAGTTGAAGCCGCCCACGCTCTCCCAACTGAACGGGACGTAGACGATCGGGAATTCGAGCCCTTTGGTGGCGTGCACGGTTGCGATTTGTACAGCGGCAGCATCGCTGTCGAGGCGACGGCTTCTGTCGGTGGCACTCCCGGACGTCGGGTCCTTGATCCGATCGGAGAGCCAGCGAACCAATGCGCTCAACCCGAACGCTTCCTCGGTGGCGACGCGGCCGAGAAGTTGTGCGACGTGCCGCAGATCGGTGAAATCTCGTTCGCCGGACGGGGCCGCGAGTACACGCTTCTCCAGATTCGTTTCGGCGGAGATCCTTTCGAACACGGCTGCGAACCCGACGCGTGCGAACAACCCGGAGTATGAGCGCAGTTGACCCGCGAGTTCCGCGACGACGTTGTCGCCGTCGAGGTCCAATTCTTCGGCGGTGCGCCCGAAAATCGGAGAGAGGGCGGTCAACCGGACGCGATCAGACCGGTGCGGCTGCTCGATCGCCTGCAGCAGCCATAGCCACTGTGTTGCGCTGGGTGTCGCGAAAACACTGGAACCGCCGGTCAACACGGACGGTACACCTACGGCATCGAGGGCATCGCGAATCATCGCCACCTGCTTGTGGGTGCGCACCAATACCGCGACGTCTCCCGGCTCGACCGGGCGCGGATCACCGTCGACTGCCAAGCGGGCATCGCTGCCAAGCAGTCCGACCACGTCTGCTGCGACGTCGTCCGCGACGCGACTGCGAAGTCTGCCTACGGCCGGAAATCCCGAACGATTGAGCGGTCCGGCTCCGGTACGCGGCAGATGGCGTACACGCATCGGCATCGGGCCGGACAACCGAGACTTCTTGTGCGAAGCCTCTACTGGATGCGCGACGATGCCCTCGTTACCCAGTGCGGCGCCGCCGTAGAGGTGTTCGAGTGCCGCCAACAACCCTGGATCGCTGCGCCAATTGGTGGTCAACTCCTGGTGCGCATCCGCCTGATTGACCGCATCGAGATAACTCAGGACTTCTGCCCCGCGGAACGCATAGATGGCTTGTTTGGGATCACCGACCAGGACCAGGGTGGTGTGACCGTGGAAGGCCAACCGCAGAATGTCCCACTGCAACGGATCGGTGTCCTGGAACTCGTCGATCAGCACGACCTTGAACTTCTCGCGCACCCGACGGCACGCGACGGGGCCGTATTCCGGATCCGTCAACACGCCGTGCAGCAGCGTCAGGAGATCGTTGAAGTCGCGAATTCCTTTGGTCCGCTTACGTCGTTCAACCTCGAGACGAGCAGCCGCCGCGAACAGGACTCGCTGACCGGGAGCGGTCTCCTCCTCGCCGTCGGGTTCGAGAATTGCCTGGCCATCGCCGACTGCGCTTCGGGCAATGGCCAGCGCGTCCTTCGTGGAAAACGGTGGAGACGAGTCCGTCCGGCTGTAGCGGCTGAGGTACAAATCCGAGACGACCTCACTGATCAGGTCGTCGACCGACTCCACAAAAGTTGTGTCGGGTTCGCGTTCCCCGGCGATGCCGAGTCCGTCGAGCATCCTCTGACAGAAACTGTGGGTGGTCGTGATGGTGCCGGCGTCGAACTCCGCGAGAGCGCGCAGGAGTCGACGACGCCGCACGCCGATCTCCTCGTCGTCAGCTGTGGCGAGGTACGACACCAGATCATCATCCGACCGCCTCGCCGCCTCCGGGTCGACCAGAGCGGCGGACACTCCGGCGAACCTCTCCCTGGCACGCTCACGAAGTTCCTGAGTGGCGGCCCGGCTGAATGTCACCAGCAGAACTTGCGAAATGTCAGCGAGACCTTCGGCAACACAACGGGTCGCGAGTCCGACGATCGCGTAGGTCTTGCCAGTTCCGGCGCTCGCTTCCAACACCGTGGTGCCGGTCGGTAGCGGCCCCAAAAGGTCGAAGTCCACGGGTTACTCCGCTCTTTCGTTGGTCAGCAACGGATCCCACAGTCGTCGGGCGAGAACTCCGAATCGAGTCGGTTCCTCGGCCCAGACGAATTCGTCGTCCGACGGCGGATCCGCAGCCAACTCCGCCAGTGTTCGAGCTTCTCCGAAAACGTAAGCGTTGCTCGGATCGATCATCTCGCCGTACTGCCCGGTCCACTGGGTGTCCGCACCGTTTGTCGCATCGTCGACCGACTCGCCACCAAAGCGTCGGCGCGCATATTCGGCTGAAGTAGCGGCCCACATCGGCAACGGACGCTGCAACCCCCGCTCGCGTAGGTCCACCAGTTGCTGCAGGATCTCGACCGCATTGCCTGGCGCATCGAGCACCGACCGTGCCGCTGCTATCTTTCCCCGACCCCGTCCGATGGAGACTGCATCGAGCGCACCGGGTCGTCCGTGCGCTTTCAAGGCGAGCAGGTTTATCCAGGCCGTCATTCGATGTTTAGGCGCCAGTGAGGAATACGACGCTCGCACCACTGAATTGCCGTGCACACCGGTTACCGTTCCGGTGAGACGACGCCCGTCACCGAGGTCGATGTCGACGTCGACAGCCTCGGAGTCGCCCTCGAGGTGTGGCAATGCAAGACCGGCAAGTTGGTCTACCACCCACTCGACGTTGCCCAGAACCGAGGCGCCCAGGTTGTAGGGCGGCAAAGTACCGCGGCGCCACTCGGCTGCACGGAAATCCGCCGAGCTGCGTCCAGCCAAGCGCGAGAGAAGCATTCGGTCACCCAGAGCCCAGGTGGACAGTGGATCGAGCTCGGTTGCCAGCGAATCCGCGATGTCGTCGTCGAGTTCCGGTACCCGGACGCCGAGGCGTTGGCGCAGAAAACCACGGGCGGGGTGTACGAGGAAGTTCACCAGGTCGGCAAGGTTCACTTCCTTCGGATGCACCTCGAGTAGCTTGGCCGACAAGACTGTCGGCAATTCGATCGGTGTTCCGGCAGCAGCCCTGGCACCGGCCAGCGCTGCCGTGTCGAAGCTGAACGGCTGATCCGGCGAGAAGTTTCGATTGTCGAACGACTGCAACGGGTGTCGAGTCAGCACCCCGTTGATCGCTTCCGGGCCCACCGTCGCACTGAGTACGTCGAGGAGGCCACTGAGGGGGATCGCCGGCGGTCTGACGACACCGGTGACCGGATCGGCACCGGTATACAACAGAATCAGATGCTCACCCGCAGACATCACGGCATCGAGAAGCAGTTGCCGGTCTTCACTGCGCAGATCACGCTCCCCCACAACTGGATCACGGGACAAGATGTCGTCGCCGTCGACTCCACCGGTTCGAGGGAACACCTCGTCGTCGAGCCCGATCAGAACGACCACGCGATGCGGCACCGAACGCATCGGAACCATCGTGCACACCGTCAGTTCGCCGGTTCGGAAGTTGGCCCGCGTAGGTCTGCCAGCGAGGCTGCGCGAGAGCATCGCGCGAACATCGGCCAGACGTAACACCGTCTCTTCGCCGAATTCGACAGCAGCTACAAGTTCGCGGTGGGCCCCCGCGCTCTGCCAGGAATCGGCGGGCGCAGTGTCGGTCAGTAGATCCAGGGCCCGCATCAGCACACGAAGCCATTCGGCCGGCGAATGTGGGCCGGCAAGATCGCGAAGCGAGACTGCCAGGCGATCGACGAACTCTGCGAAACGTCCACTCAGATCGATGTCTGTGCCGTCCACGTCATCGAGTGGCAGCGCGAGATCCAACCAGGCATTTTCCGATTCGTCCGCGCTGACCCCCAACAAGATTCGGTCCATGGCGGTGTTGAAGGTGTTCTGCGGAAATGCATCGAGACCGAACGTGGCACGCTGCCGACTACCGATTCCCCAGCGAGCACCCGCTTCCGTCGTCCATTCCCGCAGTCTTTCCAATTCGTCGTCGCCCCACGAAAAACGTGTGCGGACAGGCTCGGTCGCAACAAGGTCGAGAACCTCACTGGCTGTGGCCCGGCCGTCGGCCAATTCGAGGAGAGAGCCGAGAACGGCCAGGACAGGATTGGTCTGACGTAATCCGCGGTCTGCCAGCTTTACTCGAAGAAGATGCCCCGGGTGTCCATGGACACCTTGCCCGAATGCAGCACGAACCAAGGGTGCGTACGTTTCGACGTCCGGGCACATCACGAGTACGTCGCGTGGCTGCAATGTCGGGTCGTCCTCGAACAATCGGAGCAGACATTCGCGGAGCACCTCGACCTGCCGTGCCGGCCCGTGGCAAGCGTGGACCTGAACTGTCCCGTCCGGTTCCGCTGCAACGCTGGGAGCACGATCTGCGATGACATCGGCCTTGACCGTCGCCAGGAGGGATTTCGGGCCGGCTGGTTCGGGAAGATGCACCGACTCGAACTCGGCGGCACCGAGGCTGATCTGAAGTTCACGAACGTCGCGAGCAAGACTCGACAGCAACGGATTGGCGGATATCAGCGCTGACCCGTCTTCCGAACGTCGGATCGTGCTCTCACTTCGAGGCTGCATGCGCGAGCTCATCTTGGTCCACAGCGCGGGGCTGGGATGCGGGAGCCAGATGTGCACGTCCCGATTCGCACTGAGTGCGCTCAAGATCATTCGCTGATCGACCGGCAGCCGGGTCGGCCCGAAGACCGACAGACGTTCCGGTAGGTCGACCAAGGCCGGGTCCTCGACCAGCGCGCGGCTCACTTGCCCCAGTCGCTCTGCGGGCCCCGGAACGTCGATCTTGTCCGCGACGATGCACCACAGACGTGCCTGCCATTCGAAATCCTCCGACAGCGCCAATCCGTGTCCGTCGGTCAACCGCCCGGCGGCCCAGTCGATCAGCATCTGTGGGCGTTGCGCGGCATAACTGCGGAAGAGTTCGGTGACATGTGTGGCGGAGGCAAACCGTCGACCTTCACGATGGCCTTCGAGATGCTTCGCCAGGACTCCGCACCAGGGCTCGCCGAGGGACTCGTCGATCACGTCGAGAACCGTCCACACCAATCGCGTCGGCGACCATGGGTCGTCGTCAGCCGTGATTCCACTGACCGCAGCCACGGATTCCGCGACCAGGCGCGCGGGTGAAGGAAACGCGATGTTCGCAGAAATTCCGTCCACTGCTGACGGTCCGGACGTACCTAGCTGGGAGGACAGCCGCTGATTGAGCCAACGCTCGACGCCCTTGGCCGGCACCGCAACAGTTTCCTGGGCGAATGGATCCGACAGCGGTGTACGGAGGAGCGTGGCCAACGCCGAGACCAAGGTGTCCGAACGCTCGGCCCGGTACAACTTCAGCAATCTTCGCTCCCCTCACTCCGTCCAGACGTCCATCTCACCACGGCGCTGTGACAGGAGACGCCGAACCAGCCTCACGCAGCGGTGACGCGCAGGCAACATGACCGCAACCGGACGTTCGTACTGTGCGGGAATGACCAGTCCCGTCACCACACCTCGCCCCGCTGGAACCGGTCTCGACATCTCCGGCCTCGGCAAGACCTTCGAGATGGGTCGTCGGTCGGTGACCGCGCTGACCGACGTGTCCCTTCAAACCAGCGAAGGATCCTTTCTGTCTCTGCTCGGGCCGTCCGGATGCGGGAAGTCCACCGTTCTCCGCATCCTTGCGGGCCTCGATACTCCGACGTCGGGAACAGCACTTGTCAACGGACAGTCGCCCGCCGAGTTACGCAAGCGCCGCGAACTCGGAATCGCCTTCCAGGATTCGGCTTTGCTGCCGTGGCGGACGGTGACCTCCAACATCAAACTGCCGCTTCAGGTTGCCGGCATCGATCCCGACCCCGACCAGATCGCCGACCTGATCGCTCTCGTCGGCCTCGAAGGATTCGAGAAGGCCAAGCCCGCTCAATTGTCCGGCGGTATGCGTCAGCGTGTGTCGATCGCACGATCGCTCGTGGTCAAGCCGAGTGTCCTCCTACTCGACGAACCCTTCGGCGCGCTGGACGACATGACCCGACAACGACTTAATATCGAATTGCTCAGGATCTGGACCGAGAAACCGGCGACCACGTTGATGGTGACTCACGGAATCGCCGAAGCCGTGTTCCTCTCCGACGTCGTTGCCGTCATGACGCCGAGGCCCGGACGCGTCCTCGAAGTCGTGCCGATCGACCTGCCGCGCCCGCGTACTCCCGAGATGATGCGTACACCCGAGTTCCACGAGATCCACGACTACCTCTCCGGACTGCTCTTCGGAAAAGCAGGCGTCGCATGACAATTACCGATATCGAGAACGTCGCGACCGCGGCGGCGCAGCCATCTGTACCGCGCCGGATCCGATTGAAGCGTCCAACGTGGTTCGGCGGTGCAGTCGGCATCTGCGGACTGATCGCTCTCTGGTGGATTCTGGCGGCGGCCGGTGTTGCGGGAGGTACGATTCCGACGCCGTGGGTGGTTGTTTCAACGATGTTCGACGACGGTTGGTCGCTCTACGGACCCAATTTCACCGTCACGGCTTCCGGTGCGCTGCAGGGCTTTCTCTGGGGAAATCTGCTGGCGATCACGCTTGCCGTGCTTGTCGTCCTCATTCCGCCCATCGAGGGATTGGCCACACAATTGGCGATCCTGAGCTACTGCACACCGCTGTTGGCGCTTGGCCCAATCATCCTGGTCGTCTTCGGCGGCCGGACCCCCACAATCTTTCTCGCCGCGATGTACTGCTTCTTCACCACGATGGTCGGCACACTCGCAGGCCTGAGATCGGCAGACAAGACGAGCCTCGATCTCGTTGCCGCCTACGGTGGTGGGCGTTGGCAGAAGTTCACCAAAGTTCAATTGGTGAGCGCACTTCCGAGCACCTTTGCCGCCCTCAAGATTGCTGCACCCTCGGCCGTACTGGGTGCAATTCTCGGTGAGTATCTCGGCGGGGTGGACAGCGGGATCGGCGTCGCACTCACGGCCGCTCAGACGTCGTACAACGTCCCGCGAACGTGGGGAATGGCCATCGCCGCCGCCTTGCTGGCCGGCCTGGGATACGCCGTCGTCGCAGCGATCGCCCGGCTCGTCACCCCGTGGACGAACGCTCCGGGAGCACAGAAATGACCGCGGTACGAGGAACATTGAGATTCCTCGCTCCGATTGCCATCGCCTCGGCGCTGTTGCTTGTCATCTGGGTGGTCTTCCTCAACACCTTCCCCCAGGTCGGCCCGCGTGTGGGAAAGACGCCGGCCGACGTCTGGGAGTACCTGTTCTCCGGTCCTAAGTCCGCCGACGCTCGTTCGGGCATCATCGACAACCTGTTCATCACTCTGCGCGACGCCGGTGTCGGCTTTGCCGTCGGAATGACTGCCGCGCTCGTGGTGGCATCGATCTTCGTCGTTTCCCGCACTGTCGAACAGACTTTCATGCCCGTTGCAATGCTTCTACGATCTGTTCCTCTCGTTGCGATGACCCCGATCATCGTCCTGATATTCGGCCGCGGAATCGTGGGTGTGACGGTCATGGTTGCGATAGTGGTGTTCTTCCCAGCCCTCGTCATGATCATGGTCGGTCTACGTGCCGCTCCGGCTCAGGCACAAGACCTCATAGCTGCGTACGGTGGGAGTCGTTGGACCGCATTGCGAATGGTGTCCGTACCGTCCGCACTTCCGGCGGTGTTCGCCGCCGCTAGGGTGTCAGTGCCCGGCGCTTTGATCGGAGCACTGATCGGCGAATGGCTCGGTAGCGGTCAAGGCTTGGGTTCGAGCATGATCAAAGCCATTCCGCGCTACCAGTACAACGAATTGTGGGCATCTATCGTGGTGATCACCGTGGTGTCGATCGTCCTCTACGCCGTGGTCGGGATCTTCGAAAGCATCGCTCTGTCTCGCTTCGGTCCTTCGGCGGGCAAGTCGTGACATCTGTTAACACGACCTCAACAAACTCTCTCTCCCAAGCAAACTGAACGAAACCGACTGGCCCTAGTGTTCCGATTCATGACGCCATTCAAGCCCGTCCGCCAGCTGGACCGCAGGGCCTTCTTCCGCTACTCCGCGCTGACCGGCATCGCAGTCGCCGGTAGTGCGTCATTGCTCGCGTGTAGCAGTGACTCCAGCAGTTCGAGTGGCGGAACCACGGACGACGGTTCCGAATTCGGAACAGTTGCAGTGCAGTTGTCCTGGATCAAGAACATCGAGTTCGCCGGCGAGTACTTCGCTCTCGACAAGGGGTACTACAAGGATGCCGGGTTCGGGAATGTAGACCTGGTGGCAGGTGGCGCAGCCGGCACCGGCGTCGAAGCCGGCTTGGACACCGGCAAGGTGTGGATCGGAATGTCCGCACCGCAGCTCACAGCCCCCGCCGTACTCGACGGACTGGAGGCAAAAATCGTCGGGGCCACGTTCCAGAAGAATCCGTTTGCGATTGTCAGTTCCGCTGCGGCACCGATCAACTCACCGCAGGACATGATCGGCAAGAAGATCGGCGTCCAGGATTCCAATCAGCTCGTCTTCGGAGCTCTCCTGGCAGCAAACGGCCTGACCGAAAGCCAGATGACGATCGTGCCCGCGCAGTTCGATCCGAGCCCCCTGGCAAACGGCGAGGTGGACGGCTGGGTCTCCTACGTGACCAACGAGCCGATCACACTGGCCGCCAAAGGTTTCCCCAACGCCCACTTCCTCTTCGCGGACTACAACCTGCCGTTGGTCGCCGAATCGTTCACGGTTCTCCAGTCCACCATCGACAACGAGAGGGACAAGCTCAAGGCATTCCTGAAGGCCGAGATCCAGGGATGGAAGGATGCGGTCGCTGATCCGGCAGAGTCGGCACGGCTTGCCGTCGAGGTCTACGGCAAGGACCAGAACCTGGAACTCGAAGAGCAGATCAAGGAAGCCACCGCACAGAACGATCTTGTGGTGTCGGCAGATACCAAAGCCAACGGGTTGTTCACGATGACACCCCAACTGATCGAACAGAACATCGCGGCACTGTCGAAAGCGGGGCTGGAGATTACGGCGGACCAACTGTTCGACATGTCGATCCTCGAAGAGGTGTACGCCGAGAATCCGGAGTTGATCTGAACACCGGTCGTTGGGCACGACGATCTGGTCGTTCCTTTCGAGCATCGCTTCGAGCAACCTGAGATCTGATCGTCGTGCCCAAGCCCGGGTCAGATTGCTGGTTCGGACCGCGGGAACAATCGCGAGAGAACATCGGAGAGAGTGATGATGCCGACCGTTGTTCGTTCGTCTGTGACTACGGCGAGGTGATTTCGGCTCTCCCTCATCGAGGCGAGTGCGAGGTGGACGGGGGTATCGGGCGCAAGGGTGAACGCCGGTCGCATGATGTCCTCGGCGCGGGTGTGGTCGGGTTGGAGCAGGGTGTCGCGAACGTGCACGATCCCGAGAGGAACACCGTTGTCGCGAACGAGGATTCGTAGGTGCCCTGATTGTTTCGATACCGATCGAACGTGGTTCATGGTCGCGGATGTGGTGACGGAGGTCGGAGCTTTGTTGCTCGGAAGCAGATCGCGGACGGTCAGGGTCTGCATGTCGAGGGCGCCGGAGAGTTGCGCGGAGTATCCGGCGTCGAGGGCTCCGACGTTGGTGGAGTGCTCGACCAGGTGCCGCAAGGCGTCGGGGTCCTGGCCGCTGCCGACGTGATCGACCGGTTGCACACCGACTTTGACCAGAAGCCAGTTGGCCATCGAGTTCAGCGATTGCAGTAGAGGCCGGGTGATCCACATGAATCCGCGCATCGGGATGGCGAGCAGTGTGGCGGATTTCTCGGGGTGGGCGATCGCCCAGGATTTCGGTGCCATTTCACCGACGACCAGATGCAGGAAAGTCACGATGATCAGCGCGAGAACGAAACCGGCGACGTCGGCGATCCACAGCGGCATACCCCAATTCGAGAAGGCAGGGGTGAGCCAGTGGTGGACGGCGGGTTTGGTGATCGCGCCGAGTGCGAGGGTGCAGACGGTGATGCCGAGTTGGGAGCCGGCGAGGAGCACGGTTAGTTCGGAGGCGCTGCGCAGTGCGGCTCGGGCGGAGCGGCTGTTGGGGGCGGCGTCTTCGAGGCGGTGCCGTTTGGCGGAAATGAGGGCGAATTCGACGGCGACGAAGAAGGCGCTCAATGCGATGAGGCCGACGGTGATCGCAATGACGATCCAGGGATTGCTCATCGGTTCTCCTCCGCGGCTTCAGTCCCGGCCATCTCGGTGGGGTCGAGGCGTAGTCGTAGTGATGCCGGGACGTGCCGCTCGACGGACAGGACATCGATGACCAGTGAATGTCGGGGTTGTTCGCCGTCGGAAATCAGGTCGGCGGGATCAGGTGGCAATTCGACGCGGATTCGGGTCCCTTCGGCCGGAAGTTCGCCATGATGAGCGATGGTGAAGCCGGCGATCGTCTCGTAGTCACCGCTCGGGAGGTCGTGTCCGATGGTGCGTTCGATCTCGTCGAGGTGCACGCCACCGTCGACGGTCCACGATCCGTCCTCGCTGGGTAGTTCGAGTGGCAGATCGGGGTCGTGTTCGTCGGTGATTTCGCCGACGAGTTCTTCGGCGATGTCCTCGAGGGTGATAATTCCGGCGAATCCACCGTATTCGTCGATGACGCAAGCGAGTTGGTTCTTGCTGTCGGTGAGTTCGGCCAGGGCCTTCGGCAGGGGAAGTATCGTCGGGAAGATCAGGGCGGAGCGGGTGAGTGCGCGCACAGTCAGATCAGTGGTCGGCGTCAGGCCGAGAACATCCTGAAGGTGGATGACGCCGACGATGTCCTCGGAATCTGCCCCCACGACGGGATATCTGGAGTGCCCTCGCCCCATGAGAGTGATGACGTGGTCGAGGGAGTCGTCAGCGCGGACGGTGTCGACATGGGTGCGCGGGATCATCGCGTGCTCCACCGGACGAGTGGGGAAATCGAGAATACGATCGAGCATCGTCGACAACTCGGGCGGCAGAGTCCCAGTTTCGCGGGACTCGGCGACGATGTGCTCGAGGTCGCGGGCGGAGGCGGAGTGTTCGACGTCGTGCACCGGCTCGATCTTCAGGGCGCGAAGCAGCAGGTTCGACGCTTGGTCGAAGATCCAGATCAGCCAGCCGAACAGTTTCAGATAGAGGGTGGTCGAGCGAGCTAGCCACCGGGCCACCGGTTCGGGACGGGCGATGGCCAGGTTCTTCGGAAAGAGCTCACCGAAGAGCATCTGGACCAGAGTGGAGAACAGCAAAGCCAAGACAGCACCGATCGCGAGCCCGACGGCGGTGGGAATGCCGATGCCACCGAAGATCGTTCCCAGCGATTCACCGATGAGAGGTTCGGCGACGTAACCGACGAGCAGACCGGTGACCGTGATACCCAGCTGGGCGCCGGAGAGCATGAACGAGGTGCGTCGCGTCACCGCCAGAGCCCGCTGCGCCCCCAAATCGCCGGCCTGGGCGAGTGAATTGAGCCGGGATCGGTCCACGGCCATGTAGGCGAACTCTTGGGCAACGAAGTAGCCGGTCACTGCGGTGATCAGCAGAACGACCAGCACACCGAGCAGCAGTGTCAGGGCGATCATCATGAGCCGGACACCTCGCCATCACATGCGTTCACGTAGTGGGGTGTGTCCGGCCTGGGTCTGTGGCTGTCCATGGGTCTCTCTGTCGATGCGAAAGAAGCCTTGTTCTTTACTCTACGTTTACCCTGCCGGGAAAGTTCCCACCGGCATACGTTTTCACCGAAAGTATTCGCTGCGAAGAGGGAAACGATGTGGCTACGAATAGAACATCGGTTCCCAGCATTTCCCCCCAGGGGACCGTAGATTGCCCTACTCGATACCGGGGCCTACGCGCATCGCGTCCTTCCTGGAGCGTCCCGCCAGCAATTCCTGTCCAGTCAGATGAAGCGCAGCCGATTCGATTGTGCACATGCACTAATAATTGCAATCACCGCTGGGATCGTGCCGAAGATTTCACACCGCGTCATGCGGTGTTCTTGTTCCAGACGCCTGGAGGCTTTCACCTCATGGCGATGACGCTGGAGGCTAAATGAGTAAGACGTGGTTGCGACACTCGACTGTGGCAATGATATCCGCGGTAGCTGTGCTGGTCGGTGCGAATACTGCGGCGGGTGATCCCACCGATATCGTATTTCCTCCGGACCAGAACCAGCTCCCACAACTGCCGTCCGAACCGCAACTCTACGATCAGCTGCCGATTCCGACCCCCTCGGAAGACCCCTGGTACAACGATCCGGAGGACCTCGCGTCCTATGCACCTGGTCAGATTGTGCGCACTCGGGAGGTGCAGACCCGGTTGGTCGGTATTCCGGTTCCCGTCTACACCAAGCAACTACTCTTCCGATCCAACGATGTCCACGACAATCCGATCGTGACAGCCACGACGGTCATCGTGCCAGGCATTCCGTGGCAGGGAAGTACCCGGCCGGTGGTCTCGTTCCAGGAGGCCATCGACTCCACCGATTCGTCCTGCAATCCGTCGCACACCTTGCAGGTCGGCACGATGAAGGAGTCCCCGCTCGTGGCCGGTTGGCTGGCGCAGGGCTTCGCCATCAACGTCCCCGACTTCGACGGCAAGTTCAACACGTTCAACACCTATGCCGAGGGCAAGATGGTGCTGGACAGCCTGCGCGCGGTGAAGAACGATGAGGGGCTGGGCCTGGCCGATCCCGGCATCGCGTTGTACGGATACTCCGGTGGCGGCTCGGGATCGATGCGCGCTGCCGAACTGCGTGCGACCTACGCGCCCGACGTACGGCTGCTGGGCACGGCCGCGGGCGCCACCCCAGGCAGCCTCACCGGCATCGCACGATATGCAGTGCAGCCGCACCCCGGACTCGCGGGAGCCGGAAATTTCACCATGTGGCTCGGGTTCGTAGCCTTGGCACGGGAATACCCGGACGTGTTCCGGCCTGAGGAATTGCTCACCGAGGAAGGCCAGCAATTGCTGCGCGATTTCCAATCTCGCTGTGTCATCACCATCGCGCCCTCAGGGGCTTACCGCCCACTCAGCGCATATTTCAAGCCAGGTAAATCGTTGGACACCGAACCTGCGGTCATGCAAGTGCTCGAAGAAAACAGTCTCGGCAAGCACATCCCGGACAGCCCGATCCTGTGGTGGCACGGCATCTGGGACGAGATCGTGCCACCCTCGACAGTGCTGCCGACAGTGAACAAGTACTGGGACAGCGGTGCCGACATGCGGTTCATCACCGTACCGTTGCCCGAGCACGGACTCAATGCCGTCACCGGTTGGGCTCCGGCGGTAGCGTGGACCAGCGCCGTACTGCGCGGCTTGTCCCCAGGTCCGAAGTTCAATCTCGGGTCCCCCGCCCCTCTGCCCGCAGGCTTCCCAGGAGCTTGAGCGAATTGGTCGTGGGTACCAGTGACTGAGGAGGCAATATGGCGCATTCCCCCGAACCCGGGCCCGCGCACGACGAGCAATGGCAGCACGTGATCGCCCGGGCGCACGCCCGGGCGGCCGGCTTGGCCACCACTCTAAAGACCGACGACCTGCTGCCGCACTCCATGCTGGACGCAGACTTCGTGCCCAGCGTGCAGCTCAACATCGCATTGTTCTTCCGGTCACTCGTCATGGAACACGAACTGACCAGGGAAGACACCCGCCCGATCGTCGAACGAGCGTTGCGACTGATCCGTGACGGCATGTCCCTCGAGGAGATTCTGACCAACTACCGGGTCGGCACCGCATTCCTATGGAGCGAGTCCATCCTGGCCCTCGAACCAGATGAGTACCCGCTATTGCCCAAACTCGGGCTGTGCCTGACCAACTACCTCAATCTGGTGGTCACACACATCGCCACCACCCTGATCGAGGACAGCCGGCAGCCACGCTGGGACATCCTGGAACGCCAAGGCGAGATCGCCGCCGACCTGCTCGCTGGACGCGAGGTCAGCGGATGGACGGGCGCACCCGAGATCCCCATCGCGGAATCGTTCATCGTTGCCGCGGTACGACTCGGTCAACCGGCGCCCGGCACCCTCACCGCCCTCCGCGACCGGCTCGGGCTGCTCCCGGGCACCTTCCTCTACCGCGACAACGGCGGTTGGATCGCGCTCGTCCCCCTGCGCCCGGGCGACGAACGCGATCCGGCGTCGGCGTTAGCCAGCCGAATCGTACTGTCCAACAGTGCCATTCAGTCTGAATTCTGGATTGGGGTCGCGACCGCACTTACGCGGGCGGACATCCCCGGGGCCTATGCCGAAGCACGGACCGTCGCCGAGACCGCCCGCGCCCTCGGCCGGGCTGAAACGGTCTGCACCCGAAATCGCATGATATTCGAGTATTCCGTGGCTGCGGGCGGACCCACGCTGACGGCTCTGGCAGCGTTACTCGATCCCCTTGCCGATCATCCTGCGCTGCTGGAGACGCTCGATGCGTTCATCGACAGCGAGTTCAACCACAACGTCTCCGCCCAGGCACTGTTCATCCATCGCAACACAGTTACCTACCGGCTCTCCCGCATCGCCGAACTCACCGGCTATGACCCGCTACTGCCCAGCGGCGTCTCCACTCTCATGGCCGCACGGGTCGGCCAGCGCATCGTTACTTACTCTGCTCACACCGCGAATCCTCACCGGCGCCGCTCCGATCCTGCGGTCTGAGTTTTCAGAAGCTATTGGAGCCGAAGCAACTACTTTGGCGGGCTTCGGAGACTCGCCCGAAGCCCACCAAAGTGGCGGCGCACGTCCCGCCAATCTTCGCTGCATCTCGACAGGCCATCGGTGCTGAAGTTCTTTGCCCCGGATACCGCCGAAAGAAATGCCGATTCGAGCGGCCACTTGCTGATAGGCGCAAGACGAGCACCGACGCTGTGAAGCCGCTGGACACCTTTTCGGTGCCGGCGGCTTTGTCCATGCCGTATCGCAATTGCAGGTAGGCGGGACGGGCGCCCACAGAGTTCCCGCTTTTGGCGAACTATTGGCCGAAGTTGAACCTGAGATTCGCATTTATCAAGGTGTTGAGCCGCTTTCGCATCCGCACGACCTCCGCCTCGGACGGTATCGGATCTTCGAGGAAAAGCGTCCAACGCAGCATCGTGCCGTTTCCGACCGCCTCGATGTCGAATCGGATGACGGCGTCGGGGCGGTCCGGCCAGATCGACGACCAGATCACCAGCCCCGGTTCTTCAGCCCTGACGATCTCCGGTGCGATCTCGCTCTCGAGAAGTTCCAGCCAGTGCCGGGCGGGCTGGCGGTACGGATCGATCAATGCCTCGAACATGAAGCGCGCAGGCGGCGGCTGGCTCCGGCGCCTCGTCGCGACTTGCTGCATGACACGAGCGTAACCGCCTCTCAAGGGCATACCTCTGCCTTCACCCTGCAAGATCCACGAAAACCGGGATAAATCGGACACTGTCGGAGGACACTCAGGAGCACATCCGTCTGGGAGGGCCGCTCATGCGTAAACGCCATCAGGTTCTGCTTGCAGTGTCCGCAGCGATCGGGCTGTCTCTGACGCCGATCAATGCGTCGGCAACACCGAGCACGGGAGTACACGGTGAAATCCTCGGGCAGGTGACTTTCGACGGCAAGGACTACATCCTGCGTCAGATCACCATCGACCCCGGCGGTTCCACCGGTTGGCACTTCCACGACGGGACGCTCTACGCACTGATCGCGCAGGGCACGTTGAGCCACTACCGATCCGATTGCTCCGTCGACGGGATCTACAGCGCCGGAAATACTTTGATCGAACCGAGCGGTTCAGATCATGTGCACATCGGAAACAACTCGCAGACAACACCATTGGTACTCGAGGTCGTCTACGTCAATCCGGCGGGCAGCGCCCTCTCCGAAGATGCTGCGCCTCCCAACTGCCAACTACCCGGCTGACGGCGCCGAAGCGGTAAACCGCACCGGCATCGATTCGAGACCGGACACGAAGTTGGCGGCACGCCGCTGCAACGGCGCGTCGGTGGCAAGTGCCATTCCCGGCAGCCTGGCGAAGAGTTGCTCGAACATGATCCGTCCCTCGAGCCTGGCCAGCTGATTACCCAGACAGAAATGCGTTCCGAAGCCGAAGGCCACGTGTGGATTCGGTGTGCGGCCGATATCGAACCGTTCGGCGTTCAGGAACACGGACTYGTCGAAATTTGCCGATTCGAAGAGCAGCAGCATCTTCTCACCCGCTTTCAGTTGCGCACCGAAGAAATCGGTATCACGGGTCAGAGTTCGAGCCATGTTCTTGATCGGCGAGGACCACCGCAACATCTCCTCCATTGCCAAGGGAATGGCATCGGGATCGTCGGCCAGCGCTCGATGCTGGTCCGGATGGCGCAGCAGCTGCTCCATGCCGCCGCTCAGGACGTGCCGTGTGGTCTCGTCACCGCCGATGAGTATCAGTAGGGACTCGTTGACGATTTCCTGATCGGAGAGGGCCTCGCCGTCGACCGCACTGTGAATCAATGTGCTCACCAAATCGTCGGCCGGCTCGCTCCTCCGCTCGGCAATGGTTCGCATCATGTACGCGGTGAAGTCGACATACGCAGCCATCATGGCCTGCAGTTGCTCCTGGGAAGCGTTGCTTCCCAATGCCTTCACCAGATCATCCGACCACCGCAGAAACAACGCGCGTTCCTCGGGACGGACACCCAACATGTCGCCGATGACGGCCATGGGAAGTGGTGCGGCCAGGTCTGCGACGAAGTCGGCTTCTCCTTTCTCACAGACGGCGTCGATCAGTTGATCGCAGATCTCCCGGATACGGCCGGCCTTGGCTTCGACCTTCTTACGTGTGAAACCCGCGTTGACCAAGCGTCGACGCGTGAGGTGCTGCGGGTCGTCCATGTCGATCATCTGCGGCAACGGACCCGTTTCGGGGCGGATGCCGCCGGCGTTGGAGAACAGTTCGGGATCCCGCTCGGCTGCGACGACGGCGTCGTAGCTCGCGGCCGCGGTGATTCCGTTGGCGTCGTCTCGGTACACGGGCTCGTGATCACGCATCCAGGCGTATGCGTCGCGCACATTCCCGAGGTCTCCGCTGTAGAAGCGTCCGTCGATCAAATCGAAGGTCGGTCTGGTAGCCATCACTCCACCTCTCGCACAACCCTTGCCACAATAAGTAGAACCTGTTCCTATATAGCGTGGGGCGTTTTCACCGAAGCCGAACCGGAAAACCTCCAGAATCAGCACGCGAGCCCGCCGGAGCAACGACCAGGAGACACACATGGACGACGACACCGCCTCAGCGGGCATACCCACTTTCACCGGCACATCGATACTGGTGACCGGCGGCGGTAGTGGCATCGGTCTGGGCATCGCTCGTTCGCTGGTTGCGTCTGGCGCTCACGTCACGATCTGCGGACGCAACAAGGAGAAACTCGAAGCTGCCGCCGAATCGATCCGGCAGTCGAGTCCGGAAGGATCGGTCAGCGTCTCCCCTACCGACGTCACGATCGAGGCAGACGTCGTCGCCGCTGTTGCCGCGGCGGTCTCCGTCACCGGAAAGCTCGACGGAGTCGTGGCCTGCGCCGGCGGGAACGAAACCATCGCACCGGTCACGCAACTCGACGTCGACGCGTGGCGCCGCACCGTCGACCTCAACGTCACGGGGACCATGCTGACGATCAAGCACGGCGCCCGGGCGCTGGTGGCAGGAGGCGGTGGATCCATCGTCGCGATCTCGTCGATCGCCAGCAGCAACACACATCGCTGGTTCGGCGCGTACGGCGTCTCGAAGTCCGGCGTCGACCACCTGGTGCAATTGGCGGCAGACGAACTGGGCGCCAGCAACATTCGTGTCAATGCGATCCGGCCGGGTCTGACCCGAACGGATCTGGTCGCGCTCATCACCGACGGTGGCCCGATCCTGGACGACTACCTGGCCAACACTCCGCTCGAACGCGTCGGCGAGGTCGAGGACGTCGCCGGACTCGCTTCCTTCCTACTCGGACCGCAATCCACCTGGATCACCGGGCAGATCATCAACGTCGACGGAGGCCAAATGCTGCGCCGCGGACCGGATTTCCGCTCGATGCTCGAACCCGTCTACGGATCCGACGGACTCCGCGGGGTGGTCGCGCCATGAGCTACACGATTCTGGGCAAGAAGGTCGAGATGCCCGTCGAAGTTCGCACCGCGTCGGCCTTCATGGCGTTGTACTCGGTACCCAGCGCAACGGCGCAGTCGATCATCGATTACACCGGCTTGACCGCGCTCCAGTACCGTCCCGGCCGGGCGCTGTGCGGCCTGGTTTTTGTCGACTACATCGATGGGGATCTGGGGCCGTACAACGAATTCGGGGTGACGTACATGGTGCGTAGCCACACTGCGCCTCCCGAAACCTCGGTGCTGGGAGATCTACGTTCGCTCGCTGCCGGAACTGCAGGGGCACTCATTCACGAGTTGCCGGTGGACGGAGAGTTCACCAAGGCCGCCGGCCGGGAAATCTGGGGATTCCCGAAGGTGCTCGCCGAGTTCGACACCGAGCACGTCGGCTCGGTCAAGCGCGGATCCGTCTCGCGCGACGGCAAACTCATCACACAGTTGAGTGTGAAGTCCGGCGTCAGCGTGCCTGGCGGCGGAGCCAACATGTCGTTGGCCGCGTACTCGCATCTCGACGGCGCAACCAGGTGCACGTCGTGGGACATGGCGCCGACCGGCGTCAAATCGCGCCCTGGTGGAGCAGAGGTTCAGCTGGGTAGTCACCCGATGGCGGCGGAGCTTCGGAAACTGGGACTCCCCCGCCGGGCCCTGATGACCACGACCATCAAAAACCTGGCGATGACGTTCGGGGAGGCGACAACGATCTGAGTGTCAGCCGACGGCACCCCTTTCGGTCACGTGTGACTCGGGCTACACTCCTGGACGGTTGACCAACTCGCGTCAGACCGCCCGAAAGGACACTCGTGCAGATCACCCGACGCACCGTACTGGCAGGCGCTGCCGCCGCACCTGCGCTCGCCGCTCTGTCGACGAACCAGGCCGTCGCAGCTTCGCCGGCACGCACCGTTTCACCCGCACGTACCGACAAGTCGTCGTCGTTGCAGGTGGGCGTCGGGATCTCCGATGTGACCGGACCGGTCGCCGAGGTCGGCATGATGGGCTACTCGAGCTTCGACCAACGCGCCGAAGGCCTGCACCAGCGAATGCGCGCACGCGCCTTCATCTTCGAGTCCGGCGGGTCACGGGTCGCCTACGTGTGCGTCGACAACTGCATGATCTTCCAGTCCGTTCACGACGAGGTCCTACGCCGGCTGGCTGGGAAATTCGGCGACATCTACACCGAACGCAACGTCATGTTGACGGCCATCCATTCACACGCGGCATGTGGTGGGGCCTCGCACAACTACGCGTACAACCTCGCAGTTCTCGGCTTCGAACTGCCGGTGTTCGAAGCCGAGGTCAACGGCATGGTCGAGGCGATCAGCGCTGCCCACGAGAACCTGGCGCCGGGCTCCGTCCGTTTCGGGCGGTCCGACCTCACCGATGCCAGCGTCAACCGATCGCGAGTGGCGTTCGACCTCAATCCCGAAGAGGACAAGGCCTACTACCCCGGTGGCAACGATCACCACATGCGTGTCATGCGGATCAGTCGGGGCAGCAAGGACATCGGGGCGATCAACTGGTTCGCTACCCACTGCGCCTCGCTCACGAACGAGAACCATCTCATCTCCGGGGACAACAAGGGCGCCGCGGCGTACTTCTGGGAGCACGACGACCGGGGTGTGCGTTACCTCGACGGCGACACCAGCTTCATTGCCGCTTTTCCGCAGACCAACAGCGGCGACATGTCACCGAACCTCTTCCTCGAGCCCGGACGCGGACCGACCGAGGACGAATTCGAGAATGCACGCATCATCGGGCTGCGCCAGGTTGCGGCGGCTCAAACTGCCTTCGGCTCGGCCTCCGAAACCGTCACTGGTGGTGTCGACAGTCGGATCATGTACCTGGACATGGCAAATCAGGTGGTGAGCGGAAGATTCACCCCGGACGGGCGCGAGCACCGCACTGCACCGGCAGCGATCGGTGCGGCAATGAGCGCCGGAAGCGTCGAGGACGGGCCTGCAATTCCGATCTTCCCCGAGGGCACCCGAAACCCCATGATCGACGCCTTGGGCGGCATGGATGCTCCTGTGCCTCAATGGCTTCAGGATGCACAGGCCCCCAAGCTCGTAGTCGTTCCGGTCGGCCTGTTGCCACCGGGCGGATGGGTGCCGAACGTACTGAAGATCCAGATCCTGCGGATCGGCCAGTTCTACATCGTCGGTGGCCCTGCGGAATTCACCATCGTCTCCGGATTACGAGTGCGTCGAACCGTCGCCGAGGAGCTTGGAGTTCCCCTCGAGAACGTCATCTTCCAGGGCTACGCGAACTCGTACTCGAGCTACTGCACCACGCCACAGGAATACGATTCGCAGCAGTACGAGGGCGGCTCGACGATGTTCGGCCGTTACACACTGCCGGCCTATCAACAGGGGTACGCCGCTCTCGCAGCCGCGATGCGCGACGGCACCGAACCTCCTCGCGGCCCCGCGCCGGCCGACCTGTCCGGGTTCCAACCCAGCTTCGGACCTGGCGTCGACTTCGACGAGCCCTTGCCGGGAACACAATTCGGCGATGCGACCGTCCAGCCCGGCGACGGCTCACCGGGTGCGCAGGTTGCCGTCGAGTTCGTCACCGGCCACCCCAAGAACGACACTCACCGAAACGGGACCTTCTACGAGATCCAGCGAAATACCGGCGGATCCTGGACACGGGTCGCCGACGACAACGACTGGTCCACCAAACTGCACTGGCGCCGGGTCGGGAGCAACGGTTCCGTCGTTCGCATCACGTGGGATGTTCCGGCCGATACTCCGGCGGGTACGTATCGAGTCCAACACTTCGGTGCGTCGAAGGCTCGGGGTAGCGGCGCGATTTCGCCGTTCTCCGGGGTGACCGCCGAATTCCGCCTCACCTGACCCGCGTGAACGTATCGCTCCCCTTGTTGGACAAGGGGAGCGATACGTTCACGGGCGGTCGATCTTCGCCGCGACGATCAGGACCAGCAGACCGGCGACGGTGACCGCCGCCCCCATCCAGATCGGGGAGGTGAAGCCGAGTCCCGCGGCGATGGTGATTCCGCCCAGCCATGCACCGAGCGCGTTGCCGACGTTGAAGGCGGCAATATTTGCCCCCGACGCCATGGTCGGTGCGGCCGACGCGTAGTTCATGATCCGCATCTGCAGACCTGGAACCGTCGCAAAACCGAAGGCGCCCATGAAGAACAGCGAGATCACGGTCATGACCTTGCTCTCGGCGGTGGCGGCGAACACGATCAGAACGACGGTCAGGATCGCGAGAATCCAGACCAGCGCCTTCGTCAGCGAGCGGTCGGCCGCCTTGGCGCCCAGGAAGTTACCGACGAACAGGCCCGAGCCGAAGAGGATGAGCAGCCACGGAACGCTGGACGTCGCGAAGCCGGTGACCTCGGTGAGGGTGAAGGCGATGTAGGTGAAGGCTCCGAACATTCCGCCGTAGCCGAGGATGGTGATGGCGATCGAGAGCCATACCTGCTTGTTGCGGAATGCCCCCAACTCTCCGCGCAATCCGCCACCGGTCGTGCTGGCGGGCGTCGTCGGGACGAGTGCTGCAATTCCGATCAGGGCGATGACGCCGATGACGGTGATGGCCCAGAAGGTCGAGCGCCATCCGAGTTGCTGGCCCAGCAGAGTGCCGAACGGAACGCCGAGAACGTTGGCGATGGTCAGGCCCGCGAACATCATCGCGATGGCGCCGGCGCGCTTGTTGGGCGCCACCATGTCGGCGGCAACCACCGAACCGATCCCGAAGAACGCACCGTGGCACAGTGCCGCGACGATGCGTCCGCCCATCATGACCTCGTAGGAGGGCGCGAGCGCGGACATCAGGTTGCCGATGATGAACAGCACCATGAGCGAGAGAAGGACCTTCTTGCGCTCGAAGCGGGTGACGGCAGCGGTCAGGAGGATCGCGCCGATCGCCACCGACAGTGCGTAGCCCGAGATCAGGTAGCCCGCGACGGACTCGGTGACCTCGAAATCAGCCGAGACCTCGGGCAGGAGGCCCATGATGACAAATTCGGTGAGGCCGATCCCGAACCCGCCCATAGCGAGGGCAATGAGACCCAATGGCATCTCGATGTTCCTTTCACAGATTTACGCGTAAGCCGTTAGCGGGCGTGTGCAGTAGTTGCAGGCGCGCTATAAATAGTTGCACGCGCGCGCTACATGCGCAAGCTGGTAACCTGGAGTCGCAGGAAACGGACAAGGAGAATCACATGGGGATCGCCGACGACGCCGTCGAAATCCGTTCGCAAGGGTGGCGCACGCTCGCAGCACTGCACGGCGCCCTCGACACCGAACTGGAACGCGCGCTCCAGCGTGAGCACAAACTGTCCGTCGTCGAATACACCGTGCTCGACGCACTGAGCCGCCAGGACGGCTGGCACATGCGGATGGCCCAGCTGGCTCGCGCTGCCGCACTGAGCAGCAGCGCCACGACGCGCTTGGTCAATCGACTCGAAGATCGAGGACTACTGACGCGCATCCTGTGCGCCGACGACCGCCGAGGCATCTACACCGAACTGACGCCGGCCGGCCGCGAGCTTCTCGAAAGCGCACGGCCGACGCACGACGCCACCCTCGAGGCCGCACTCGACGAGGCATGCAAAACACCCGAACTCGCGCCACTGGTGCGCGCGCTCCACGAACTACCCGTCGGCTAGAAGTCTGCCGGAAGCAGGGCACGCTCCTCGATTCCCGAGACCACCTGAGCGACAAACACACTCGCATCGACGACCGCCCGCCCACCACGCGCGGGGACCAGAACGTCGACGGTGCCGCCGTGCACCTCGTTGTCCCCGATCACCGCGATGTACGGGTCACGGTGAGTGCGTGCCTCGCGGATGCGACGTCCCAACGATCCGTCAGGCGCGATCGCCACTCGAACATCGCGAGCCTCGAGATCGGCCCGCAAACGCTCGGCCTCAACCTGGTGCCGGTCGCCGACGGGCAGAATCGAGACTTGGTTGGGTGCCAGCCACGGCGGCATCCGCCCTTCGAACCTTTCGATCAAAAGCGCAGTCATGCGTTCCATCGACCCGAGCAAGCCCCGATGGATCATGACGGGGCGAGCCTTGGATCCGTCCTCAGCGGTGTACTCGAGGTCGAACCGCTCCGGTTGATTGAAGTCGAGTTGCACGGTCGAGAGTGTTTCCTCGCGGCCGTGCGCGTCTCGCACCTGGACGTCGATCTTGGGACCGTAGAACGCTGCCTCCCCCTTCGCTTCCACGTACTCGATCGAGCGTGCATTCAGCGCCTCGCGAAGGTGATCCTCGGCGTCCGCCCACTGCTCGTCGGTGCCGAGGTACTGCTGCTCTCCCCCTCTGATCGAGAGGCGGTACTCCCGTTCGGCAATCCCCAGAGTCGAGTAGCAGCGCTCGATCGCGACGAGCGCGACGATCACTTCCGCTTGCACTTGTTCACGACTACAGAAGACATGTGCGTCGTCGAGATTGATCTGTCGGACTCGACTCAATCCGCTGAGAACTCCGGAGAGTTCGCTACGGAACATCGAGCCGAGTTCACGAACGCGGAAAGGTAGCTCGCGATAACTACGACCGCGAGCGGCGAATACCTGAGCGTGATGAGGACAGTTAGCCGGACGAAGGAGAAATGACTCTCCGCCTATCTTCATTTCGGGGAACATGTCTTCCGAGAACTTGGACCAATGACCAGATCTCTCGTACAACTCTTTCTTCGCCATAACCGGGGTATAGACACCCTGACAACCGGAGCGCGCTGCTTGTTCGGCGGCGAACTTTTCGAGTTCGTTCCTGATGACGGCGCCGTCCGGTAACCAGAGCGGAAGGCCGGCTCCGACTATGGGGGTGGTGGCGAAAAACTCCAGGTCGCGCCCGAGTTCGCGGTGGTCAACGCTCATGAGAGCTCTCCAAATCGTTCAAGGGGAGACGCACGCGGAGCGACGAAACAGGAAAGCCCCGGGGCGATAACTCCCGGGGCTGAAAGGGTTCGGTCAGCAGTTGCTAAACGATGCGCCGGAAGAGAACCGGCGTCGTCGTGTTGTGCGCAATACTGACCATGTACGTGAGGTTACATCAACTTCCTACCCACCTACAGCCCGAATTGTCGGGCCTCTATGCTGACGCAACTGGGAAGGCGCAGCAGTAGCCAACGAAACACCCACGAAGAGCGAAGTTTCGGCAATCATGTCCGAACGTGAGGTTCTCGGATATGAGGAGGATGTGCGACGGTGCCGGACCACTTGCTCGAACAGTTGATCACCATTCCTTTGTTCACCGGAATCATCGGGTACATCACCAATTGGTCGGGCGTCCTGATGCTGTTTGCGCCGATCAACTTCCACGGGATCAAAGTGCCCGGCCTCAAACTGCTCTTCCCGTTCCTCCCCCGGCGCGTCCAGGTGATCCCCGCGATCACCAGCGACGGCAGATTCGGTTGGCAAGGCATCGTCCCCTCGCGGGCGGAGAAGATGGCGTCGATCGCCGTCGACAAATCCCTCGCGAAAGTCGGAAGCATCGCCGATTTCTATCGCGTCCTGGACCCGGACAGCATCGCCGAGCACTTGGTGAACATCTCCCGCAGTGAAGTGCGCGGCGTGGTCACCAGAATCATGACGGCCGAGAATCCTCAGCTGTGGCACAACCTTCCGACGTCGGTGAAGGAAGCCGTCTTCCGCAAGGTGGAGGACGATCTGCCGGCCAGCGTGCGCATGATCACCGACCGCATCGAAGAGGACATCGACGAGTTCATCGACGCGAAGCTGATGGTGATCCGCTACCTCTCCTCGCATCCCAAACTGCTCAACGACATCTTCCGCACGATGGGCAACAAAGAGCTCAGGTTCATGCAGAACTTCGGCTTCTACTTCGGGTTCCCGATGGGCTTCGTGCTCGTCGGAATCCTCCATCTGGTTCCGCAGTGGTGGGTGCTTCCCATCGGTGGCGTGATCATCGGGTACATCGTGAACTACCTGGGAATCACGATGATCTTCGAACCGATCACCCCCAGCCGTTGGGTGCCGTGGCGGCAGGGACTTTTCCTCAAACGCCGCACCGAGATCATCGCCGGGTACGCAAAAACCCTGGCCGATCACGTCGTGACGCTCGAGAACATCGGCACCGAACTCCTCGAAGGTCCCCGCTCGGACCGAACGCGGCGGATGCTCGATCAGGTACTGCGCGAATCCGTCGACGACGCCGCCGGCTGGGCAAAGTCGGTGGTCAAGATGACCGTCGGTTCGCAGAGCTACAAGCGTCTGCCCGGCCTGGCCACCACCGAAGTGCTCGATCTGTACCCAAGGGTCTTCGAGGACGCGGAGTTCGCCGAGAGCCAGTCGGAGAAGATTCGTGTCTTCGTCACCGAACGCATGAGCATCCTTTCACCGGAAGATTTCAGTGAACTACTACGCTCAGCCGTCAAACAGGACGAGTGGCTGTTGTTCGTACACGGGGCCGTGCTGGGCTCGTTTGCCGGTTTCCTGCACCTCGCAATATTCGGAGTATGAGTCGGAGTATGAGTATGAGTGAGCACGACCATCGCCTGATCGTCGAAGCGGAATCGTACGACTGGGCTGCGGACATCGCGCCGGTCGAATCCGTGGAAAAGCGTCTGATCCGCAGCCTTGTCGGGCTGACTGCCACGACGACGCTCACGTCGATCAAGCTGACGGGTTGGGCTTTCGGGACGGCGAAGGAAGCGACGCGGCAGATCGTTCAGGCTGCCGCCGAAGCCGCGGCAGAGGCCGCTGAATCGGCCAATGTTCAATCCGAACGTCGGGCCGAGAACTCCAACGGAGACGGCTCGCGGACCGACAACCTACGGGCAGCAATGGCAACTCGAACCAATCGCAAACAGAGTGTCGAAGCCACTCTCGCGGCGCTGCGGGCACGCGGCGACAGGTTGCTGGACCGTTCCGCGGACGTGACCGATCGCGACGATCTGCACCCGGCCTACGACCGGATCCTTGACGAGATCGCGCCGGACGAAGCTCGAATTCTTCGGTTGCTGGCCACTTCAGGTGCGCAACCGAGCGTGGACGTACGTACGGCGCGGCCGTTCGGCGTCGGCTCGGAGATGATCGACGAGGGGCTGTCGATGATCGGAGAACTGGCGGGATGTCGCCATCTGGACCGCATCAGCGCGTACCTGAACAACCTGCATCGGCTCGGTTTGGTGGCGTTCTCACGAGAGCCCGTCGAGGCCGACCGGTACCAGGTGGTCGAGGTCCAGCCGTCGGTGATCGAGGCGGTCAAGCGAGCCGGACGATCCAACAAGATAGTGCGTCGTAGCATCCTGCTGACGCCGTTCGGTGACGACTTCTGTCATACCTGTTTTTCTCTTTAGGGCCTCCGGCCCCGTGAGTGGTTAAGGAGCCCCTGGACTCCTTAACCATCTTGATCTCACTCATCGACGACACACGTCCGAAGACGACGTAGTGATCACCGCCGTCGTGGACGGTTTCCACCGTGCAGTCGATGTGGGCGAGCGACTTGTCGATGATCGGTGACCCCAACGGTGATGGCGTCCAATCGATACCCGCGAACTTGTCCGGCTCACGCGACCCGAAACGAGCACACACCGCCTGCTGTTCCTCCGCCAACACGTTGACGGCGAACTTCCCGGTCCGCTCGATTGCCGCCCACGACCGAGAACCCTTGGTGGGGCAGAACAACACCAAAGGTGGGTCGAGTGACAGGGCAGCGAAAGACTGACACGCGAACCCGACCGGCTCACCGTCGTCGACTGTCGTGATGATGGTGATACCCGTGCAGAATTGCCCGAGAACCGTGCGGAACTGGCGTGGATCGATGGCCTGTTCCGCACTCACCGACGCGTCGGGCGAACTCACGGCTTCATTCCCACCGTGAAGTCGTGACCCCACAGGCTCACGGCCGTGCTTTCCCTCGCGATCCAGTTTTCGTCCTCGACCTCTAGCCCCTCACAACCGAATTCGATGTCGAACCCGCCCGGAGTCTTCATGTAGAACGAGAGCATCTCGTCGTTGACGTGGCGACCGAGAGTCGCCGACATCTTGACCTTCTTGCGCAGTGCCCGGTCGAGGCACAGTCCGACGTCGTCGGAGTTCTTCACCTCGAGCATCAGGTGCACGATGCCCGTCGGGTTGGGCAACGGCAGGAACGCCAAGCTGTGGTGACGCGGGTTGCAGCCGAGGAACCTCAGCCACGCCGGGTCGCCGTCCGCGGGCCGGCCGACCATCTGCGGAGGCAAACGCATCGAGTCGCGAAGCTTGAATCCGAGTACGTCGCGGTAGAACCGCAGCGAAGCATCGTCGTCGTCGGTGGTGAGCACGACGTGGCCGAGGCCCTGCTCGCCCGTCACGAACCTGTGCCCGTACGGGCTCACGATCCGGCGGTGTTCGAGAGCAGCTCCGTGGAACACCTCGAGGGAGTTGCCCGAGGTGTCCTCGAACGCGATCATCTCGACGACGCGACGGTCCTTGAGCTGCTCCGCCGTGCCTTCCTTGAACGGAACACCGGCTGCCGACAACCTGTCACGGATATCCTGCAGCTCAGCCGCATTCGCGGTTTCCCAGCCCGAGACGAGCAGACGGTCCGTGTCGTTCGGAACGATGACAAGACGCGCCGGGAAGTCGTCCATACGCAGATACAGTGAATCCGCGTCGACGCCCTTGCCCTCGATCATTCCGAGGATCTTGAGTCCGTATTCGCGCCACGCAGCCATGTCGGTGGCCCCGATGCGCATGTACGCCAGAGATCGAATACCCATCATTTACCTCCGTCGAGCAGGAAGTCGGTTGCGAGCCGGTTGAATTCGTCGAACTTCTCGAGCTGCGCCCAGTGACCGCAACCGCCGAAGACGTGGAGTTGCGCGCGCGGGATCATCTTGAGCGCAACCAGTGCGCCGTCGAGGGGGTTGACCCGATCCTCACGGCCCCAGATCAGCAACACACGCTGACGGAGCTTGTACGCCTCGCGCCAGAGCATGCCAAGCTCGAAGTCACCGCTGGAGAAGGACTTACCCATCGCCTTGGCCGCAGCCAGCGACTCGGGAGTGCTGGCGGCAGCAAAGCGTTCGTCGACGAGTTCCGGCGTGATCAGCTTCTGATCGAAGACCATGATCCGCAAGAATGCTTCGAGGTTCTCACGTGTGGGCTGGTAGCTGAACTTCCCGAGGTTCTTGACGCCCTCGGTGGGGTCCGGCGCAAACAGGTTGACACTGAGACCGCCGGGGCCCATCAGAACGAGGCGACCCGCACGGTCCGGGTAGTCGAGCGCAAAGCGAACAGCAGCGCCACCACCGAGCGAATTGCCCAGCAGGTCAACGCGACCGGTGATCTCGAGCGTGTCCAGAAGATCATTGAGCGCCGACGCACTGTGCACGAAGTACTGCGGATGCTCCGTCGGCTTGTCGGACTGCCCGTAACCGGGCTGATCGACGGCGATGACGTGAAAGTTCTTCGCCAACACCGGAATGTTGCGGGCGAAGTTCGACCACGACGACGCGCCTGGGCCACCGCCGTGCAGCAGCACGATGGTCTTGTCGTTTCCGACGCCTGCCTCGTGGAAGTGCAGTTTCAGATCGGGGCGCACTTGCGCGAACCGCGAAGTGGACTCGTAGGTGAGAGCTTCTTCGG
Source organism: Rhodococcus sp. P4_F3_2 (assembly GCF_056401335.1). Classification (NCBI taxonomy): domain Bacteria; kingdom Bacillati; phylum Actinomycetota; class Actinomycetes; order Mycobacteriales; family Nocardiaceae; genus Rhodococcus; species Rhodococcus sp. P4_F3_2. The sequence goes on from NZ_JBFUJN010000010.1 coordinate 72,400, forward strand.
TGGTTGTCACTGAGCCTCCTCTAGACCATCGTGTCGGTGATCGGCAGACCGAATTCGCCGGTTCCGAACATGACGTATGCGCGTTCGGGATCGTTCGCGGCGTGGACGCGACCAGCGTGAGCGTCGCGCCAGAAACGCTGAATCGGAGTGCCGTTCTGCAGTGCCGTGGCACCGGAGTTCTCGAAGAGCTTGTCGATCGAGGCGATCGCACGGCCAGTGGCGCGCACCTGGTCGCGTCGAGCGCGCAGTCGCAGTTCCATCGGAACCTCTTCGCCCGCAAGGATCAACGCGTACTCGTCGGCGACGTTGCCGGAGAGCTGACGCCACGCGGCGTCGATGTCACTGGATGCCTCGGCGATACGCACCTTGGCGAACGGATCGTCCTTCGACTTCTCGCCGGCGAACGCAGCGCGAACACGCTTGCCCTGGTGCTCGACGTGCGCTTCGTAGGCGCCGTAAGCCATTCCGACGATCGGTGCCGAGATCGTGGTGGGGTGAATGGTTCCCCACGGCATCTTGTAGACCGGCGCGGTGTTGTTTTCGAGGCCGGGGGCGGTCAGTTCGCTCATCGCCCGGAAGCTCAGCACGCGATGTGTGGGAACAAAAACATCCTTGACCACAACGGTATTGGAGCCGGTTCCACGCAGGCCGACCACATTCCACACGTCGTCGATCTGGTAGTCCTCGCGAGGAATCAGGTAGCTCACGAAATCGACTGCGCGGCCGTCCTTGAACACCGGACCACCGAGAACGGCCCAGCTGGCATGGTCACAACCCGAGGACCACGCCCACGCACCGTTGACCTTGTATCCGCCCTCGACTACTTCACCCATACCCATCGGAGCGTAAGAGGACGAGATGCGCACGTCAGTGTCGTTGCCCCACACGTCTTCCTGCGCCTGCTGAGAGAAGAGGGCGAGGTGCCAGTTGTGTACGCCGATGATCGAGGAGACCCACCCGGTGGAACCGCACGCGCTGGCGATCTTCTTGACTGCGGAGTAGAACAGCACCGGATCGGCTTCGTACCCGCCCCACTGCTTCGGCTGCAGCAAGCGGAAGAAGCCTGTTTCCTGGAGTCCCTTGATGGACTCGTCGGGGATACGACGCAGATCCTCGGTCTCCTGTGCGCGCTCGCGCAGTGCCGGCAGTAGTGCGTCGAGCCTCTGCATCACCTCGTGGCTGTCATGGTTACCCACTTCGACGCTCCCGTCTTCCTCGATCGGTTGGTTCACTTACACTTGAGACTAGAACACGTTCTCTTTTCTGTCGAGACGCTGACAAAGGTCCCGTTTGTGGCCGCAATGCTGTAACAAGTGCCCCCAAAATCTGGCGGAACCGGATCGAGTTCTATAACGTGTTCTACTAACAGCTAGAAGGGATGTGAGGTCACAATGGCGCAGATTCGCGAGATCGACGTCGGAACGGTGCAAACTCGTTTCGCCCGCGGTTGGCACTGCCTGGGTCTACTGAAGACCTTCAAGGACGGCAAACCGCACGCGATCGAGGCTTTCGGTACGAAGCTCGTGGTGTTCGCCGACAGCAAGGGCGACATCAAAGTTCTCGACGGATACTGCCGTCATATGGGTGGTGACCTCACACAAGGCGAGGTCAAGGGCGATTCCATCGCCTGCCCCTTCCACGACTGGCGCTGGGGCGGCAACGGCAAGTGCACCGGCATTCCTTATGCCCGCCGCGTGCCTCCGCTCGCACGCACCCGCGCGTGGACGACCCTCGAGCAGAACGGTCAGCTCTTCGTCTGGAACGACCCCGAGGGCAATCCGCCGCCCGAAGAGATCGTGATTCCTCGTATCGAGGGTGCGTACAGCGACGAATGGACCGACTGGACCTGGAACTCCATGGTCATCGAGGGGTCCAACTGCCGCGAGATCATCGACAACGTGGTCGACATGGCGCACTTCTACTACATCCACTACGCCTTCCCGACGTACTTCAAGAACGTCTTCGAAGGTGAGATCGCCACTCAGTACCTCAACACCACGGGCCGTCCCGACATCGGAATGGCCTCCCAGTACGGCGGCGACACGCTGCTTCGCTCCGAAGCTGCGTATTACGGACCGTCGTACATGGTCAATCCCCTGTGGAACAGCTACAGCGGATACGAGGTCGAGAGTGTTCTGATCAACTGCCACTACCCGATCAGCCCGGACTCGTTCGTGCTGCAGTGGGGCGTGACGGTGAAGAAGCCGACGGGTGTCTCCGACGAGATGGCCGACAAGTTGGCCGGCAAGTTCACCGAGGGCATCAGCGAGGGATTCCTGCAGGACGTCGCGATCTGGAAGAACAAGACCAAGATCGAGAATCCCCTTCTCTGCGAAGAAGACGGCCCCGTCTACCAGCTACGACGCTGGTACGAGCAGTTCTACGTGGACAAGGCCGACGTCACCGAGAAGATGACGCAGCGCTTCGAGTTCGAGGTGGACACCACCAAGGCAAACGAAGCCTGGCACGCCGAGGTCGAGGAAAACCTCGCACGCCAGAAGGCCGAGAAGGAAGCTGCAGCAGAAGCGGCAAAGAAGGAAGCAGAGGTCTAGTCGTGAGCGCCTCGATCGGAACCGACGCACAGTGGGCTCGTTGGGCCAAGGCACCGGACTTTGCCGGGCAAACGGAACGGCTCGAGGCGATCGCGGCCCAGACGATCGAGGACAAGCACGAATACCTCGACTCGGGTCTGCAGGAAGTCGACTGCAAGGCATGCGGCGCGTGCGTACTGGTTCGCAAGAACACGTACAAACACACCAGCGTTCAGTGGACTTCCGACCCGGCGCTGCGTTGCCACACCTTCAAAGAGGCAATTGCTTCCGGGCAGTCGTCGGCATTGAAAGACGGATGCCCGAAACTGCACGACAGCATCGCCGACGCGGTTAGGGACGGCACCATCACGGTGCGTGATCCCGAGGTCAGCTGACCTGATTGTGTAGAACGAGGGCCGACCCACGGGTCGGCCCTCGTTTTACGTTCCAGCGCCCGCGTGTCCGTCAGGCAGGCGGTCGCACCTTTCGTGCAGCCACCGCGTAGACGTCGCTCGACGTGGTGAGAGAGTTCTTTCCGCTGGCCGCCGGCACTCCCCCGCGTAGATTCACGGCCCAGTTGAGCGCACCCAGCGGTCCACACCCGCTGGCTCCCGGCGCCGCAAACACCGCATCCGAATGTGGGACTGCCGGGAACACTGCACCGGGGAACTCACCGATAGGTTCCGACGGAGGGTTTCCGGTTGTGGTCAGGTGAAGGTTGATCGGATTCGAAACCGAACCGATGTAGCAATCGTCACCGAGCAAGGGATTAGACAGCTTCAATCGAACAGGCATGGTGAGTTCCTGCTCGAGAACCTTCAGATCCGGGACTCCCACCGATTCCACCGTCGCGCTGATCTGAGTCAGTCCCAGCGGAGTATCGATCCCGAGAGCACCTCCGGGTACCGAAATCGGATTGGAATAGACCCCGTTGGACCCGTCCTGCTTGGCGACGAACGTCTCGATGAAACTGTTGTCCGGCTGGGTCGCGTATTTCACTCCGCCCGCAACCTTGAGGCTTCCGTCCGGGATCGGCACCGAAAGTGCGCCCAATTTCATGGTCCCTCCGCGAACTACGACGCTGGCGCACGTCGTCACCTCGAGATCCTCGATCGGGCACGTGCCCCAACCGTCGAAGGTCAACGGATCAACCGCTGCCGCACCGGAGGAACCGAGCGATCCGCTGCCGGAAGACCCTGACGATGATTCGTCGGCAAGTGCCACACCTGCACCGGCCATTACAAATGTTGCAACTAGCGCGACTGTCGACATCACTCGAGATTTGTTGCGGCTCTTCATCTTCGAGTTCCTCCACCGTTGACGGAAATTCACGAGAGCCACCCCCTGCGGATCGCACCTCGATCTACGCCCGGCACGCTACCGAGAAGTGAGACGCGGATTCACACATAACGACGATATTTCCCACCAAAGAACTACGGCGATCACGCTCGATCGAACTTCCGTCCTAGCCCGGAAACCGTATCGATCCTGTCGGCTCAGTTCGGTTCGACTGTGCCCGAACCGATGACCTGATCGAGGAACGGCCCGAACATCTCCCCCAGGTTCTCGGCGATCTGATCGGGGGTACCGAAAGACAACGTCACGTGACTGATCGCCAGACGCACTATCGTGCTGCCGAACATCTCGGCATGGATGCGGTCGACGTTCGCCCAACTGGTCATGAAGATCTCGGCCAACCTCGCGCTCGCATGTTCGAGCAGCGGAGTCCCGTCAGTGGTGACCAAGCTCAGCAGGTCGTGCTGCGGCCGGGGACCGACAATGCTGACCACCATCGGATCCCGGGCACCGGCGTCGAAGAAGGCACGGAAGGCTGCCGAGACCGCGCCCCGCGGATCCGAATGATGGAGCGTTACTTCGCGTTCCACCTCTTCGAGGAACTCGTCAACGAAACGGATGAGGTATCCGGACGCCAATCCCTGGCGGGACGTGAACTCCTTGTACAACGTCTGCCGGCTCATGCCCGCAGCTTCCGCGATATGCGCCATCGTGATGTCGTTCCACGATTTCTCGGTCAAGAGTTCGCGTGTGGCGTCGAGCGCTGACGCACGGAGGAGTTGACGAGCTGCCTCGTGGTACGGGACACGGGCACGAGCGGTGGACATATCGGGAAGATTTCCATCGCCCGTGCTCGGTGTCAAAACGGGGGACACGCAAGCCACAGAAGTCACGAGTGCACTCAGAGCACCGGTGAGGCGACAAGACCCGCCGCAAGTTCGGTCAGATCCCTGTTTGTATCGGCGAGTACGTCGGCGCTGATGTCCGGGGAGCGTTCGATAAGGGTTCGGACGGCACGAATGTCCTTCGGCCGGCCCACGCTCACAGCACCGACGATATTTCCGTCGCGCATGCAGATCGCAGTGAAGTCATAGGAGTCCAGGTCTCCTCGAACTATTACGGTGTCGTCCGCGCCTGGCCAACCAGCTACTTGAATGTTGCGGCCGAATTGGTTCGACCAACTCCAAGGGACGGATTCGAAGGGTTCTTCCTTCCCGACGATGGTCTTGGCAACTGCAACTGCGTGGTCCTGCGCGGTGTTCCAGTGCTCACCACGGTGCATGCCGCCGAGAAAACCGTTGGGCACGTTGGCCACATCGCCGATCGCGTACAAATCAACGACGGAGGTCCGGAGGTATCGGTCTACCGAAATCCCGTTGTCCACCGCAATACCCGCAGCAGCAGCCACATCGGTATCGGGCAAGGATCCGATTGCGACGACGGCCAAGTCCGCTGTCCACTCGCGTCCGTCACGCGCGCGTGCGGTGACACCGTCGGCACCTGTCGTCAGCGTCTCGAGGTCGACTCCCGTCTGCAAGGCGACGCCCGCCGAGACGTGCAGCGCGGCGATCTTCTCCGCTATCGACGGTGGAAGCAGCCTGGACAGGGGCACCGGTTGCGCTTCGAGAACCTGCACACTGCAACCCAAGTCGCGTGCCGTTGACGCCACCTCCGATCCGATCAAGCCACCGCCGACCACCAATAGCGAGGATCCTTCGATCAGCTGGGATTGCAAGCGTCGCATGTCTGCGATATCCCGAAGATAGTGAACGCGCTCGGAATCTTCGTTCTCCAACCGTCGGGACCGTCCACCCGTGGCAAGAATCAGAACGTCGTAGTCGATGCTGTCACCGTCGGCTAAAAGTACTGTGCGGGAATCTGTGTCGATACTCGTGACAGTTGCGCCGATCCGAAGATCGATACCCTGCTCGTTCCAGAAAGTCGACGGCCGCAACCGAACCCGATCGAACGACGCTTTCCCGGACAGTAGCTCCTTCGACAGCGCCGGGCGGCGGTACGGCTCCTCAGGTTCGCTGCCGATCAGGATGATGCTGCCGCCGAACCCTTCCTTGCGCAGGGCCTGCGCGGCACCGGAACCGGCGATGCCCGTGCCCACGATCACGACGGTGCGTGTGTCGGGCTCGCTGACCGCTGTCATCAGCGGTCCACCTCCACCATTTCGAAATCGACTTTGGCGGCACCACAATCAGGGCAGGACCAGTCTTCGGGAATCTCGTCCCAGCGAGTACCCGGCTCGATACCGTCGTCGGGCCAGCCGATCGCTTCGTCGTATTCGAACCCGCACTGGAGGCAGCGGAACAATTTGTAAGCAGTGGCAGTCTCGGACATCGGTTTTCCTTTCACCGGTGGGTATTTCGATCAGGATTGCGTGACGAGGGTGAAGTCGACCTTCTCGCGGACGCCGCAGTCGGGGCAGCACCAGTCGTCCGGAATGCTCGACCACAGTGTGCCGGGCGGAAAGCCTTCTCGCGCAGCACCTGTCGATTCAGTGTACGTGTAGTCGCAGATCGGGCAGATGTAGGCGTTCATGCGTTCACCCCGTAGGCTGCGAGGATCTTGGCCCGCTTCTTCGGCGCGATGTTGACCTGGGTGATGTCGCCTCGGTAGTGCTCGAGAACGCGGTGGTCCATCACCTTGCGCCACAGGGGCGGAACTGTGGCGAGCATGATCATGCTGGCGTAGCCGCTCGGGAGCTGAGGGGCCTCTTCCATACTGCGAAGCGCTTGGTAGCGCCGTGTCGGATTCGCATGATGATCGCTGTGCCGCTGCAAGTGATAAAGGAAGACGTTAGTGCAGATGCGATCACTGTTCCAGCTGTGCGCCGGCGTGCATCGCTCGTACCGTCCGCTTGCGGTTTTCTGACGTAGGAGTCCGTAGTGCTCGAGGTAGTTGATCGCTTCGAGCAGCGAAAACCCGATGAACGCCTGGATCACGAGGTACGGCGCGATGCCGATCCCGAACACTGCAAGCGCGACACCGAACAGAACAACCGACATGAGCCAGGCGTTGAGCACGTCGTTCTTGATGCTCCAGTGCGTGGTGCCCAAACGCTCGAAGCGGGTCTTCTCGAGATGCCACGCCGACTTCAATCCCCCGCCGACGCTGCGCGGCCAGAAACCGTAGAGGGTCTCACCGAAGCGCGAGGTCGCCGGATCTTCCGGAGTCGACACTCGCACATGGTGGCCACGGTTGTGCTCGAGGTAGAAGTGACCGTAAGCACTCTGAGCGAGAACGATTTTGGACAACCAGCGCTCGACGCTCTCCTTCTTGTGCCCGAGTTCGTGGGCTGTGTTGATGCCGATTCCGGCCGTCACACCGATCGTCACTGCGAGTCCGATATTGGAGAGAACGCTCAAATCCCAACGCGCCCAGATGTAGCAGGACAGGAAGAAGGCCGTGTACTGCAGCGGCAGATAGGCGTAGGTGCACCACCGGTAGAAGCGGTCGTTCTCGAGTTCGTCGATCACCTCGTCGGGCGGATTCTTCCCGTCCTCACCCGCCAGAATGTCGATGACGGGAATGAGAGCAAACGCAATCAGTGGGCCGGTCCACCAGAAGACATTCCATCCGGTGGCGGTAACAAGCCCCACGGCGATGAAAGTTGCCGATGACGGAATCAGCGCCAACAGCCATAAGTAGCGTTTCCGGTCTCTCCAAGTTGCGAGCCGACCATCTGGCTCCGTGTACACCAACGCCGCCATCGAATTCTCCAGTTCTCGTTCGGATCAGTGAGTGCGTCCTGCGCGGCAACCCGCGACACGAACAACATCTATGTATAGAGAGTGGACAAATTGCAGTGCTTTGTCAACAATTTTGGAGATAAAAGTTTTACAAACATGCTGATTTGTACACTTTGGTAAACCCTCCGGTCGGGCTGATCGCAAATCTTCCATCACCGCGCCACACTCGGTACAAAAGTGAAGTGGGGACGTCAACGTGCGCAATATGCGCCAAACACCGAGGAACAGGTCCGCTCGTCAGCCCTCGAATTTTCGAGGACGACTTCGTCGTTGTCACCCATCGGCCCCCTCCACCACACGGACGTTCGGTTCCTGGATATGTGTTCGTCGAGACCCGTCGACACGTGTCCGGGTTGCCCTCACTATCCGAACCTGAAGCACTCGCCATCGCGCGCGCAGTCTGGCGCGTCTCACGTGTCCTCGACTCGGAGTTGACTCCCGAATTCGTGTTCTCCGCGATCGCCGGGCGAAGCGTCCCCCACTTTCATCAGCACGTTTTCGTCAGGCCCTTCGGTGCTCCGAGTTCAGTGAGCTGGAACGACGTCGATTCATGGGACGAGGCGCCACGCCTCGACGAGGCAGAACTCGCGCTCCTATGCAGGCGAATCTCGCTCGGCTTCGAACCCGGGCAATAGGGCAAAAAGTCGGTGCGCGTTCGGACAGTCCAGCGCGAAACACAATCACTCAATGTCCGATTTGGGTCAATTTCCCCAAAACGAAAGTTCGCTTACCCATACTGAAATGACCGACTGTCCCCGACGTGAGTGGGTCCTCATGGATACCGACGTATTGGTAGCGGGCGCCGGCCCGATCGGTTTGACCACCGCGATCGAGCTGCGCAGACGCGGCATCTCATGCCGAATAGTCGACCCCCTCGACGAACCGCGGCAATACGCGAAAGCCGTCGGGATTCAGCCACGCACTCTCGAACTCTTCGAGAACATGGGGGTGCTCCGCCAGGCACTCGACGCCTCGACACTGATGCGCGGTCAGATCATGTACACGAACGGCGTCGAGGTCGCCCGCGTCGACCTCACGCTCCCCGAGGATGTTCCTTACTGGTTTCTCTGCCTCCCCCAATACTCGACGGAGCGCATCCTCACCGAGCGCCTCGCCGAGCTGGGGACAACCGTCGAACGCGGAGTCGGTCTCACCGCATTCGAACAATCCGACGGCGCCGTCACCTGCACACTCAGCGACGGCAGCACCGTGAATGTCCAGTATCTGGTGGGTTCCGACGGCGCTCACAGCGTGGTCCGCAAAGGGCTTGGCCTGAGCTTCGAGGGCGGCGCGTTTGCCGAAAGCTACATGCTCGGTGACGTCGAAGTCGACTGGTCGATCCCCAGCGGCTACTCCGTCCGCGCCAACCACACCACCGACGACGGAACCACCGACGACCTACTCGTCTGCATCCCACTTCCCGGACACAAGCGGTACCGCATGTCGATGCTCGTTCCGGACGATTTGATGCCGGACGAATCGTCGAACAAAGCCTCTGTACAACACGGTTTTTCAACCGGCAAGACACCTGAACTCCATCACATCCAGGCCGTACTCGACAGACTGTCCCCAGAACCGACAACCGCCTCGATGCTGCGATGGTCCTCGGTCTTCCGCATCAGCCGCCGCATCGTCGACGCTTACGGTCGCGGACGGGTTTTTGTCGCCGGCGACGCCGCGCACATCCATCCCCCGACTGGAGCGCAGGGCATGAACACCGGCATCCAGGACGCCCACAACCTCGCATGGAAGGTAGCGCTCGCCGTCAAAGGCGTTGCAACAGCAGATCTTCTCGAGACCTACGACGCCGAAAGACGGCCGGTCGGTGAAGAAGTCGTCGGGATGACCGTCCGAAATGCTCGAGAAGGAATCGGTTCGGGAGAGTCCTCCATCGACACGGCAATGCGGCGCCAGGCTCAATTGTTGATCGACTACTCGGAGAGTCCGCTGAACACCGGGCGTGATTCTTCGAGTCCACACGTTCAACCGGGCGAGCGTGCACCCGATGCCCGCGGAATGCGCCGAGACGGTGTGCAGTATCCAATTCGGTTGTTCGACTTGCTGTCCGGAGTCGACCACACGTTACTGCTGACTTCGGACGGATCCGCAGAGAGCACCAACAGCCTCGAGAAGGTCGCCGACGCCGCCATTCGATCAGCGCACGGCATGTTGGACGTCTACGCGATAGTGCCACCGGGAACCGTGACCGTCGATTCGCTGGTGCCGATCGTCGAGGACAGCGACTCGCAGCTGTGCGCTGCATACGGGGTCGAAGGCACGGCGGCGCTGGTGATCCGTCCCGACGGCTACCTCGGATTCCGCGGTCACCCGGAGAACGTTTCCGACTACTTCGCGAAAGTGTTTGCCGTCAATCAGGAATGAGCGAAGCGAACATCAACCGGATTTCGGGTGAGAGCTTCATCAACTCGACATAGCCACCCAGCGGCCCGGCGTCGAGGTAGGAGAACTCCATGCCGGCGCCCTCTACCCGACCCTGTTGCACCACCGGCATTTCGCGACGCTCGGCCTCGAGCAACGTCGCCTCGTAATCGTCTGGAACCCAGGCCAGGTGATGAACTCCGACGCCGTGAGTCTCCAGGAATTCCGTGTACAGGTTGCGTCCGGATACTGGTTGGATCAGCTCGAGCTGTTGGCTGCCCGCATATCCGATCGATACGTGCACGACATAGTCCGCGGGCTCCCCGCGATACGTTGTGGTCTCGGGGCCAAAGACGATGCCTGGCATACGCAGCCACCGCTCCACTCCCCACTGCCGAGTGAACTCCTGTTCGGCAGCCTCGATGTCCTCGACCACCCAGCAGATCTGGAAGATCGGTCCCGAGACCAACGGGGTCATGCCATTTTTCCGTTGTCGACCGAGTAGACGGCCCCGTGTATCGCCGAGGCGTCGTCGGAGGCCACGAAAGCCACCATCTTCGCAACGTCCTCGGCTTCCATCAAGCCACGCGGCGACGCAACCTTCATGACGAGATCGAAGTCGACTCCGTCGGGGAAAGTGAATCCGGTGACTTGAGGAGTCATCATGCCGCCGGGGCAGATTGCGTTGACACGCAGAGACTTTCCGGTGAACTCCATCGCCATCGCACGGGTCAGTCCGATGAGTCCGTGCTTGGCAGCACAGTATCCAGCCGAGTACGCCTGCCCTTCCAGCCCCGCGATCGAGGAGACGTTGACGATGTTGCCGCCCCGTTCCAGCAAGTGCGGCAGTGCTGCTCGGGAAAGGAAGAACGGTCCGTTCAGATTGACCGCAAGGTCATGTGCCCATTCGGAATCCGCAATATCCGCCGTATGACGAAGCGAGTGCGATCCCGCCACGTTGACGAGGATGTCGATACCACCGAGCGCGTCGACACACGCTTGCACGGCCACATCACACTGAGCAGAATCCGAGACGTCCGTCGCTGCGTAACGACGCTCACCGTCCGTGCCGACCACCTCGACCATCGACTGCCGCAGCTTTTCCTTGTCACGGGCGATACCGAAAACCTGTGCGCCCCTGCGGTGGAGGATCTCGGTCACCGCGCGCCCCAATCCTGAGGACGCGCCGGTCACCAAGGCCACTTTTCCGGCCAGTACGTCTGCCATGGCCTAGGAAGCCGCTGCTTCGCGCTGGAGTTCCAGCGCGATGTCGATCAACTGATCTTCCTGGCCGCCGACCAACTTGCGCTTGCCTGCGCGCACCAGAAGCTCGGCAGACGACACTCCGTACCGTTCTGCCTGACGCTCGGCATGCTTGAGGAAGCTCGAGTACACGCCGGCGTAGCCCATCATCAGCGCTTGACGATCGAGCAGGCATTCCTGCGGCATTGCCGGGCGCACAACATCTTCGGCTGCATCGGCGATGGCGAAGAAGTCGATACCGGTCTTGACGCCGATCTTGTCGCAAACACCGACGAAGGCCTCGACCGGGGCGTTGCCGGCGCCGGCACCGAATCGACGGGTACTACCGTCGATCTGCTTGGCTCCCGCACGAACTGCCGCAATGGAATTGGCGACGCCCAGGCCCAGGTTCTCGTGGCCGTGGAAGCCGACCTGAGCGTCGTTGCCGAGTTCCTGAACCAGCGCCTCGACGCGATCGGATACCTGCTCGAGCACAAGTGCGCCGGCGGAGTCGACCACGTACACACACTGGCAACCCGCGTCGGCCATGATGCGAGCCTGCTTGGCCAGCTTCTCCGGCGGAATCGAGTGAGCCATCATGAGGAATCCGACTGTTTCGAGTCCACGCTCACGCGCGAGGCCGAAGTGCTGGATGGATACGTCTGCCTCGGTGCAGTGAGTTGCGATGCGGCAGATGGACGCACCGTTGTCCTGTGCGATGACGATGTCGTCCTTGATGCCCAATCCGGGCAGCATCAGGAAGGCGATCTTCGCGTTGGTCGCCGTCTCGACTGCAGCTTTGATCAGTTCCTGCTCGGGAGTCTTCGAGAAGCCGTAGTTGAAGGAGGACCCGCCGAGGCCGTCGCCGTGAGTGACCTCGATGACCGGCACTCCGGCTCCGTCGAGGGCACCGACGATGGCTCGTACTTCTTCGACGGTGAACTGATGACGCTTGTGGTGGGAGCCGTCGCGCAGTGACGTGTCGGTGACGCGGATGTCCCAGCTCGAATCGAAATGAATCATGTCGCTCATGCCTTCACACTCAGAAGCTTCTGGGCGATTTCCTCGCCCACCTTGGTGGCTGCTGCCGTCATGATGTCGAGGTTGCCCGCGTACGGCGGCAGGAAATCGCCTGCGCCTTCGACCTCGACGAACGTGGTGACCGTTGCATAGCCACCGGAAACGACGCTCGGTTTGTCGAACTGCGGTTCGTTGAGCAACCGGTAGCCGGGCACGTACTGCTGGATGTCCTTGACGACGCGGTGAATGGAGTCGGTGATCGCGGCCTGATCGGCGTCTTCGGGGATAGCGCAGAAGATGGTGTCGCGCATGATCATCGGCGGGTCCGCGGGGTTGAGGATGATGATCGCCTTGCCGCGCTGTGCGCCGCCGATGGTCTCGATACCGCGGCTGGTGGTCTTGGTGAACTCGTCGATGTTCGCGCGAGTTCCCGGGCCGGCGGACAACGATGCAACGGAGGCGACGATCTCGGCGTACGCCACGTCGACGACACGCGATACCGCGTAGACGATCGGAATGGTTGCCTGCCCACCGCAGGTGATCATGTTGACGTTGGGTGCGTCCAGGTGTTCACGCAGGTTCGCGGGCGGAACCACAGCCGGGCCGACCGCGGCCGGAGTCAGGTCGATGGCACGGATACCGGCGGCCTCGTAGCGTGGTGCTGCCTCGCGGTGCACGTATGCCGACGTCGCCTCGAAGACCAGGTCCGGTTTCTCCGCCTGGTTCAGCAACCAGTCGACGCCCTCGGCGGAGGTCTCGAGTCCCATCTTGCGGGCGCGCGCCAATCCTTCACTCTCGGGATCGATTCCGATCATCCATCGCGGTTCGAGCCACTCGGAACGCTGCAGTTTGTACAACAGATCGGTACTGATGTTTCCCGATCCGACGATCGCCACACTTGCCTTGGTCATGACTACTCCTACGTGAACTGAAGAGAGACGGAACCGAGGCCGCTGAACTCGGCTCGGAAGTTGTCGCCTGGATGAGCGTCGATCGCTCGCGTGCACGAACCCGGCAGAACGATGTCGCCGGCCTTGAGCCGAACTCCGAACGTGTCGACCTTCTGCGCCAACCACGCGACAGCGGTGACCGGGTTACCGAGAACCGCATCGCTGCGCCCCTCCGCAATCCGCTCGCCGTTGCAGGTCAGCACCGCATCGATCGCCTTGATGTCGATGTCCGACGGGCGAACTCGTTCCTTGCCGAGAATGAACCCGGCGGAGGACGCGTTGTCCGCGATGGTGTCCGAGAGGCCGATCTTCCAGTCCTTGATCCGGCTGTCGATCAACTCGATGGACGGCGCATAGGCGACAGTGGCGTCGATGACGTCTTGTTCGGTGCACCCGGCGCCCGGCAGATCTGCTCCCAGAATGAAGGCGACCTCCACCTCGACGCGTGGGAAGCAGAAGCGCGACGTGTCGACCGGACGGTCCTCGAACTCTTCCATCTCGGCGAGCAGGTGACCGTAATCTGGCTCGTCGACGCCCATCATCTGCTGCATCGCCAGTGACGAGAGCCCGACCTTGTGTCCGACCACCTTTGCGCCACCGGCAACACGACGCCTGATGTTGATGAGCTGGATCTCGTAGGCGTCGACGACGTCGATGTCCGGATACGTGGCGATCAGCGGGCTGATCGGAGCGCGATCCCGTTCCGCCGAATCAAGATGGTCGGCAAGTTCGCCGCGGATCTGCGTCGAGAGCATCGTTCAGGCCTTTCCGACTGTGGAGAATGCGGCTGCATGCTGACCGGCTCGTCGTCCGGAGAACACGCAGTCGGCGAGCGACAAGCCGCTCACATACGAGTTGGAACAGATACCGACGGCGGTACGGCCGGCGGCATACAGGCCAGGGATACCCTCCCCGGCCTCGTTTTTCACCATGCCGGACGATTCGTCGACCACCAATCCACCGAGCGTGAGCATCGGGCACGGATTCATCATGTTGGGCTTGATCGAGACGTCGTACATCGTGAACGGCGCAGACAGTATCGGCCTGACGAAGTCCGACGGTTTGCCCATCGGATCAGGTTGTCCGGCAGCGGCAGCGGAGTTGTGCGCGTCGACGGCGGCTTGAAGGCCGGCGACGTCTATCCCCGCTCTACGGGCGACCTCGGCAATGGTGTTGCCACGCACTGCGGTACGCATCATGCCAGTGGTCTGTACCCGCTGGAACCACATCGACTGGTCACTGATCTGCGATTTCGCTTCGCGAACGAGTTCGGAATCTGCCAGCAGCCAACCGATTCCGTTGCTCTTCTCTGCCATCGCCTGACCGAGAGCGGCACCGTAACGTGACTCGTCGACGATTCGCGCACCGGATTCACCCACCAGGATGGAACCGAGAAAAGCACTCGGCGGGACGATGAATCGCCAGGCGGAAACATTGCCGAGCTTGTCGGTGGCTCCCCCGGCTTCGATACCGAGGTTGATGCCTTTGCCGTCGTCCCCGGAGGTGCCGAGCGGGATACCGCCCTTGTAGGCGGGGGCATGGGTGCGCATCATCTCGCGATTGGACACGAAGCCGCCGGCGCTGAGGATCACGCCGCCGCGTGCCTGGATGCGAATCCGCTTGGCGTGCTTCTTCTCGATCTTCGCGATGAGTGCGTCGAGAATCGTGCGCAACTGCGGTGCGTAGACGCCGGGCTTGGAGGACAGGGACCCGAGCGTCGCGTGACGCCGACGAACTCCGGCAGGTGCGTCACGAAGAGTCAGTACTTCGACGCCGATCACCCGGCCGTCCTCGATGATCAGCCGGTCCGCTCTCGTCTGGCCGAGCAACTGGACGCCCTTGGCCTCCGCGGACTTCGCGAGCGGGCCGTAGAGCATCTTTCCCGACGTGCCACGCCCCTTGGCGCGATGGCCGCGAGGAGCAGGTTTTGCGATGTCACGGAACCCGCCGGCAGATTCGCTACCCGAGAAGTAGAGGTAGTGCTTGTTGCTCGGGTACGACGTCTTGTACGGACAGAGTGAGGCTTCGAACGGCACGCCGTGACTGCGCAGCCAGTCGATCGACGCCGGGCTCTCGTCGACGAACCGGCGCAGAGTCTGCGGCGTCACCGCGTCACCGACCTCGCGGTTCAGGTAGGCGAGCATGGCTTCGGGACTGTCCTCGACACCGGCTTCCTTTTGAATCACGGTGCCGCCGCCGGCGTAGTAGATTCCTCCGGAAATCGTGCTGGCCCCACCACCGAGTGCTCGGTCGATCGCCAAAACCGACGAACCGGCCGCTACCGCTTCGAGCGCCGCACTGGCGCCCGCCACACCGAACCCGACCACAAGGACGTCAACCGAAGTATCCCAGGTCACACCGCACCATCCTCAATTTCACTGCAACGTGTTTCGTTATCAATGACAACGTCCGGAAATACTTCCTGGCAGAAAGCATGGACTGACACCCCCATCATTCTATAACGTGTTCTACATGAGCAAGCAGGAATACGACATCGTCGTCGTCGGCAGTGGTGCCGCAGGTATGACAGCGGCCTTGACCGCAGCCCACCAGGGCTTGAGCGTGGTCATCGTGGAGAAAGCCGCCCACTACGGCGGATCGACCGCCCGTTCCGGTGGTGGGGTCTGGATCCCCAACAACGAGGCACTTCAGGCGGACGGTGTCACCGATACCCCGGAGGCCGCACGTTCCTACCTGCACAGCATCATCGGCGACGTCGTCGCTCCCGAACGCATCGACACCTATCTCGAGCGCGGTCCCGAGATGCTCTCGTTCGTGTTGAAGAACAGCCCCCTCGAACTGCAGTGGGTGCCCGGCTACTCCGACTACTACCCGGAAGCTCCCGGCGGACGCCTCGGTGGCCGCAGTGTCGAGCCCACCCCGTTCGACGGCAACAAGTTGGGCGCCGACCGCAAGAACCTCGAGCCCGACTACGTCAAGGCCCCCAAGAACTTCGTCATCACCCAGGCCGACTACAAGTGGCTCAACCTGCTGATGCGCAATCCTCGCGGACCCCTGCGCGCCATGAAGGTCGGCATGCGATTCCTCGCAGCCAAGGCCACAAAGAAGGATCTGCTGGTTCGCGGCCAGGCACTGGTCGCCGGGATTCGACTCGGACTTCAGTCCGCCGGAGTACCCATCCTGCTGAACACCCCGCTGACCTCCCTGTACACCGAAGACGGCGCAGTTCGCGGCGTCAACGTCCTAATCGACGGCGAGGAGCAGGTCATCCGCGCTCGCCACGGAGTTGTGTTGGGTTCCGGCGGATTCGAGCACAATAAGGAAATGCGTGAGAAGTACCAGCGCGCACCCATCGGCACCGAATGGACCGTCGGCGCGAAGGCAAACACCGGCGACGGCATCCGCGCAGGCCAAGAAGTCGGCGCTGCAGTCGATTTCATGGACGACGCCTGGTGGGGCCCGTCCATTCCGCTGACCGGCGGACCGTGGTTCGCTCTCTCCGAGCGCACCCTCCCGGGCTGCATGATGGTCAACATGTCGGGCAAGCGCTTCGGCAACGAGGCGGCTCCGTACGTCGAGGCAACCCATGCGATGTACGGCGGTGAGTACGGTCAGGGCGAAGGCGCCGGCGAGAACATCCCGACGTGGATGATTCTCGATCAGCGCTACCGCAACCGCTACACGTTTGCCGGTATCACTCCCCGCTCCCCCTTCCCCGGCCGCTGGCTCAAGGCCGGCATCGTGGTCAAGGCGGGAACCATCGCCGAATTGGCCGAGAAGACAGGGCTTCCCGTCGCATCGCTGACCGAAACCGTCGACCGGTTCAACGGCTTCGCACGCAACGGCAAGGACGAGGACTTCGGACGCGGTGACAGTGGTTACGACGCGTACTACGGCGATCCCCGACTGAAGAACCCCAGCCTCGCCGAAATCAGCAAGGCTCCGTTCTACGCCATCAAGATGGTTCCGGGTGACCTCGGCACCAAGGGTGGTATCTGCACCGACGTCAACGGCCGAGCACTACGCGAAGACGGAAGCGTCATCGACGGTCTCTACGCCGCTGGCAACGCGAGCGCTCCGGTCATGGGCCACACCTACGCCGGACCAGGCGCGACCATCGGTCCCGCAATGACTTTCGGTTACCTGGCAGTACTCGACATCGTCGAGCGTGCGAAGAAGGCTGAGAGCACCGAGGCACCGGCAGCTGAAAAGACGGCGGTCGACCATGCCAATTGATCCGAAGATCGCACTCGGCGCCGAGCTTGCGCCACAAGAGTTCTCATGGACACCGTCGGACGTGCAGCACTACCACCTGGCACTAGGGGCAGGTGCTCGGCCGCTCGATCCGAACGAGCTTCGATACCTCGACGACGAAAAGCCTCAGGTACTACCCACCTTTGCCACCGTCGCCGCCAACTTCCACGCCACCGAAGCGCCGAAGGTCTCGTTCCCCGGCGTCGAAATCGATCTGGCGAAGGTAGTCCACGGGAGCCAGGAAGTCACTGTCCATCAGCCGATCCCGGCAAGTGGAAGTGGCCGCACCACAACTCGAATCGCCGAGGTCTGGGACAAGGGCAAGGCCGCGGTGATCGTGCAGGAATCCGTCACGGTCGACGCCGAGGGCAACCCGCTGTGGACAGCTCGCTCGTCCATTTTCGCCCGCGGCGAGGGTGGTTTCGGGGGTGAACGTGGTCCGTCGGAGTCGATTACGCTTCCGGATCGCGAAGCAGATGAGACAGTGGTGACGCCTGTGCTTCCACAGCAGGCTTTGCTGTACCGGATGTGTGGTGATCGGAATCCGTTGCACTCGGATCCGCAATTCGCCTCCGCGGCAGGCTTTCCAGCGCCTATCCTGCATGGACTGTGTACTTACGGAATGGTCTGCAAGACCGCAGTGGATACCATGCTCGACGGCGACAGCAGTCGGGTAGCCGGATTTCGGGCCCGCTTTGCCGGGGTCGTATTTCCCGGCGAGAACTTGAGTATCCAGATCTGGAAAGACAATGGGCGACTCCTGATCTCAGCTTCCGTACTGGAGCGCGAAGCTCCTGCCCTGGCTGACGTAGTTCTCACTCTTGTCTGATACCAACCTGTCTGATACCCACCTGTTAGAACTCACCGTAGTTCTCGAACCCGATGGAGTAGCCCGAAGATGACGGCACAAGACGAAAAGTTCCGACTGTCCCGACGAGGTTTCATGGCCGCTGGAGCCGGCGCCGTGGCAGCGACCGCATTCGCCGGCTGGACGCCGGCCTATGCCGTCCCCGCCGGCTCTTCCGGCTCCGCGGGTGGTCCCGTGTCCACCCTCACGCCGCCGCCTGCCTTCCCCGAAGGCATCGCGCTGTACCAGCAGGCATATCAGAACTGGTCCAAGGAGATCATGCTCGACGCGATCTGGACCTGTTCACCCAAGACGCCCGAAGACGTAGTCCGCCTCGCTAACTGGGGTCATGCCAACGGCTACACCATTCGTCCCCGCGGTGCCATGCACGGCTGGACGCCGCTGACCATAGTCAACGGTGCGCCGGTCGACAAGGTCATCCTCGCCGACACCACGGTCCACCTCACCGGAGTCTCCGTCAACGCCGGTGGCAGCCCAGCCACCGTCACCGCAGGACCCGGCGCGACCCTCGACGCCATCACCACCGCACTGCAGGCACAGGGCCTCGGGTTCGCGAACCTGCCGGCGCCGGGTGTGTTGACCATCGCCGGCTGCCTCGCCGTCGACGCTCACGGTGCAGCGCTCCCCGCCGAAGGCGAAGCACACGTTCCCGGACAGACTTTCGGCTCACTCTCCAACCTCGTCACCTCCCTGACCGCAGTGGTCTGGAACGGCAGTGAGTACGCGCTGAAGACGTATGCACGCAGCGACGCGGCGATCAAGCCGCTGCTGACTCACCTCGGACGCACCTTCCTCACCTCCGTGACCTTGCAGGCCGCTCCCAACTACCGCATGCGCTGCGTCAGCCACACCGACATCGGTTGGCAGGAACTCTTCGGTGCCCGCGGAGCGTCCGGACGTACCTTCGAGAAGTTCGTCCGCGAAAACGGTCGCGCAGAAGCAATCTGGTACCCCTTCACCGAGCGCCCGTGGATGAAGGTGTGGTCACTTGCCCCCACCAAGCCGCCGTTCTCGCGTGAGGTGACCGGGCCCTACAACTACATCTTCTCCGACAACCTCCCGGAGCCGGTCACCGACATGATCGGGCAGATCAACGCCGGAAACCCGGGCATCGCACCGGCATTCGGGCAGATCATGTACGCCACCACCGTTGCCGGACTCGCCGCGACCTTCTCCAACGACCTGTGGGGATGGTCCAAGGACGTCCAGTTCTACATCCGGGCCACCACCCTTCGTCTGACCGAGGGCGGCGGAGCCGTCATCACCTCCCGCGCCAACATCGGCCAGGTCATCCACGACTTCACCCAGTGGTTCAACGGCCGCATGGAGTACTACCGCTCTATCGGACAGTTCCCCCTCAACGGCCCCGTCGAAATCCGTTGCTGCGGCCTCGATCAACCCTCGGACGTCGAGGTCGACTCGGCAGGCGCCCCCACCATCTCGGCCATGCGCCCGCGCCCCGACCATCCGGAATGGGACACCGCCATCTGGCTCAACGTCCTCGGCGTCCCCGGAACCCCCGGCATGTTCGCGTTCTACCGCGAAATGGAACAGTGGATGCGTAATCACTACAACAACAACGACGCCACCTTCCGCCCCGAGTGGTCCAAGGGCTGGGCGTTCGGCCCCGACAAGCCGTACACCGACGCCCCGATCATCACCCAGGGCCTCCCCCAGACCTACCGCGACGGCGTCCCATCGAGCGACAACTGGGACACCGCCAACGCCGCATACAACGCGTTGGATCCGCACAAGGTCTTCAGCAACACCTTCCTGGACCAGTTGCTGCCCTGAGGTCCAAGCACCGGGCACGCACTCTGCCAACTCGACGGTCGTCGCCACTCCCCTACTTTCGGGAGTGCGGCGGCCGTCGTGCGTTGCAGTGAGCGGGATGAAGGAGTCCCCCGCATCCCGACCAGGTAACTGACTCAATCGCGATCAGGATGGATCGCCTCGTGCATACTTTCCACTGCCCTGGCATGAGTTGAGAGCTCGGATCTAGCCGACCGAATCGTGGCGCTGTCGCTGCGTGCCCCCGGCTCGGACGACGACGAGTCCTCTCCGGGGTTCGACGCGCCACCTCCGGGCTGCTCGGAGGAGCCGGTGCGCTCTTCCCTCTCCGCGCGGGCACGCAACAACGACTCGGACTTCGGGGTATTTCGCATCGGAGCATTGTCCCAGATTCATCTCCCATGACTCACATGGAGCGCTCTCACCCCCGGTGACCAGGCCGTTCCTGAACTCCGATACCTAGAAAGTTCGCAACAAAATATCTACAGCGGTCAGGGTAGACATTCTCGCGAGGCTGTTGTATCTTTTTTCTCGTAGCAAGGAACGAGTCAAGAGATGCGGGAGAGATGAACTACCCGCAAGCAGTACCGCAGGGCAGGGACGTGCCGGGGCCGAATTCGTGTGTGAGTGTGTAGTCGGACCCGGCACCCCCCTTCAAAGCGGCTACCGGATGTCTTGTGCGAGTCCGGAAGTTCGAAAGAATGCAGTTATGTAAGTAAGTTCAACCCCATCCGGCCCCCGGCGCACCTCGCGCCGGGACTGCTTACCCCACAACGCTCTGAGGGCGGACATCGCCGCTACTCCCGGTACCAGCTGCGCATCGCGGCCCGCGCGCACGAACTCGTAGCCAACGGCACGGCGCTCGACGCGGCTTGCCGCATCATCATCCTCGAAGACCAACTCACCGAGGCTCGTCGCATCAACGCCGAGCTCCAGCAAGCACAGGACCGACGAGCGGAATCGGACGCAACGCCGGACTGAGGACTGACGTGATCAGGCACTGGGAGTAGCAGTCACCCCTAACCGTCAATCTGTTCCCTCCCCCTTCGAACTGCGCTAAATTCAGTCAATTGGGACATTGCTAGGCGTCGGTTGCTCGATTTCCACATCGAAGGGATCGCAGGCATGAATTCCTCCCACCACCGCACTCGGGTGCGGCTAGCTGCTCTGTCGATCGCCTTGACCGTTGCCATTGCAACCGCTGCGTGCAGTTCCGACGAGGACTCGGCAACAAACACGAGCAGCGCATCTCCCAGCACCGCGAGCAGTCAGGAATCCACCGAGATCGCGGACCTCGTCCGCCGTCAGGTGGCCGACTTGGGCCTCAGTGCCGCCGTGTTCGGAGTGTGGCGGGGCGACGACGAGATTGCTCTCGGTGCCGTCGGAGAGTCCCCTATCGGAGTTCCGGCGACAACCGACATGCAGTTGCGCGTCGGTCAGCCGATGGAACCGATGCTCTCGACAGTCCTGCTGCAACTCGACGAAGAGGGAACGCTTCCCCTCGATCAACCGATCGCGAAGTGGGAACCGAACTTTCCACGCGCAGACACCATCACTCCACGAATGCTGGCAAACAGCACGTCGGGCATCTCCGACTACGTGACCGATCCACAGTTCCTCAAACTCTTCACGGACAACCCGATGAAGGGCTGGACTTCTCAGGAGATCCTGAATCTTGCCAACTCCCGCCCACCGCTGTTCGAACCCGGCACCAGTTGGGCGTACGCGCACAGCGACCTGACGCTGCTCGGCGACGTCATGGAGAAAGCGACTGGAAAACCGCTGGGCGACCTACTTCAGCAGCGCGTCTTCGATCCACTCGGGATGGATCACAGCAGCGTTGTGCTCACGTCGCAGATGGACGAGCCGATTTTGCACGGCTACACCAATGAACGCGGAGTATTCGAAGACTCCACTTTCTGGAATCCGACGGCTTTCCTGCACAGCGGAAACATGAACGCGCCTGTCGCCGACGTCGGAAAGTGGGTGCGCGCACTCGGAACGGGAGAGTTGCTCTCCGACAAAGCTTTCGAGCAGCAGATGGCACCGACGACTGCGGGCTTGGGAAGTATGACGGCGGACAAGTTCTTTTCCTTCGGGACCGGGCACCTCGACGGTTGGCTTGTGATGAACCCGTCGTACGGCGGCTACAATGGGCTTGCGCTCTATTACCCCGACTCGAAGACGACGATCGTCGTCTACGCCACGCTCGGGCCGACAACCAACGCGGACCTCAACAACGCCGTGCCGATGGGCAAGGCGATCGGAACCCTCCTCGAACCGGATCACCCACCGCAGGTCCCGACGCCGTGACGCGCCACACACGCTGGTAGCAAACAGCGTCGGTCGGCAACTTCCTGTTTACGCACGGATTACCTCCAGGACTTATCGCCCCATCACCATTCTCTTCAGTACCGAACGAAACGCGTCGGACCGCGGGTTGTCTCGCCAGTGAACGAGAACGTAGATAGATGGGGACAGGCCCGATGAGGAAATACGCGATGTCAGTGGCATGCACGGTTGCAGTCACAGCGGGGGTGACTCTTGTGATGTCGGTGCCTGCCGGAGCGGACCCGAATGACAGTGGGTCGTGCCCTGCCGGTGCGGTATTCGCGGTCGGCGGAACGTGGGATCCGACGGGACAAACGACGCAACCCGTCACCGACCGCTACGTGGCCCAGGGTTACGCCTCCAAGCCGGTGACCTACCCCGCCAGCTTCTGGCCGCTCGGCGATCAGACGTACGACCAGAGCGTTGCCGCCGGCGCCCAGACGCTTCGCACTGAAGTCAACGCTTTCCACGCTCAGTGCCCGGGCAGCGAGATCGTCGTCACCGGATACTCACAGGGAGCGCGTATTGCCGGCGACGTTCTCGGTGACATCGCACGCGACGGATCCATTCCGCAGTCGCAAGTCGAAGGCGTCCTCTACGCCGACCCTCGCAACTCGGCCGGGGGCATCGAAACCGTAGTGCCCAATGTCGTTCCGGGAGCGACGATGTCCGGAGCACGCGGCGGATTCGGAGACATTGCAGTGCAGGAAGTCTGCATCGAGGGTGACGGCATCTGCAACATGCCCAAGCCGCGTGATGCGCCCGAGGTGTTCGTGGATTCGGTCTTCGGCTACTTCACGAAGCACAACACCTATACGCCGATGATGTCCGAGCCCGCTCCGCCTGCTCCCCCGGCACTGCCGCAGACGCCGTCTGTGCCACTGCAACCCGCTGACGTTGCCACTGCGATCGTGACGCGGGTCGTCGAGAACATCACTCCGTATCTGAGCGCTGCACTCGCCACCGTACTGACGAAGTGAGGACAATCGCCTTTCCGGGAGCTGCAAGTCGACCGACGCGCACAGGCGCAGTCACAGCAGCAATCTCCAGCCTGGCAGGTCAAGGCGTGCCGTCCACCGACAGTGAGACACGCCGAACACGTCTCTCCCGAGATCTCCGTCTCGACCTCACAAGCTGGCGATAACTCTGCATCGATCTGCGAGAGTTCGCGAAGACACCCCGATGGCGAAACTCATACGGTCGTAGCCGTGTAGAACTCCAGGTATAACGTGCAGTTCGCAAGAGACACCTGCCTTGTGAAGACTTTGAGCGTAGGCGATGCCCTCGTCCCTGAGGATGTCGATTTCGGCGACTTCGATGTAGGCCGAAGGAAGCCCGGTTAAATCCTCCAGCCGCGCCGGCACTACAACCGGCGAGACCGTATCGCCTCCGAAAGCGTCGCCCAACACTGCTTTCCAGCAGGTCCAATTGTTGTCATATGTCCACGCGACCATATCTTCCAATCTTGGATCCGGATCGGTCGTGCGGTCGTCGAGCATCGGGTAGATGAGGATCTGTTTCGCCAGTGACACTCCTCGATCACGCGCGAGGATCGCAGTTCCAGCGGCGATGCCACCACCACCACTGTCACCCATGACGGCCACGCGAGTACAGTCCACCCCTAAGTCATCTGCATGCGCGAGAAGCCAACGCAGACCAGCAAACCCGTCCTCTGCCAATCCGGTTCCTGTTTGTTCAGGAGCGACCCGGTAGTCCACAAGCAGCATTGGGACTGTCGATACCTGTACGTAATGGCGTACAAGCCCGTCGTAATAGTCGACTTTGCCGCCGATCATCCCGCCGCCGTGCAGGTATACGACCGCAGGACCCGTGGCCGGTATGCCAGAATCAGTTGAGTACCAGCGTAATTCAATCTGCTTCCCATCCGAGACTGAGACGAAATACGAACGTGCGACCACACCGGCCGACGGAGGCGAAGGAACCTCTGCCATGCCGAGATCAAGCAACGCTCGAAGGGCGAGTGCATCGCCTCGCGCAGGAAGCGCCGGGATGCCATGGGCCATCATTTCCTCTGCCATGGCCGCGACTACCGCAGCAAGCTCCGGATCGATCATGTCCATCGGTGCCATCTTCCGCCCTCTTCAGGATTCAACTGGCCTCCGAGTCGCGCGGGAGGAACTAACGAACAACTGTACGATTGTTTTCGCTAACGGACAACTGTAGGTTTGACGTCGTGCCGCCGAGAGCCGAGGAGGCAGTAGTGGGCAAAACCGGAATAACGCCCGTACCGGTTATACGTGAAAGAGAATCGATCGCTACCCGACCGTCGCCGGTGGTGCACGGCCTTGCCGATCACACGCAGGCGGACGAGTGAACATCAAGACCGCCGCTGGCCCCACGGACCGGATGCAACACATCTCGTCGGCATTCTTCTCACCAAATTGACAGCGACGAGGGACAGCAGTCCTCTGGATTGTCGTTCAACTTCACATACCCTGACCTGGCCCGGCACAAAACGCATCTAAACCGTTTACGCCCCACCGAGTTATCGCCTATCTCCAAAGGGAAAACACACAGCCCGACAATTACCACCTACCGCCCATCACTCAGTCCATAGAACGGAGCAACACACATGCCCAGCAGGACCTACGCGATCACCGGTGCAGGATCCGGGATCGGGAAAGCAACCGCTGATCTTCTCGCTGATTCAGGACACCGGATCATCGGCATCGACCTTCGTGACGCCGACATAAACGTCGACTTGTCGGTCGCCGACGACCGCAGCGCACTGCCGGGTTTGGTAGCCGATCTCGCCCCAGATGGCCTGGACGCCATCCTTGCGATCGCCGGTGGACCTCCCGACGTCAACTACTTCGGCGCAGTGGCTACTCTGAACGGACTACAGCCACTTCTCGCCGACTCGCGCGCACCGCGAGCGGTGGCTGTGACTTCATTCGCGGCCCTCAACGAAGTCGACGACCGACTTCTCGCCGCCTACCTCGAAGGAGACGAGCACAAAGCGGCGGTTGAAACCGAACGAATCACCGCAGCAGGACGGACTGATCTACTCTACCCCTCCTCGAAACGCGCTCTTTCCCAATGGCTTCGGCGCGAGTCGATCACAGCTCGATGGGCAGGGAACGGCATTCCCCTCAATGGTGTTGCGCCCGGTATCATTCGAACACCGATGACGTTCTCGATTTTGGAGAATGCCGACAGTCGTCAATCACTTCTCGACATGGTTCCAATGCCCCTGAACGGTCCTGCCGATGCTCACGTCCCAGCAAGTCTGGTGGCTTGGCTTGCCAGCGAAGAAAACTCACATGTCACCGGACAAGTCATCTTCCTCGACGGCGGTGCCGATGCCACCGTCCGGGGAGATGCAATCTTCTCCGGCAAACAGTGACTACGCACCCCGCCTTCGACGGCGAACCACACACGGCCCCTACTTTGTGGAATCGCTCGAACAGTCCGAGCCGATGCAGTATTGCCCCCGACCCTTGTATCTCTCGCAATTCTCTGTGAACCCCACCGCCGGCAACGGATACTTCGAACGTCGAGTAACTATTGCTATATGACGACGCGTTCTGTGGAGTTTGCTCCGACGGCCGGATTCATCACTGCGCCCCGACGCTCGGCTGGGTACTCCCAGTCGAGCGTCCTTCGTCAACGGCCGTGACCCCGGAACGTCGAAACGACCGACAGAGAAACGGAAACTCAGCCGATCGACGGTCTGTTCACGAACGCCCACCGCCCGTTCGCCAGCGGCGTTTCTCGCAGTTCTTCAGTCCGGAAGAGTACACAAGGTCGCCAACGTGGCAGTGCAGGCTTTGGCTGCCTCTGCGCCCTTCCTCTCGAAATGCTTTGTGAAGTAAGTGATATGGTCCGCGTGCTCATGAAAATGGTGTGGCGTCAATACGATTGAAAACACTGGTACACCAGTATCGAGTTGAACCCTCATGAGCCCATCGATGACCGCAGCCGAAACGAATTCGTGCCGGTAAATGCCACCGTCGACCACCAAGGCGGCAGCCACCACTGCGTCGTATCGACCGCTACCGGCCAACCTCTGGGCATGCAAAGGGATCTCGAACGCTCCAGGCACCTCGAAGCACTCCACATTCTCCTCGCTGTAACCCAATGTCGTCACCTCGTCCAGAAAACCTTTGCGCGCACGGTCGACGATGTTGTGGTGCCATGCGGCCTGAATAAGGGCGATCCGACCTTGACTGCTTTTCATGATGACTCTCTCTCGTATTCATGGCATGGCACTACGGCAGGGTGGA
Organism: Rhodococcus sp. P4_F3_2; assembly: GCF_056401335.1. Classification (NCBI taxonomy): domain Bacteria; kingdom Bacillati; phylum Actinomycetota; class Actinomycetes; order Mycobacteriales; family Nocardiaceae; genus Rhodococcus; species Rhodococcus sp. P4_F3_2. Next base: position 99,031 of record NZ_JBFUJN010000010.1, read on the forward strand.
ATTCACGTAGCCTTCCGGACATTTCGAATCCTTGACTGCGGTTTCATCTTCGGTGTATCGACGATCCTCCAGTTGTGATCACGCGTCTTGGCCGACATCGTCGGCATCGACCAGAATCTTGCGTATCATCTCGACATCGCAGCCCATTTGCACTATCAGGTCWTCTATCGAGTCGAAAGACTTCACATCACGCACATGTGCAACAAAGGCAACCTCGACCGGAACGCCGTACAGTTCGAGATCGGTGCGGTCCAGCACGTAGCTCTCGATACGCCGATCACGTATGCCCTCGAATGTCGGATTGGTTCCCACGCTGATTGCAGCAGGGTAGATGTCCCGTGTATCCATCCGACGCAGCCAACCAGCGTAAACGCCATCCGCGGGTACATCTTGCTGATCGTCCACCGGTACGTTGGCAGTAGGAAACCCCAGTTGACGGCCTCGCTGGTCACCACGGATCACAACGCCGTGCGCAGAGCACGACGTGACCAAATCCTTGGTCACGTAAAAGATGTCACTTCGGCGAGGGAGGTCACGTACGAGCGATGTTACGGGTGACTCGGCATTTCGGTGGGCGCGAGACTTCGAACGCGTCGCAGATTCGGTTGCCATTTCGATTCCTCCGGAACTAGTGAATATGGATAGACGAGTGGGGCGGCCACGACTGGTGGCCATACTGTGCACGAAGTAGGGCGAAGGATCTTCGTTTTTCCGGCACAGAGGCGCCACTTTCTTATAACCGTCGACCTTTGAACTTTTGGCGACTGCCACGCACGCGCGTGATATCTCGGGCTGCACACTTGATTCTCAGCGTAAGTGGAAGAGCCGAGGCAGAGGTCCCTGGTGACCACTCAACTGATTCACACGTTTCTGATAACCGCTGCTGAGCAACGAGATTCGGATTATTCGTGCGTCAGGACAGTGGCCCCGACGCCGTCCTTTGCACCGTCATTGCATTGGACGGGTGTTCGGCGAGGTATCAGGAAGGTGAGGATCATTGCGACGACGATTCCAGTGACCGCAAGACCGATCGCAATGCCGTAGGCGCTGAGTTGTGGAAATTGCGTGCCTGGCACGACAGAGCTTGACAACACGACTGCAAACGCCGAGATACCCACACTCTTGCAAATCGCCCCGATGACAACGATGACGCCCATTCCTTCGCCCATGTTTTCCTGGGGGAGAAATTCTGCGAGTAAGTTGGGAATCGCCGACAAGATGAAAGTGATTCCGATGCCGCCGAGTATCAACAGCACGACCATCACAGGCAGGGCTTCTCGCAGGAAATAGAAGCCCGGCAGTGTCACGAGTTGGATCCCAATTCCAATTCCGATGGGCGACTTTGCTCCCGATGTCCTGGCGAGCCGGCCGGAAAGCGGGGTGAACAGGAACCCCACGATGGAAAGCACCAGCGCTATTTGGCCGAACTGAGAAGGCGTGAGCCCGAGTCCCACAGGCGCGGCTGTGGGGCCCTGAAACAAAATCGGTTGCAGCAATTGCATTCCACCCAACGCTCCGAATGTCACGAACGCGAAGATACCTAGCGCCAGTGCGTACTGCGGCTTGGCAAGGAGACGAAGGTTCAGCAGAGGGTTCTTCACTCGCAATTCCCATAGGACCCAAATGATTCCGACGACAACTCCAAGTCCGATGCTGCCGAGCACAGTCAAGTCCCCCCACCCTTTTGTCTGTGAAGACGTAGCGCCATAGAGAATCAGGGCAAGAGCAGGAACAAAGAGCGCACCGCCGACGAAGTCGATTCTTTCTCCAACTACTCGGGTGACGGGAGATCGTTCGATACCGACGGCGCACATCAGGGCAGCGAAAGCAGCGAGGGCCGCCGCCACGATGAAGATCGCTTGCCAACCGACGTGCTCGATCAGTAGACCAGAGACGTAGAAGCCAGCTGCGCCGGCCAAAGTCTGAACACCTGCAACGACCGAAAGAGTCACTGGGACACGCCTAGTCAGCACAGCCTCGCGTGCTATACCGAGGACAAGTGGAAGCACCGCGCCAGATACTCCTTGAAGTGTGCGCCCGACAACGACCGCACCGAATGTTCCCACGACCACGCTGACGACCGAGCCGATGATCGACAGCAGCAAGACGATAATCAGCACCTTCTTACGGCCGAAGAGATCACCGAGCCTGCCTCCAATCGCGGCGGACGCTCCGACCATCAAATAGAATCCCGTAAAAGCCCATCCGATGTCGGCCGTAGTGACATCGAAGTCTGCGATCAGTTTCGGTACGACCGCGATGAGCATGCCTGCCTCGAAGGCTCCGGTCGACTCCGCGGCGACCATAGCCGTCAGAACCAGCGAGTAAGGTTTCCGACGAGACCCCACCGGCGTAGTCCGCGCTGTTGATCCATCCATTTTTCGCTTTTTCCTTTTCCTGTTCGGGCCACGAAAAGCCCCGAGCATCTGCCATCAGGGAAAGACTGTGAATGAGCCTGGTGAAGCGCCGGTCCAGGCGGGTAATCGCGTGATCCCGACGATTGAAATGTTCAACGTCGCCTCCACGAAAGATTACCTCGATGCACCGCTGACAATTTCTGTGCAGCAATAGAATTCGTGTACTGAGCACCGCTCTTTTCGAAGGAGTGCGGTGCAGTTCCCGGGGCGCCGCACCCCGGGTCCTGCACTGGACCGATTATCCGAAGTCGTGGTACTCGACGACCACACCATCACGGAAGGTCAGAAATGTGGCAAGATCGAGGCTGATTTTTTCGCCCGCAGCAGCCATACCTGGAACGTCCACAGTCGGGGTGACTGTCCAGGTGTGGCGGACAACGACTCGGTCGGGACCGAGGATGTCCAGTGATTGGCGGTCAACGAAGGTCTTGCCCGGCATCATCTGCCCCGACGCTTCGAACATCGCCATGATCGCCGACCGTCCCGCCAACGTCCCCCCGCGATTGTGGTGAGTCAGCGCGGCATCCTCACCGAACACTGCTTCGAGGCGGCTGAGATCTCCACTGTTGTAGGCATCGATGAACTTCTCGGCGTCTGCTTTCAGGTCGATGGTTTGATTGCTCATGTTCACTCCTCATGGTCAAAAGATGTGCCGACTATGTCCGTCTGAACAGAGTCGCTCTGGGAAACTACTGCCCAATGTCGATGGAAAGTTGTCAGATCCACTGGGGACTAACGCTTTACAGAAGTTTGCCGACAAGTACGGGCGATGATCATGCCGATTCCTCGACCGAGCTCCTGAAATACTCGAGCTGTCGACGCCTCAGCGACCGCGACGGACATCCTTGTACGGAAGGTCCCGGTCGGCCGAGTACTCACGCGGCATCCCGAGTACTCGCTCCGCGATGATATTGCGGGCGATCTCGGTGGTGCCGCCACCCATACAGGCTGCCTGTCGCGTGATGAACGTTTCGCCGATCGCGCGGTCACCGATTGTGCCCACCGGGGAAACGATCCCGTGCGAGCCACCGATCTCGAGTGCGATCTCGGTTTCGCGAAGGTGCCCCATACCGTGGAACAAACGAATGATCGAAGCGGACGACCCCGGCAGGTTCTCTGTTCGCATGCCTCCAACAACACGTTCGACCAGATGCTGCTGCACCTTGCCCAGCGCATGTGATTCTGCGATCAGCTCCCGCACGTGACGGTCCTCCGACCGACCAGTTCTGCGAGCGATATCGATCATTCCCTCGGTTGGCGAGCGCCGCTTCGGCCCCATCAGCTTTCCGCTGACGTACTGAGAGCCACCGCCTACGGAGTTGCGCTCATGGAACATCTGACGCGATGCCACTTCCCAACCGCCGTTGATCTCGCCGACAACGTTCTCGACAGGAACCTCGACGTTGTCGAAGAATTCCTGACAGAACTCCTCATTTCCGTTCACCTGCCTGATGCGACGAATCTCGACACCAGGTTGCTTCACCTTGAGGAGGAACATCGTCAAGCCTCGATGCTTAGGTGCATCCCAGTCGGTACGCGCGAGGCAAAGTGCGTAATCCGCGGAATAGGCCCACGAACTCCAGATCTTCGAGCCGTTGAGAATAAAGACATCACCATCGCGAGTGGCGCGGGTGACCACCCCGGCGAGGTCGGATCCACAACTGGGTTCGGAGAGAAACTGCACCAGCGCTTCCTCTCCGCGGATCATCGCCGACAAGTGCGTCTTCTTCTGCTCTTCCGTACCCATATCGAGGATGGTCGGTCCACAAATGCTAAACGTCGGCGAGTTGAGCAACTGCGGCATCTCGTAGCCGACAACCTCTTCGTTGAAGGCATTCTGGTGCGCAGGCGTCAGACCTTGACCGTCATATTCCTTCGGATAGCACAAACCTGCAAACCCGCCGCTGTACAACAACTTCTGCAGTTCACTGGCGCGTTCCCACGCAGCTTCGTCGTAGTCTTCGCTCTCAGGTTCTTCGCCGGTCACCGGCTTTGCCGGAGGTAGGTTAGCTGCAATCCACTTCTTGGCTCGCGCCCGGAAGGACTCGACGTCCTCGATAGCGTCAATCTCTGTCGGTGATCCCATAATGACTCCCCTTTGTGTCATACGCCGATGATCGTGGCGAGACGCTCACGATGCTCGGATGGTGTGCCCCAGCTGACCCGATTCACCGTCGCGCGGCGCAGGTATAGGTGGATGTCGTGTTCCCAGGTGATTCCGATTCCGCCATGCAGTTGGACGCAATCCTGAATGATGTCGGTTGCGACCTGTCCGATGTAGGACTTCGCGATGCTCACCAATTCAGCGGCCTCAGGTGATCGGTTCTGTACCGCGCGCGCTGCGGCGGTAGTAGTACCCTGCGAAGCTTCGAGCCACATCTTCATATCGGCGACACGATGCTTGAGCGCCTGGTATGAGGCGAGCGGGCGACCGAACGAATATCGATCGAACATCCACTGGAGGGTGTCCTCGAGCACGCGGCCGATGACCCCAACGAGTTCAGCACACTGAAGCACAATCGCGATTTGCAACTGTCGCTCGATCGCCTGCTCGGTCTCGCCACCCGAAAAGACCAGTGCCGAACTGGGGATCCGCACACCATCGAAGCTAACCTGCGAGTACCGGCGAACAAGATCGATACCCATCAAAGGGGTGATCGTCAATCCCGGCAGGTCAGCAGGCACGAGATATTGGGCAAGCCCGTCGTCGCGGCGCGCAGTCACGAGCATGTACTCCGATTGCTCGGCAGACTCGACCCGATCTTTGACGCCGGTCAACACGACTTCGTCGCCGTCCGAGCTGGCTACCAGCTGAGTACCAGCGGGATCCCAGCCTCGGTCGATCTCACACATGGCATACGTAGCGACCGCGTCCCCCGCCATAAGTTGTTCAATTGTTTTCATGTGCGCGGGCGCGTTGCTTGATTCCGACAGAGCGGCGGCCACCACGTTCGCCACAACAAGCGGTCCGGGTGATACCAGTCGACCCATCTCTTCCGCGACGATCGCCATGTCCAGCAACCCAGCCCCCGAAATGCTGTCGCCGCCGGACTTCTCGCTCACCAACATCGACATCCAGCCGAGGTTGGCACCTCGCTGCCACCAGTCACGATCGAAGCCTTTGCCGTTTTCGGCCAGCTCACGAACCTTCTCCAGCGATGATTCCTTTTCCAGAAAGTCCTTGGTCGTCCCGCGGAACAGTTCCTGATCCGGGGTTAGTTCGAACTCCACCGAGTCTCCTCCTAAATGCCTACCCGTCCGGGCTTCGCCGGTACGGCCATCGAGCGCCTGTCACTTGCCGCCGCTAAAGCCCCTGAAAACTGTTGCGACAGAATTCTCTTCGTCTCCGCTGTGGGACCTAGGCCAGTAGCTCAGCCGCACTGTCAGGGGTTTATCGAGCGCGGCGTGTGAAGTGACACCGATTCGAGCACTCTCGACACGATGCATCGAATGTTCGAATATCATCAATATATGGAGGGCGCCTACTGCCGTCAAGACCCAAAAACTGCCACTTGACCCGAGATCGTGAGCCCCATAGTTTGATACTTCCTGAATTATTGGAGAAAGCTGCGGACTGAAAGGTCAGTAATGAAGGCACCCGAGGTTGATACCGACAACGCGTTCGACAGCGCCGAACAGGTGAGCGATGCTCTGCGCACTGTCGGATACCTCGCCGATCCTCGGATTGCACAAGCCGTTCATCTCGGCTACCGGCTGCAAAAACCGGTTCTCGTCGAAGGACCAGCCGGAACCGGCAAAACAGAACTAGCCAAATCTATTGCCCTGGCAACTAATTCACGACTGATTCGACTCCAGTGCTATGAAGGTCTTGACGAGTCCAAGGCTCTCTACGAGTGGGACTATCGCAAACAGCTACTGCACCTCCAATCCCACGGTCAGCAGGAATCGGAGTCGATCCCCATCGAATCCGAGCGAAACCTGTTCGACGAACGATTCCTACTGACGCGACCACTACTCGAAGCCATCAGAAGCACCGATTCAGTCGTCTTGCTTATCGACGAGGTCGATCGCATCGACGTTCAGACAGAGGCACTTCTACTCGAGCTGCTATCCGATTACCAGGTATCGATACCCGAACTGGGCACGGTCACTGCAACACGGATCCCCGCGGTCTTTCTGACGTCCAACAACAGTCGCGATCTGTCCGACGCCCTCAAACGACGCTGTCTGTACTTGAACATCGACTACCCGAGTGCTGAGCGAGAAAGAGATATCATCGCCGCTCGGGTACCGGGGATCTCGCTAGAGCTCGCTGACGCCGTCTCCGAGGTGGTCCGTTCATTGCGCTCAATGAATCTCTCGAAGAAACCATCAATTTCCGAGACGCTCGACTGGGCCCGCACTTTGACGATACTCAACGTCGACCAGGTCAACGCGGATATCCTCGTCGACACTCTGCCTGTGCTACTGAAGAATCAGGCCGACATCGTGCTGGCGGCGAAAGAACTCGCCGAGACACCTCGATGAACCGCCCGCACAGCTCACTCTGCAAGAAAACGCACCACCGTTTCGATGGCGTGAAAATTCGTCGGTGTAGCGAAATGATCAGTTCTAGGCAGCGTCACCAATGTTGCGGCCGGCAGAGCACCAACCAGACCTGCAGCAGTCCCCGCAAAGTCATTCTCGCCCAGTACAACAAGCGCCGGCAATCTAATCTCGGCCAACTCTTCGACACTCAGTGGCGGACGTTCCGCGCGCAGAAAGCGCGCCACGGCGAAGCGGTCATTGCCCACGCCCACAGCAAGTCGGCGAATAGTCCGGGCGGTCCCCGACGAGGGCTCCTCGTCTGCCTCGAGGCCATCTACGATGTCCCCGAGTTGCGCGCCGTTGTCGCCTTCAGTCGGACCGCCGACGCCCAGAACAGCGATTCTCCGGAACGCGGCAGGACACCGCGCAGCAGCTCTGAGCAGTGCATGTCCGCCGGCCGAGAAGCCCACCGCGTCAACCTGTTTGCCACCGGATGGACAGCCTCGCAGTACAGCATCCGCCGGATCTTCCGACGGCGAAACAGAGTCAACTCCGTGCCCGGGCAGCGTGACACCAATGACGTCGCGGCCCTCCCCTTCCAAGATGTCGACCCAGCCAGTGGCCCGCCAGTTGTGATCGAAGGACGATCCGACACCGTGGACCATCAAAACCGGTTCATGAGGCATAGAATCAGCGTAGCCGAAACCTATGCGGTAGTGAGCATCTCATGATTACGGCAGTCGAAGGACTGGTCTGGGAGTTGCGCAACATTGGCCTACCCGTTTCTGTGTCCGAACACATCGACGCGGTGCGCGTACTACGGCACATCGATTTAGCGAACCGGACAGCTGTAAAGTTCGCGCTCGCAAGCGTTCTCGTCAAGAACAACGCGCACGAGTCCGCGTTTTCGGCGGTCTTCGATATTTACTTCGGCGTGCGCCACGCGGGAGTCTCCAACGAATCTGCCACTAAAAGTACACCGCTCGAGGACGTCGAGGAAGCGGAACTCCGACAACTTCTACTCGGCGCACTCGAGCGTGAGGCACAGCCGACACTGCTCCTACGGTTGATTGCTGCAGAGATGATCAGTCGGCATGCGGGCATCCAACCCGGACGTGCAGTTGCCGGTACATACTACGTGTTCCGAACCCTTCGGGCGGTCGACCCGAATCGCCTGCTGGCCGAGTTGATCGCGCGCGACTGCGCAAACATCGATGATCGGTTGCTGAATCGGCTACGCCGCGACACATTCCAACAAAGAGTGACAACCTTCGAGCAGGAAATCGAGGCGGAGATTCGCAACTTCCTCGTTGCCGACCGAGGTGCCGACGCCATCGCCAAGACTCTGCGTCGGCCACTGCCTGAGGACGTCGAGTTCCTCACCGCATCGAGCAAGCTCATCGAAGAGCTACAACCGGTGATCACTCCGATGAGTAGAAAACTCACCGATCGGCTAGCGCGCCACGGTCGCCGCAGCGGCGCGCTGGACATCCGGCGAACCGTCCGGCGGTCGATGTCGGTTGGCGGGACACCGATCGAACCCGTATTTCGCTGCCCCCGACTCGCCAAGCCCGAGTTGTACGTGCTCGCTGATATTTCCGGCTCAGTCGCTACGTTCGCGGCCTTCGCACTTCAACTGACCTACGCCCTCCGCTCCGAGTTCAGTCGGGTGCGAAGCTTCGTCTTCACGGACGGACTCGATGAAGTAACCTCGATCCTCGCGGAGTCGGACACGATCTCGAGTGCGACCCAGCGAATAAACGAAGAAGGACTGGGCGTTTGGCTCAACGGTCACAGTGACTACGGCAACGCACTCGACACGTTCTGGCAACGGTTCGGGGATCAGATCAATTCGCGCTCTATCGTGCTGATACTGGGCGACGCGCGGACTAACTATCACGCTGCCCGTACGGGCATCGTCGGTGACATACGTCGCCGGGCGGCCGATGTATTCTGGCTCAACCCGGAATCAAAGACCATGTGGGATACCGGTGATTCAATCATCGGCCAATACCGTGAGCATTGCAGCGGAGTCTTCGAGTGCCGAAACATCAAACAACTGGGCGCCTTTGTCGACCAGCTCGCTTGAACTTCTTACTACACAACAATTCCGGCAATTTACAGATCGGCGCCCGACGACAACACAGGGCGCCATTACAAAGGAGTTCAACATGATCATTCGTATCTCAGACCTAGAGGTCACAGTTCACGAGAGCGACGACCTCAACCGCATGCACGTAGAATCCGACTCCGACCGCACCGCTGTCGACACCGCACTACGCAACTCAGGGCTTGGTCGCATGGGCGAAGAGAACAACGTGGTTCTCGATGCCGAAGCACTACGATCACGCTGCACCGACTCGACGCCGGATTGGGAACGACGTTGGGCTGCAATGATGGACTACGCAACCAAGAAGGGGTGGACTCGCGACGACRGACGAGGCATCGTCGCGCACATCGAGTCTCCGTAGCGTCCCAGCCCTATCCGAAACGACTTGCCATGTCCTCTTCCTCCCCATGTGAGGGGGGAAGAGAACATGGCAAGGGTAAGACCGAATCAGGCAGGTTCGAACGCCAGCAGCGTCCAATCATCGGTAGCGTGGACGTAGCGCACCCGGACCGAGGCGCCGATCTTGACTTCCTCTGGGTCGACACCGAGCAAGCCGCCCACCATGCGGAATCCTTCAGCCATCTCGACGTGAACGATCACATATGGCACATCGGCTTGAAACGCTTCGGTGGGCCCACGACGGATCACCGAGTACGTATAGATGGTGCCTTCGCCAACTACCGGCGCCCAGACCGCCGCGACGGACTGGCATGACGGGCATAGCTCTTTGGGCACGTAGCGGTAGGTACCGCACGCCTCACACCGTTGCACCGCAACCTTGTTCGACCTGAGTGACTGCCAGAAGGGTGTCTGCCAGGCCGGGATATCGTCGGGTAGGAACTTGTCATAAGTGTTCATCGCCGCTACGCCCTTCCTAAGATTGCGGAGAAATTGTTCTGCATTGCGCCGCCGACTCCGCTGAGATACGCCAGCTCGGCACTCTGCACTTGGCGCCCTCCCGCGTCGCCGCGGAGCTGTTCGACGAGCTCGATCAAGGTAAACAGACTGCAGGAGCCCGCATGGCTGAACGACAGGAAGCCACCCGCGGTGTTGGTAGGCAATGAGCCGTCCAAGCGCAGTGCTCCAGATTCCGCGAACGTGCCGCCCTCACCGACAGCGCAAAACCCTGCCGACTCCAGGCCGAACACAACGTTGATCGTGAAGTGATCGGCAATCCCGGCAACATCGATATCGGTACGCGCAACGCCCGCCATTTCGAATGCCGTGTCGGCAGCCAACTTCGCCGCGGGAAAGGTGGCCAAATCCGGACTGGCATTGGGATCGATGTGACTGTGACCTTCTCCGTAGCCCATCAACTGCACTGGACGATGCTTCAAGTCGCGAGCACGGTCCAGACTCGTCACCACGATCGCACCACCACCCTGGTTGATCGCACAGCAATCCAATAGGTGCAGCGGATCCGCGATCATCCGCGAGTTGAGGACATCATCGGCTGTCAGATCACCTCGCGACCCGTACACGGAAAGCGGATGCAAGACGGCGCCTTGGCGCTGTGCGACGGCGATCTCTGCGAGTTGCTCAGGCGTCGTGCCGAATTCATGCATATGTCGCATCGCCAACACCGAATAATCGGACACGCGCGTCGTTCCGTAAACGTACTCGTATGGGCCGCTGAGCTTCGCCATGGTCTTGACTGCTTCGTCACGGTTCACACTTGTCAAGCCGGGAGCCTTCCCGGCCGCGGCCGTCGCGATCACCACTACATCCGCCAAACCAGCTGACACGGCGTAAACAGCCAGGTGCACGTTGGCGGCAGCGGATGCCGCGCCAATTGCTGCGGTTGCATGAAATCGCAACGGTTTTCCGAGCGTGTCGTATCCGAGCGTAGCGCCGGGAAGTGCGGCACGGATGCCGGTACCCTGTGGGGCCTCCCCCACCAAACCATCAATATCGCCTACCTCGAGGCCTGCGTCCGCGCAGGCTCCCGCTACCGCTTCCCACCACACTTCCGACTGGACTCGGTCGGACAAGTCACCTTGTTCTGTGAGGTGAATGCCAGCTATCACCGCTGGCCGATTCCGCTGAATCACTTGTTGTTTCCTCTCATGACAAATCAAAGGTCGGCCGCGTGCCTACTCGCCAGGTGCCAGTGCTAGGTCTGCTGAAGTAGTGGGCACGCGACCGCGAGTTTTGTATCCGTGAGCAGATGGAACCCGGTTTCCAGAAGCGATTATTGCGGCCGCTGCAACAGGCATAGGCCGTCGACGGCGACTGGGCCGTCGGCCGTGATGATCAGTGGATTGATATCGAGCGATTCGATCGATTCGCGACCTCGTGCGGCTAGATCGCCTGCAGCGCAGAGAATTTCTGCCAGACGATCGCGGTCCCAGGCCGGCGCACCTCGGAATCCGTCCATAATTCCGGTGTCGTCAACTTCACCGACAAGCTCGTGAGCAACCCTGCGATCGAAGGGCGCCAGGCGCCCCCCGACCTTCTTCATTATCTCCACGAACACTCCACCGAGACCGAATACGGTCAATGGTCCAAGCTCCGACGCCCCTTGCAGGCCGATGAAGATCTCGCCGTGACCGGAGACCATTTCCTGCACCGCAACGGTTGTCGGCAGATCGTCGCGGCGCGCGATCTCCCGCAATTCGGTTGTCACAGCCTGCAGATCCTTCTCTGCCACGTTCACCCGCACCGCATTGTGTTCTGTGCGGTGCGCAACATCAGCCAACTTCACGACGTAGGGGCCGGCAAAGGGAACAGGTTCGACGGCTCCGTCGAAAACGGCCCAGCGCGCAACCGGGATGCCGGCGTCGGTAAGCAGTCGCATGGTGGCACCGAAGGACAACATGCGCCCTTCCGCGACCTCCAGTACTTCTTCATCTCGTATCTGCAGTACAGGAACATCAGTGGCCGATACCGCACGTGGCCCCTGGTTGCGGGACCTGACAAAATTGCCCATGGTCTGCAACCCGCGCAGGCATCCCAACAGCCCGTTTCCGACCGCGACACCGTCTCTCCGCAGGTCCCCCAACCACTGGCCCCCGATTCCCGCAAGAGGAGCGAGTAGGAACGGTTTGCCCGGCTGACGCTGCGCGCGCTCGGCGAATTCCTCGGCCCGCTGTCGACCATTCGTATCCCAATCCGCATGCTGGCTCGTATAGAGCAGCGCGTCGACATCCGGATCGGCGGCATATCGATCGACAATGGACTCCCACAACCCTGGAACTGAACCGACGAACCCGGTAGCGTCCAGCGGATTCGCCAACGGCTTTCCGGGAATGTTCTCGTCGATGAAGGGCTGAAGTTGCTCGAGCGCCGGGATATCGACGCCTGTGTCTTCTGCCAAATCACTTGCGAGCTGGGCAAACCCGCCGGTGGCCGTAAGTACAGCCAGACCACGGACCTCAGTCCAACGCTGCGGGTTCAGTTGTTCGAGAAACTGGACTCGATCCACGAGCTCGTCGATCTCGTGAGCAAGCTCGATTCCAGCCTGGCGTAGGCCCACTTCGTAGACCCAGGCGTCACCGACAAGACTGCCGGTGTGCGACGCTGCCATCCGCTGCCCGCGCTCCGACCTACCCATCTTGATCGCAACGATCGGTTTGCCCGCTTCCTGTGCGCGAGCGGCTGCGGCGAAGAATGCATCTGGTCGGCGGATCTTTTCCAGAGCAAGCGCGATCACCGTGGTTTGCTCGTCGTCGACCAAGAAATCCAGGTAGTCAGCCAAATCCGTGACGGCCTCATTGCCCGCCGAGATGAGGAGATTCAGGCCGGCGCCGCCCGGGCGGCATGCCGACGCTGCGATCGCCTCGATCATGGCGCCGCTGTGTGTAACAGCGGAAAGTCCACCCGGCCGACGCCCGAAAGCTTCGAGCACGGTCAAGTCGACTTGGTCCGGCACGTTGATCATGCCAATTCCGTTGGGGCCCACCAGATGCATCCCCGCACCGTTCGCGATGGTCGTTATTTGCTGTTGAAGCTTGGCACCGGTCTTACCTGCCTCGGCGAACCCTCCGGCAACAAGCACCACTCCTCCAGCGCCGATAGTTGCGGCCTGCTCAACGATGCCTACCGAGTGAGCCGCCGCCACTGCGCTGAAGACTGCGTCAACAGGGCGCCCGAGGTCTGCAACCGAGGGGACGCACGGCTGCCCGAACAGTGTGTCGTGTTTTGGATGAACAAATAGGACTTCTGCCTCGCCCTGCATCGTCCGGTGCACGCTGTGGGCGAACGGCGAGGTCTCGGAGACCCCGACGAAGGCAACGGAGCGCGGCTTCAGGACCCTGTGAAGCGTCTTGTCCGCCGAGGTAGTGGCCGTAAGGTAATTATCGGTCTGCGTCACCGCTGTGCCTTTCTGATCTGCTGCAAATCGCCTAATTGCATTCTGTTGCATCTAATTTCACAAAACGTTTGGTTACACGCTTATCCCGAGCAGTCGTGTCTCCAGGTACTCGAGAAGTCCCTCTTGCGCACCTTCGCGACCGAGTCCGCTGTCGCCGACCCCGCCGAAGGGAGCTGCCGCCGAAGTGGGATTGATGTCGTTGACTCCGACCATGCCGAACTTCAGACGCTCTGCCGTCCGCATCGCCCGACTGATGTCACGGGAATAGATGTACGACGCGAGTCCGTAGCTGGTGTCGTTAGCCATAGCGATCACGTCGTCGTCATCGTCAAAGGCGATCACCGGAGCAATCGGTCCGAAGGTTTCCTCGCGGTAGATCAGCATGTCGGGTGTCACCCCGGACAGCACTGTCGGCGCGTAGAAATTGCCGGCGGCCAACTCGCCCTCTGTCAAACGGTGGCCGCCGAGTCGCACCTTCGCGCCGTGGTTCACCGCGTCCGACACGTGCCGTTCCATTCGCTCCACCGCAGCCTCGTTGATGAGGGGGCCGACCGAAACACCCTCTTGGAGACCGTGACCGACACTCATCCGGCCAAGCCGGGACGTCAGCACTTCGCAGAACTCGTCGACGATGGACGAATGCACGAAGTACCGGTTGGGAACGATGCAGGCTTGGCCGGTGTTGAGCATCTTGATTGCTGCTGCGCCCTTTGCTGCGTGCACCGGATCGGCATCGCTGAACACGATGAACGGTGCATGCCCGCCAAGCTCGAGCGAAATGCGCTTCAGCGAACGACCGGCGCCCTCAGCCAATTTCCGGCCGACCGCCGTCGAACCCGTGAATGTCACCTTCGCAACTTTCTCGTTGCTCGTGAACTCCTCGCCGACCATCCGAGGGTCGGATGTCGTCACAAGATTCATCACGCCCGGGGGAACACCGGCTTCTTCGAGGATCCGAAATACCTCCACCGCGCAGAGCGGCGTAGCCTCGGCCGGCTTGAGTACGACCGTGCATCCCGCTGCGAGAGCGGGCGCGACTTTGCGCGTGATCATGGAGATCGGATAGTTCCACGGGGTTACCGCGCCAACCACGCCTACGGGCTGGTGCTGCACCACGAAACGCTGATCGGGTCGCGCCGACGGGATCGTTCGACCGTAGATTCGCTTGGCTTCCTCGGCGAACCAGATGAGAAAGTCTGCGGCATACTGGACTTCGGTCCTCGCAGCACGAAGCGGTTTACCCTGTTCCGTCGTCATCAGCGTCGCCAATTCGTCCGCGCGCTCCAACATCAGCTTGTGCGCACGATAGAGAATGGCGGAGCGTTCGTAAGCTGTCCGCGCGCTCCACGAGTCCAGGGCATCATGAGCCGCGTCGATCGCTGAGCGAACCTCCTCGACACCCGCGTCGCCGACATTAGCGATCGACCGTCCACTAGAGGGATCGGTCACCGTGAAAGTTCGCTCCGTCCGAGCGGGACTCCAATTTCCGTTGATGAAGATCGACGTGACCACAGGTACTTCGGTCGCCATGGGAGTTATTGCGGATTCGACGGCATGTACTTCGGTCAAAGTGGACCCCTAGGAGAGTTGATGGATGGATTTTCGTGGTCGTGAAAGATCAACTCGCCCACTGCGGGCGCCAACTGCGGCTTCAATTCGGCTGGGCCGCAAAGTGAGCGTCAGCCACGGTGAACCGATGCAGTTGTGCATCCTCGCAGCGGCCGTTGGTAACGCGAAACTCTGAGCGTTACGGATTCGTCGAGGTGCAGAACCAGCGAAATTAATTTGATGATTTTATAATAATCGAAGACAGTGCGGTTCTGTCAAGGTGAGAAACGGGAATTCCCTGCCAATAGATTCATGATCGTCGAATTGATTTCGCCCAGACGGCGGCGCCGTACTGTGCACGCCACCCGATTCCTCCAGGTGGCGCCAGGCAGGTCAGATCGAATGTTCCGGCGCCCCAGAGCCTTCAGATGAGGGTCAGGTGAGTGTTGCGTTCTCGCTGGGGATTCCCATGGTGTCGAATCGTTCCATCCTGAGTTGACACCTCAACCCGTCTTCCATGGCGCTCAATCGGCGGAGTTCTGCCGCAATCGCGGCGCCCATCCGAACGCTGAAGAAATCCGGCTCGGTAGCCGCATCCGGATACTCCGGCACGATCACATCGACCAAACCGACCGCGCGAAGGTCGGTGGAGTCGATACGTTGGCGCACTGCCATTTCCGGTGCGTGGGAGATGTCGTGGAACAGAATCGCACTCGCCCCCTCCGGAGGTAGAGGAGACAACCATCCATGTTGTGCGGCAATGACGGCATCGGCCGGAAGAAGCGCCACAGCAGCACCGCCGGTACCTTGTCCGAGTAATACCGATACCGTCGGGACATCCAAGGCAATCAGGTCGGAGATACAGCGGGCGATTTCGCCGGCGAGTCCGCCCTCTTCGGCTGCCTTGCTCAGCGCCGCACCCGAAGTGTCGATCACGGACACCAAGGGTAGCTGGAGTTCCTTGGCGAGTTTCATACCCCGGCGTGCCTCACGTAAGGCAGCCGGACCCAACGGATTCGACACTGTTTGACCGCGGCGATCCTGGCCCAGAAGCACGCACGAAACGTCACCGAAGCGAACTAGGGCTAGCAACAGTGCCGGATCATTCTCGCCTTGGCCGGTGCCGTTGAGCGCCAATGACTCCGTTGCGGCATGCTCGAGTAGTTCTCGCACACCGGGACGCTTGGTCGATCGCGACGCAATCACCGACGCCCATGCGTCACCATCCTCATCCGAAACGGGCGCACCTATGTCGTCTCCGCCCGCAGGTTCAAGCCGAGGAGGGCTCGGCAACGAGATGATCGACAAGGCGCGGGCGATGAGCTGACTCAACTCTTGCGGTGGCACAACGGCATCGACCAGTCCATGCCGGAACAAGTTTTCGGCCACCTGCACATCCGCCGGAAAGGACTCACCGTAGAGGGATTCGTACACGCGGGGTCCGAGGAATCCGAGTAGCGCTCCAGGTTCGGCGAACGTGATATGCCCGAGCGATGCCCAAGAGGCGAAGACACCACCTGTAGTGGGGTGACGCAAGTACACCAGATAGGGCAGATGCGCGGCCTTATGTTGGTTGACAGCGGCGGTAATCCGAATCATCTGAAGGAAAGCACTTGTGCCCTCTTGCATTCGGGTGCCACCCGAGGCCGGCAGTGCGACTAGTGGAAGTCGCGCGGCGGTCGCGCGGCGGATTGCCGCGACGATCCGCTCCCCCGTCGCGACACCGATCGAGCCGCCCATGAATCCGAACTCACCGAATACGAGAGCGACGCACCTGCCATGCACGGTAGCCTGACCAGTCGTGACGGCCTCGTCCATTCCCGTTGTAGCACGGGCACGGCCCAATTCGGCTGAATACTCGTCATCGGCGACAGCGTCACGCGGAGATTCGTCCCAGCACCGCCACGATCCCTGATCGATGACCAGATCCCTCATCTCTGCGGCGCTCCGGCGCGTCATCGACCGACCTCGATTTGCCACTGCTTCGCACTGATCGTGGTGGGATCGCCAGCAGCAGAAGGGCATTGCCAGATGACGGGCAGGGTACTGGTCGTATGCGTCTCGCACATCGGTGTACTCCAATCGTTTGTGGTCCGGTTCGGTTAGTTGTTCACGTCGTTGAGCAACGTGTTCGAGCGAAGAGTTGTGCGCCTTCGGTCACGGCCTCAGTGGTTCACTCATTGCCCACTACGCGTTGGCATCCGAGGGATCCGACTCTCGAGGTTCGGCGAGTACGTTCCGCGCCGGCGCGTCCGCTGTTCGTTTGATGTTGCGCCTGGTCGACAGCACGATGATCACGATGGCCGATATCAGGGCACAACCGCCGAGTATGGACAGACTTGACGAAGGCTGGGCGGAGACGCCCCCGGAAGTGACCAAGATCGGTCCGACAATGAGACCTAGGTTGCCGCAGAAGTTGACGAATCCCGTGGCGCCGCCGGACAAACTTCGCGAGAAGTTGTCGATGACCCAAGCCCACCAGGGACCGAGCCCGGCATAAAGCCCAGCAACTGCGATGTAGAGAAGAAGTAACTCGACACCGAATGCCCCGTGGACGTATCCCCCCGCGAGCAGAGCTGCACCGCCTATCAGCAGTGGGACTGCAGCGTTCCATCCCCGACTCCACGGAGACTTGTCCGACAGAAGAGAATTGAGCAGCATCACAAGAACGGCAACTACGAAAGGCACGATGGAGACAAGGCTGACCGTTGCGACGCTGATTTCAAATGCCTGCGCGACCAAGCTCGGTAGCCACAAAGCCATGCCGTAGAAGGCGGACTGCCACAGGAGGAAGGTGCCGCCGAGTATCCACGCCATCGGACGCCGCAAAACTCCCCGAGCGAACGATCCTGGCGTCGATTCGGAGCGCCTACCCGCCAGAATGTAGTTGCGCTCCCCTTCGGTGAGTCGCCGATCGGTGTCGGGTGAGTCAGCTCCGAAAACCGCGAACAGTGCTGCCATCACGAATGCAGCCAGTCCCAGGCTGATGAACACCCAGTGCCAGGTCAGTGCCTGGGTCAGCCATCCACTGGACAGGCTCGCTATGACTGCGGCCAGCGGGATCGAGATCACGGTGAACGTGGCTGCCCGTCCGCGCTCCCATGTCGGATACCAGTTCGCAACGATCACGGCAAATGTCGACCACAAGGCTCCTGCCGCAAGGCCCATGGCGAAACGAATCGCTATGAGCGCACCGTAATTCGGGATAGTGGCGCAGAGAACGGCGCATAACCCCCAGATCGCCAGGGTCGCAAGCATTACGCGTTTCGGTCCGAATCTCGCTGCCAGGACGCCACCCGGGATTTGGGTGATGATGTATCCCCAGAAGAACGCGCTGAGCAGAACCCCGGTTGCTGTCGCGGCGAGCTGCAAGTCCGTAGAGATAAGCGGTGTAGCAATCGGAAAACTGGTCTGGTCCACGAACGTGATGAGGTAAATCACGAACAGCATCAAGCCAATTCGGTACCAGCGCGCACGCCCGACCCGGATCTGCGCCGGAGTTGCAGTAACAGCCATAGGAGGTGCCTCGTATTCAGGAGTAAGAAGGAGTAATTCGCAACTTTCGGCCGTACGCCGCAAAACTGTTCACAGAATCGCCCCGGACAGGGTGTTCTCCACACCGGTACGCAAATGTGCATGCCGATCGATCGGATACTCGACCACTTCGAACAGCACGTCTACATACTCGTGAATGTTGTAGTTGCGAAACAATTTTCGACAACCTTGCATCGTGATGATGCGGCGGGTTTTGCGGAGTGCGTCATCCCGTACAATCTCGGTTCCGTTGCTTCACAACGTAGTTAAAGTATTCCAACGGCCAACCAGTGCGATCATGGTTCAGAAAATCTCAGAATTCGTCATTCCCAGCTGCGACTCGCGTAGCATCCTGTGACGTGACACCGGCCCACGAAAGCCGATCCGGGCTGGCGGGCCCGTCGAGCAGGCTTATGGACGTGGCACCGAGACTATGCAGAATAGCCGCGAGCGCACCATCATCGGCCTCTGTCCAAGCGTGTGCAACCGGTAGCACAGCGCCGCGACCATGGGGGCGCCTGAGGTAGACGAGTAAACCTCCGTCCACCGCGATTCGCTCGGTAGCCTTGACAAGTTCACGCCCGCAGAAACATGAGTCCGACCCGAAGATGCCGCCCATCGTGCACTCCACATGCACTGACACAACAGGGCGCACAGGTGTACCCGGACCGCGCACCACAATGTGCTCGGCGCCGGTGATCTCATCGACGAAGCCCACGACGTCGAGGGCGCTGCGGATGGCATGCCATGGCGTTCCGACAGCGCGGGTGACCCGGCCTCGGGCACCGTCACCGACAAACAGGCGGTGCGTCACGAGATCAGCGATATCGACGATCGGGTGGTCGTGACTGTCGCCGAGATCCGTTATGTCTGCCTCACGAACAATTTCTCCGTCGTCTCGTACAAGTTGCCCAGCAAGGGCGACCGGTGGCAGGCCTGCCAAGCGACAAAGGTCCACCGCAGCTTCGATGCGCCCCGGACTGACAACAACACCCCCGTCGGAAGCGACGACAGGCATGAGGTGCCCAGGGCGCGTGAGGTCGGCGGGCGTGGAACCTGGATCAGCCAGCACCCGCGCGGTCCGAGCCCTGTCGATTGCGCTTATGCCCGTCGTTATCCCAACGGCAGCATCGACAGACACGGTGTGCGTCCTCGTTCGTGGGCTGTCTCCATTGCGCACCATCAGCGGCAGGTCGAGATCCTCAGCCAGATCCGATGGAAGCGGGGCATATAGAAAGCCCGACGACCACCGGACCGCCCAGGCTGTCCAGGCTGTGTCCGCAAGCGCAGCGGACATCACCATGTCGTAACCGCCGCCGGAACCGGGTTCTGCACCCACAAGTACCGGTCGGCCGGCCTGCAATGCCGACACTGCGGATTGAATCGCGGATCGGCCTTGCCACCAATCGCCCCGAGGTAGTGCTTGTGTCAGGGACATCAGGTTGCCTCGGACGCCAGCGTCCGGAAACCACTGCCATGGAAGACCAGCGGTGCAACGTCCGGATGGTCTTGCATAGCTTCAACCCGAAGCAGAACCACATCGTGGTCCCCGGCCCGTACGATCTCATGGATGGTGCACTCGAGCCACGCAACGGCCCCATGCAGCAGCACCGCACCACCATCGGTCACCGTATAGGACGTATCCGCGAACCGGTCGTTCGCCGACTTCGACGCGAGTCGACGGCACATGACGCCTTGGTCGCTTCCGAGCACCGACAGACCGAGTCGTGGGCGGTCGACAAGTAGCGGCCAGGTCGTCGACGTGTCCTGCACGCACACCGACACCAGAGGCGGGTCTACCGAAACCGAAACGAATGAGCTCGCTGCGAAACCCACTGGGGAACCATCACGCAAGGCACATACCGCTGTCACCCCGCTCGGGAAGGTGCCATAGATGGCGCGTAGTGCCATCGGTTCGGAAGGGTTCGGGATAATCAAGGGAAAACCTCCAGCATTTCAGGGATCTCGCCGGCCACGTAGCTGCCTGCGAGCTGGACGCGCCACTGGGGCCACAGCCGCTCACCCGCTCGACGTCCGATTGGTAGTCGAGCGGATGAGCATTGGACACCGCGGAGCCGGACCGGCAGGGAACCTTGAAGCCGGACCAGCGGGGATCTTGGAGCCGGACCGCATCATGTCCAAGCCTGCAGGCCTGACCACCGTGACCTACATTCGTAGGGGTCCCAGCGGCATCACACTAACATCGTGATGATAACTCTCACAACGGTTTCCGCCCGGTTGCGAAACACCGCAATCGCAACTCCGGCTGACTCGAGTTCGCACCGACTCGTCGAGAAAGTCCCCGCCGGTGCGAATGGCACCGCGGACGAAGGACTTCGTCTCCGCCTTCGGCCGGAATTGGCATCTTGTCGTTCTCTCGGACCGATACCCCCTCTATCGGGAGGCGCGCTCCGCGGCGTCCTCTGCGATTGCTTTGTCCTGCGCGGCACGGAATTCCGCACCGAATGCTTGGCGACCCGAGTACAGGCGATCCCACGACGATACGAGCGGTGCCGAAGTGCCCTGAAATTCGGGAATGACGTACTGGGCGAACAGTTCCAACGACTTCTTTGTTGCCGCCTGATTAGCCCAGTCGCTCCCGGCAAGCAGCAGTGTCCCGAAGCCGCCTGACTGCTTCTCGAGGCGACTGACAAGTTCAATGGCTTGTTCGGGTGTACCCACCACTCCCATGCCACTCATGTTCAGACCATCGACCATTTCCTCGTGGGTTGTCGAAGCGAGTACCTGTTCGATGTCCACGGCTTCACCCGCGAACGGGCCGGTAGCACCGAACTTCGACATCGGCACCAGGCCGTGGCGCACATCCTCGTATGCTTGCTCTTTCGTTTCCGCGAGGTGAATCGGGGCCATCACCCGCCAGTTGTCGCGACTCACCGACTGCCCCGATTCTTTCGCTCGTTCCTCCATCAGACGCCAGGTCTCACCGACAAAGGAAAAGCCGCCGTTCGGATCGGTCGCAGCGATCGACAGAAGGCCGAATCCGTAACGGCCAGCGAGCTTCACACCCGACGGTGAGCGGACCGAAGCAACTGCGATCTCGAGATCGCGGCCCTTGTACGGCAGGACCTGCAGACGTGCGCCCTGGAGGGTGAACCAATCGGTCTTCATGTCGACGGTCTCACCTCTGAGCAACCGGGTGATCGCGTCCAAGCCTTCTTCCATCATGCGGCGCTGGTTATTCGGTTCAATGCCCATCATGTGCGCATCGGTCACGAGCGCTCCTGGCCCCGCACCAAAGGTGAAACGACCACGAGTAAGGTTGTCCAACAATGTGATACGACCAGCAGCCACCAAGGGCTGGTGGTACGGGACCGAGGTGACACCGGTGCCGAACCGAATGTCGCGTGTGCGCTGCGCTGCCGCCGCAATGAAAAGGTCCGGAGCTGAAACAATCTCGAACCCACCGGAGTGATGTTCACCGATCCACACTTCGTCGTATCCGAGGCGGTCCATGTGCTCGATGATGTCGAGGTCGTGCGCGAGCGATACCGATGGGCTCTTCCCCGGAATATGATACGGAGACATGAAGATACCGAACTTCATTGGAGTTTTCCTATCCTTGAATTGAATGATCACGGGTTCTGAGGATGGAGGCATGGGAGCCTCGAACCTAGGCAGTGGCGGCGATGTCAGTGCATCGAACGTCCACCATTGACATGAAGGATTTGCCCTGTGATGTACCGTGCGCGATCCGAACCGAGGAAGACTATCGCCTCTGCTATCTCCTCGGGACGTCCGAGACGGCCCATCGGCACCAAGGCCATCATCTGCGGATCCGAGTCGGCATCGACCTGGCCGTCCGCGAGCGTTCCACCTGGGCCGATACAGTTCACTCGCACCGAAGGGCCGAGTTCAGCCGCGATCACGCGGGAGAACGAAATGACCCCACCTTTACTCGCCGAGTACGCAGAGAGTCCGGGATACGGGATGCGTGCCGCGCCTGAAATAACGTTGACAATCGCCGCACCCTCTTGCTCGCTCAGCACCGGCGCCCAGGCACGGCACATGAAGAAGGTGCCATCGAGGTTCACGGCCAGAGTGCGCCGCCAAACATCATCCGAAGTCTCCGTCATCAACGAGTTCGGGTAAATACCAGCGACATTGGCCAGTACATCGACCTTGCCGACGGACTCGATAACTCGTTCCTTCATGCTCTCGACGCTTGCCGACAACGAAACGTCGACATCGACAGCGAAGTGAGAGACTCCCTGCGAATCAAGGGTTTCGAGAGCTCTCTTGGCTGCGTCGCCGTTCAGATCGGCGACGACAACTTGCGCTCCGCGCGATGCAAAGAGTTGCGCAGTCGCCAGGCCGATGCCCTGGGCGCCACCGGTCACGATGACCGTTTTTCCCGCAAGTTCTAGGTTCATATGCCCTCCGAGGTAACTGTTGTGCTGGCAGGGGTTAGCAGTGGGCCGCACAGAACGCGCGGCCGAAGACGGTTACGACACGCTGGCCCTGCTCCCGAGTTCTCCGAATGACCAGATGCCAAGTCGGAATTCTCGAAGTGCGTACCGTCACGGTCGAATTCGATGGCTGTGCGACGAGAACAATGCAGGGAAGCCGGGTCTGTCGCGAGCGCAACTGGCAGACTCGGTGGCTTTCTTACCATTGGCGCCACCCCACATCCTCGAAGCTTCGATAAGCCTCTAATGATTTTCATCACAAGTCAAGGTTTTAGTTTGATGAAAATCTGAAAAGTGTTCCGAATGCTTACTTTCACCCCACTTTGCCCACCCCATCGTGCTACAGTTTTGCATCAATCAAACTATCGAGAGGCATGGTGCAATGAACGATCTGCTGGTGGACAGACTCGAGAACGTAACAGTCTTCACGCTGAACCGCCCAGAGGCGATGAACGCCTTGAACGGCGCGATCATGTCGGAACTCGAGGAGGGTCTACGGGAGTTCAACGCTGACGACAACCAACGGGTGGCCATCATTACCGGCGCCGGCGCAAGAGCATTCAGCGCTGGCGGAGACCTCAAGGCCATGGCTTCAGGACCGGCGAAGAACGCTGTTCCGCTCTCTCCCCAACCGGACATCGCGGGTGTCGCCGCAAGCGAGAAGCCAGTGATTGCCGCGATCAATGGATTGGCCGTTGCGGGCGGCCTCGAATTGGCGATTTGCGCGGACATCAGAATCGCCGCTGATACGGCATGGTTCGGCGTATTCGAAGTCAAGCGAGGATTTCTCGCGGGTGTGGCTGCTAACGTTCTGCCGCGTCTGATGCCCTTCGGAGCTGCGATGGACCTGATGTTGACGGGCGAGCGTCTTTCCGCCGAGGACGCACTTCGTCTTGGACTGGTACAGAAGGTTGTTCCTGCCGAGAAACTCCTCGACACAGCAATCGAGAAAGCTGCGGCCATCGCATCACACTCGCAGGTCGCAGTGCGGGGCACCAAGCAGGTACTACGCTACTGGCGCGACGTGCAACTTGCCGAGCAGCAGAAGTACTACGAGTCGGTCATGCAGCGCGTACTGCTCGCCGGCGACTTCGTCGAAGGCGCTCACGCTTTTGCAGAGAAACGCGAGCCTGCTTTCGCCAACGGCTGGCCCGATCCGTTCAGCAACCGGTGAAGATGCAGTAACGGCTGAACTCGAACCCGGCGGCGCCTTGCGCGATAGTTACCAGGGATGTGTGAACGCCAATTCGTTTTCTATGACGACCAGCGTTCTGCGCCGCCGGAAGTGCAGGATACTGGCCGCAGCCATAGTCGCCGCTCGGGCCTAGTGGCTGCTACATGGCTGCTGCTACATCGGCGCGGGTCTCTCTCCTGCAAGCGAATTCGACCGTCATTGCTAGTGCGGTAGGTGCTTTACCGCAAACTCATTGCAGCGAAGCCTCCGACTTGGGCGCGAACAAGATCGGTGCAGCAAGTGCGCGTGCCGTCGTAAGCCATTCCGGCAACATCGCAGCCAATGTGGCACTCAGGTCGTCGTCTCGATCGGCCTCCTGCAGCGATTCCAGCAAAATAGCAAGGATTCCCCCGACCAAGAACGACGCCGCCTTCCCCGCGTCCAGGCTGCCGGGCTTGCCAGGCGACTGATGGATAGCCGCGGTCAGTTGGTCTACCAACGTTGTCTTCAGTTCGGCAAGCGCCGGCAACTGTGTATCGGAGACTAGAACTGCAGAACACAGGCGGCGATGCTGCCCGAGATGGGCAAACAAATCTTCGAAAGTAACCGAGGCAGATGCTCCGTCCTGACGATCTACGTTGCGAACCTCTCCCGGCTCGAATTCGTCCAAGATCGACCGGAGCGCTGCGACTCCCACTTCTTCGATCCCCGTGAAGTGAGCGTAGAACGAACTCCGACTCACTCCGGCCTCACGAACGAGTTCGGCGACGGTTGGCATCTTGTCTGCTTCCAGCAACTGTTCGAAAGCCTCCAATAGTTGTCGACGAGTCCGCATCGAGCGCGGATCCATCGGATCTCCCTCCCGCATGAAAACTGCAGGTGGAATGCCAGTCAAGCCCATGAGGTCACCTCCATTTTTCATAAACACTAACAGCTGACATCGGACAGGTGTCCGTTAGTGTTTTCGCGGAACCACCGCAGAACGAAGGCGATGAGATGCCAACGACGGCCACTCATGCGTTTGTCTCCGAGCGCACCAGCGTCAGGCTAACTTCGTGTTCTGCCACCCTCGGATACACGTTGGATGCGAAAGACCTTTCAAATTACCGCTTTTCGGCGCGGATGGCTCGAAGCGAACGCAGCGGTCACACTCCTAGCCAGGGAGATTCCGAAAGCCGTTGATCGGCATAAGATTTCACCCAATCCCCGTGCGGCACGCCCAGAACTGACGGCCTGCATTTTTCGAGGTTGGGTGACTACAGGTGCTTGACAGACCCCGAGAATACTTAGATCATTGCAAATGTATCTAAATATAGATGCGAATCATACTTCACCCACGGCGGTTTCCACGAAGATCGTGATGGCCGTCATATCCCAAGCCGGAAGGTTTCAAATGACTGGAAGAGTTCAGGGCAAAGTCGCATTCATCACGGGCGCTGCTCGCGGGCAAGGACGTAGCCACGCCGTACGTCTGGCCGAAGAGGGTGCAGACATCATCGCAATCGACATCTGCAGTCCTATGGATTCGGTCGACTATCCGTTGGCGACGCCCGATGATTTGGCAGAAACCGTGCGATTGGTTGAGGCCCTCGGCCAGCGCATCGTTGCCACTCAGGCCGACGTGCGTGATTTCAGCGCGGTGGAGGCGGCCGTCAACGATGGTGTTGCACAACTCGGACGACTGGATATCGTCGCCGCAAACTCCGGAATCTTCAGCGCTGCCCGTATGGAGAATCTCGAGGAAAATGCCTGGCGGGAAATCATCGACGTCAATCTCACAGGGGCGTGGCACACAGCCAAAGCCACGATCCCGCATCTCCGCGAGGCCGGCGGCGGCGCGATTGTCATTACCAGCTCGGTTGCAGGCCTGAGGGGCGCACAAAACGCCGGCGCATACGTTGCATCCAAACATGGCGTGGTCGGTCTGATGCGCAGCCTCGCCCTCGAACTTGCCCAGGATCACATTCGCGTCAACACCGTTCACCCGGCAATGGTTGACACACCGATCATTCAAAATCCCTACATGTACGAGGTATATGCGCCCGATTTGACCCCGGAGGAACGGACCAAGGAGACGATGGCCGACAGGTTCGGCATGTCACACGCGCTTCCGTTGTCGTGGTTGGAATCCGTGGACATCTCCAACGCCGTTCTGTTCCTTGCCTCAGATGAAGGGCGCTACGTCACGGGCGTCGCAATGCCGGTCGACGCTGGTTGCATGCTGAAATAACGCGACCAACCTCTTCACCATCAAGTAGCCGAACGCCGAAGTGAGTGCCGCAGAATGCGACAGATTTGCGGCACTCACTGGAGGAGAATCAGGAGGACTCGGTCGGCTGGAATCTACGAGTGCATCCTCCGACAAGAACCGCACGTCCAGCTCAACCACGGGGAGCGATGCTCCCCGCGACCTTTCCCTCACCAGGTAGTGACCACCGGAACATGCTCCGCGCCAACGGCTACCGGATGAGCCACGTGATCTGTCATTGCCTGCCCGTGTCCCCTGCCTGTGGCCGCGGGAAATTTCAGCACGCCATCATCAACCGGCGCGATATCCGGAGCAAGTACCGAAATCGCCTCGAGCAGTGCGTGCAATGCTTCGGGACGAAGCGTGTAGAAGTTGTTACGACCCTCTTTGCGGAGGTACATGAGACCAGCTTGTATAAGGATCTTCGTGTGGTATGAAATCGTGGGTTTGGATACGTTCAACGTGTGCTCGAGCGTGCTACAAGGCAACTCCGAGACGGCGCACAGCTGGCGAACGATGCTCCAACGAACCGGGTCACCGAGAGCGCGGAGAAGGTCCATCGGACCGACCTCAGCCAGTGAGCCAACTGACACACCCGCATCGGACATGGAATCGGTTCGATCTTGTGACCACTCCATTGCACCTTGCATGAGTCCATCATAAACCACAACATGTCGTTAACTATCAAACAGATAGCAATAGTGACAACGGTAACTCGACGCCGGCGACTGTTTCGCCTCAGTCAACCGTGTTGGCCGGACTATCTTCCACACGAGTGACTCTGCACATTCGCCGCGCGTGCTGTGACCACTCAGTCACCAGTGAATACCGGTCGACGGCGCTCTTGGCTGGCGGCGATCCCCTCATGCAAATCCGCCGTAGCCATCGTTACCGGTTGCGCCAGAGACTCCCAAGTCACGGCAGCCGCCAGACCTGCGCGCCCCTGCTCGAGTCCCATCTTGGTCAGCTTGGTCGGAATGGGTGCCGCCGAGGCAATTGTCCGCGCCACATCAATCGAATAGCTGAGTACATCGTCCTGCACGCCGGTTACCAAACCCAATCTGAGAGCCTCGTCGGCCAAGACGTCACGGCCCGTATAGAGCATCTCCCGCGCCCAGGCGTAGCCGATTACCTCAGGCAAAAGCGCTGTGATTCCCATGCCCCCGTGTGTGCCCAAAAAGTTGAAGGGGGTCTTGAACAGTGCATCGTTGCTCGCATAACGCAGATCGCAGGCTAGTGCAAGGCACACGCCGGCACCGACTGCTGGCCCATTGATCGCCGCGATCACCGGGAATGGCATCTCCCGGGGCGCCAGCCAAGAGCGGTAGAAGGGTGCCATCTTTCGCTGCAGCCGATCGGGGGTGCGTTCGCCCGAAGGAGCGTCGTCCAGCCAAGACAGGTCCGCCCCCGAGCAGAACGACGTACCACTCCCCGTCACCACCAACGCCCGTACATCACGATCATTCTCAATGGCGTCGAGCGCCTCGGTCCAGGACCAAGTCATCTCTTCTGTCATTGCGTTTCGCAGATGAGGCAAATTGAGGGTCAACAACCGAACGTGAGGGGCTGGCTCGCTCAGGAGCACAGCCTGCTGTGGATCCGATTGCGTCATCGGTTACTCCTAGTGCGTAGGTCGCGCGGGTCTCACGTGAACCTGAAAATATGAGGCATAGAGATGCGATTGTTCAGAAACTATCACACGATGGGACCGGCTTTGCCGTGGTCACGGATCGAAGAATCAGCTGCAGAACACAGCACCGGACAGGATGCTCGTACTAAATTCGCCGACGAGAGGGGCTTCGCCCCTGTGCGCCTTTTTGGTAGCGCCCACTACCAGAAAGGCGCACGGGGCTGCAGGCCCTACTTACCTCAGATTGCGTCGAATACCCTGGGGCCGAACAGGATTGATGCGTCTTCGAGGCCGGGGCCTTCGGCGATGTCGCCTAGGATGCGGCGCATGACCTTGCCGGATCGGGTCTTCGGGAGTTCGGAAGTTCGGGGACGATGGTGATCCGCCGGGGTTTGGCGATGGGTCTAATGTCGGTGGACACCTGAGCCTTGAGTTCGGAGATCAGGACGTCGCCGGTGTTTTCGACACCTTCCGCCACGACTCGAATCCCGCCGGCATCATTCGCCGGCGGGCGTCCTACGAGAGATCGTCAAGCTGGACCGTCATCGAGAGTCGGTCGAATGCTCGATGTCGGCAAGAAGAATCCGGTTCCGAACAGATAACTGAGTTGGATCCTCAATGCGGTTACAGGTCTGCGATGACCCTGCAGCGATCCGCCAGTGTGCGACGGGTGACCCCGATATCCAGACTCATGCGGTCATGTCCGTGAATTACACCAGGAAGAACCTGCAATTCACATGAGATTCCCACCTCGTACAGTCTGCGAGCGTACGAAATCGATTCATCCCTGAAGATGTCGAGTTCACCCACTTCGATATAGGTAGGAGGAAGACCCGAAAAGTCCTCGAGACGCGCGGGCGCGGCGATCGGCGAGACCCTGTCGCTGCCGAAGTCTGCTCCGAGCACCGCTCTCCAGGAGGTCCAGTTGTTATCATGGGTCCACGCGACGGCACCCTCGAGAATCGGGTCCGGTTCAGTGTTTCGGTCGTCCAGCATCGGGTAAATGAGAATTTGTTTCGAGACCGGAACGCCTCTGTCGCGAGCAAGAATCACAGTTCCTGCAGCGACACCGCCGCCGCCGCTATCGCCCATGACGGCAATGCGAGCTGGATCTACTCCGAGTTCATCGGCGTGGTCGACAAGCCATTGAAGACCGGTGAATCCGTCTTCCGCAAGTGAGGTGCCTGTCTGTTCGGGAGCGAGCCGGTAATCAACAAGCAGCAGTGGAACATTCGACTCCTGCACGTAGTAGCGAACGATTCCGTCGTAGTGGTCGGGTTTGCCGGAGATCATCCCTCCACCGTGCAAGTACACGACTGCTGGACGGTCGGTCGTCCCGGTATCGGTGCTGTAGAAATGCAATCCAATTTCTGAGCCGTCAGGCGTCGGGGCGAAGTGCGAACTTACGGAGACGCCAGTTGAGGGCGGAGAAGGAACGCCAGCCATCCCGGCTTCGAGGACGGCCCGAAGCCCTAACGCGTCGCCGCGCTCAGGGATTGTGATCCCGCCATTCGCCATGGCTTCGGAAGCGATAACAGCGCAGGCTGCTGCCAGTTCAGGATCCATCATGTTGATCGTTGACATCGTTGTCCTATCAAGCTCGTGTTGGGTTGGGATCAGCGCCCTCACCGAGACACTAACGGACAACTGTACGATTGTCACCACTAATGGACAGTTGTTTGATTACGGCAGTTTATGATCGAACTATGGAGCTCCAGCGCATCGACCTGCACAGCGGTGCGCGATTCTTGGATGCATGGAACCCGTAGCGCCCGTTGTCGTTACGAAGTCGACATCCATAATTCGGCACGACCCCGGCCGGCACGACAGCAAGAGGGCCACGAGTAGCGACAGCTGCAGCCCGTCGACCCAAGCCCCCCCGGAGCTGTTCCGCAGATTTGCGCCATCGACACATAATCCCGCCCTCCGAGTGGCGACTACCGGCAGCCACCCGGCAGCGATATCCTGAGAACATCGTCGACAAGGTGGCATACGTCACACCTGCTTCGATGACACGAAGAGGGTGAAGTGCACAGAAGCCGATGGCCGACCAGAAATCCGTTCGGGACGCGGGGTGACATGGTCCCCGACGTCAGCATTGAATTGAGTGCCGCGGGATTCGACAACGCCCGCGAGATCGAACGTGGCGATTTCAGTGTGGTCTATCGGTGCGATCAAACCTCGCTCAACCGCACCGTGACAGTCACCGTCATCCTCTCCGACCTGGACGTCGGCGACCGGAAGCGCTTCCTCCGGAAACA
Organism: Rhodococcus sp. P4_F3_2; assembly: GCF_056401335.1. Lineage (NCBI taxonomy): Bacteria > Bacillati > Actinomycetota > Actinomycetes > Mycobacteriales > Nocardiaceae > Rhodococcus > Rhodococcus sp. P4_F3_2. Next base: position 129,180 of record NZ_JBFUJN010000010.1, read on the forward strand.
ACAGGCAATGGGCCGACTCGCCGGACACCCCCACATTGTCACCGTCCTACAGGCCGGCGCCACCGAAAGCGGGCACCCGTTCCTCGTGACGCAAGACCAGTTGCGCAGTTCCCTCGATGCTCAACTCCGCCAGCACGGCCCACTGACTCTGGAAGACACATTGAGGTTAGGGGTAAAACTAGCCGGCGCACTCGAAGCCGCGCACCGACTCGGAATCGTGCACCGCGACGTGAAACCCGCGAACATCCTATTCACGGAATACGGCGAGCCTGCGCTCACCGACTTCGAGATCGCCTACATTGCAAGCAATCTCGAGACCACGACCGACGTCCTGACCGTGCCGTCCGCGTTCACTGCACCCGAAATCCTCACGGGCGAATCTCCAAGCCCCACCTCGGACATCTACGGTCTCGCTGCCACCTTGTACTGCGCTGTGACAGGTCATCCCGAATTCGAACGCCGCAGCGATCAGCCATTGTCCATCAAGATCACGACACAGCCCATTCCAGACCTACGCGATCAAGGCATCGCCGACGCCTTATGTGCGGTGATCGAACGCGCCACGTCCACAAATCCGGACGACAGACACCGAACGGCAGCCGCACTCGGCGAGGAGCTTCGCGATCTCTTACTGCGACACGACATCCCGGCCGACGACATAGCCGCGCATGGACAACCTGAACCACCCTCGGGACCGCGACGTCTTCGCCCGAACATCCACTCGCACACCTCCCACAACTCCAGTGGGACACTGCCACTCGACCTAACCAGCTTCGTCGGGCGCCGCAGCGAACTCTCAGAGTTGAAAGCCTTGCTGAGTTCATCGCGGCTGGTGACGTTGACAGGGATCGGCGGCGTCGGGAAAACACGGCTCGCGTTGCGGGCAGCGGCAAATGCGAAGTCGAACTTCGGAAACGGCGTCTGGCTCGTAGAACTCGGCGAACTGTCCGACGAGTCACTGCTAGTCGACGTAGTCGTGGCCGCGCTCGGGCTGCGGGACCAGTCGGCCCTGTCTCCGAACACTGTCCTCCTGGATTTCCTCGCCAACCGCGAGGTGCTGCTACTCCTCGACAACTGTGAACAGGTAGTCGACGCCGCGGCCTCCCTGTCAGAGACGCTGCTTCGGTCCTGCCCGGGCGTGCGCATTCTGGCGACGAGCCGAGAAGCGTTCGGGATCGGCGCTGAATCGGTCATGCGAGTTCCACCCCTCACAGTTCCTGATCCCAACTGTGAACCGTCGCTTCGCGGACTCCCCCGCTACGACGCGGTCACGTTGTTCGTCGAACGCGCAGCCACTGCTCTCCCCCACTTCGAGCTCACCGACGACAACCGCAGCGTCATCACACAGATCTGCAACCGATTGGACGGACTGCCCCTCCCGATCGAGTTGGCGGCGGCTCGGCTACGCGCCATGTCGCCAGAGCAGATCCTGCAGCGACTCGACGACCGGTACTCCCTGCTCACCCGCGGCAACCGGGGCGCGCCGTCGAGGCAGCGAACGCTTCGATTGTGCATCGACTGGAGCCACGACCTGTGCACGCCGCAAGAACAATTGGTGTGGGCACGGCTGTCGGTGTTCGCCGGCAGTGTCGGACTCGATGCTGCGGAAGCGGTCTGCAGCACAGGGATGAATCCTGACGACGTGCTCGACACATTGACTTCCCTGGTCGACAAGTCAATCCTCGTACGGGAGGAATCGAACGGTGCGGTTCGATTCCGACTGCTCGAAACCCTCCGTGACTACGGCCGGGAACAACTGCAGCGGCGCGATGAGTTTCTGGAACTCCGTCGCATGCATCGAGATTGGTATCAGCAGCTCGCGCTTGACGCCGAATCCGAGTGGATCAGCGCACGGCAGCTCGACTGGATCGCGCGACTCGAGCAAGAGCAGCCGAATTTCCGTGAGGCACTGGAATTCTGCATGTCCGACAGCCCGGACGCAGGGCTGCGCATCTCCGCCGCTCTCTTGCCGTTTTGGAGTTCGCGTGGGCCATTCAGTGAGGCGCGGCACTGGCTGGACCGACTCCTGGCGCGCCAGCCAGGGCAGGTGACGGTCGAACGAGCCATCGCGTTGTACTCCAGCAGCGTGCTGGCCGAGGTGCAGGGCGACATGGATGCGGGCGCCGACCTGGCCGAGGAAGGGCGCGGGCTCGCGGCACGGATCACCGACCCACGGACCCATGCCTTCATCGCACACTCCGACGGGATCTTGGCGGTGTTCAACGGTGACATCCCCCGGGCGTGCGCACGCCTGGAACGGGCCCTTGAATTGTTCGGGCCGGGAGACGACGCACCACAAATCGGCATTCTGCACATGCTCGGAATCGCGTATGAACAAGGGGGCGACATACGGAAGGCAATCGAATGCTACGAACGCGTGCTCGCTGTCACCGAGGCACGCGGAGAGTCCGTATACCGGTCATACGTACTGTGGTCCATGGCAGTTTTGATGTGGCGTCAGGGCGACCGTTCCCGGACAATACAGCTGCTCGAGCATTCTCTGCAGCTGTGCCGACAGGTGAAAGACCGCCTCATGGCCCCGACATGTTTCGAGGCGCTGGCCTGGATCGCGGCCAGTGAGAACGACCCACGTCGTGCCGTAATTCTGATGGCCGCGGGCGAGGAGCTGGTACGAGAAGTCGGCAGTGTCACGATCATGTTTCCCGCCCTCTTCGTCCACCATGAGGAATCCGATCGAGCATGCCACCAGGCACTTGGACAACGCGAATTCGACGCTGCCCATCGGAAGGGCCGGTCGCTGGGATTCGACGCCGCGATCGCGTATGCACTGCGTGAGGAACTCCCGGAGGCCCCGCCCGGTCATGCGTCGACGACTCCGACGAGACGAGAACAGGAAGTCGCGGAACTGGTGGCCGAGGGCATGACCAACAAGGAGATCGCCGACCGACTCGTGATCTCACCGCGAACCGCACAAGGACACGTCGAGCACCTGCTCACCAAACTCGGATTCACATCCCGCGCCCAGATCGCGGCGTGGGTGGTGGAGCAGACACAAAACGATCGGTAGCGACAAGTAGCTATGCGGACTCCACAGCAGGAAACACGATCCGGCTGCGCGCCACCGGCTTCGACCTCGGTGCCAGCCAGGGTTCAGACCCGCTGCTGCGCAACGCCCTACCCACCGCGGTTTGCGCTACGACCTCGAGGCAGACACCGGCCAAGGTAGGCTTCTTGGCATGGCGAAGCGAATTGCGGCCGGGAGGCCGGACAGCGCTCCCGCACCAATCGAACTGCTCGAAGGTGAATCGGCGAAGCTTCCAACCAAGTCCGCCCCAGCCGATGCTGCGCCACTCACGACAACGCCGAACCGGCCCGCCCGAGTCTCGTTGCGCGATGCGCAGCGAGCGGTAACGCGGACTCGGTTGATGGCCGGCGCTATGGATGTTTTTGCACATACGACGTACCCCGCGGCGACTGTTGACGAAATCGCGATCGCGGCGGGTGTCGGTCGGGCGACGTTCTATCTTCACTTTCGCAGCAAACTTGATCTCCTGCAGGCGATCATGACCGATGCGACACCCGAGATCTTGTCATACTTCGAGCGGGCCGATCCAGCGTTCGCCACCGGAGATACAGCGGCCGTCGAAGCCTGGGTCCGCGACGGATTGTCGTACTTCGAGAAGAATCGAACCTTGATGTTCGTACTCGATGAGGTCCTCGCGACCGAGAGAGCCGAGTACGCAACCTTGTTCAACACCCCGGTCGAGTTCAGCGACTGCATGCCGTTGCTCATGTCGAACTGGCCGTCCGAACGTCGATCCGAGGCGAGCGCACGAATCCGCCTGATGGCCTTGATGCTCAATCGGACATGGCTGTCCTCATCCGGACTAACCAACGACCAACTCGTGAAAATGCTCGCCGATATCTGTATGAAAGCTGTCTGTCCGCCTACCTCGCCGCCGGCCACGACCGCAGGTCACGAGGCTTGATTTTTTCCCAAGAATCCTAGAACTTCATTGCGAGATGCAGGCACAACCGGTTTCACCAACTTATCACCGGATGCGCACGAGCAATCCGCCTTGGTGGCGGCTTACGCCCTTCCCGTACTTATTTGTCGGTGCGACGATCGTCGACGCGACCCAGAGGCGGGGCATTAGGACTGACCGACGCTCACTGACTGATGTCCTTGTAGTCGACACCGACGACCGTCAGCTTGCAGCGGTGATACCTGAGCGTCCGCATCCTTCGTTGTGCGACTGCGCGCGGTGCATCGCCTCCGTCCGAGTCCCGTCAGCCCAATTGGTATGGGAACGAACCGCATCGGGGCGAAAGGTCCGCTCCATGCGAGCATTGCGATGAGATGCGAGAACGCATTGTCTTCTTGGTAGACAGGTCGTACAGTCTTTCTGACACGGCATGGTTGATCGGGCGTTGCCTTCATGGCGACCGCCCAGGAAGGGTGCGTCAAATGCCCAAGTCAAAAGCTCGTTCCACGCTCTCCCGCAGTAACGTCGCCATTCATCAGATGGTTAACACGGACGATTGCGTCGCTTCTGAAGGACGGCCACTTACCCAGTGCCTCAACAAGGTCCAGCGGTGGATCGCATGGTGAGCACCGACGAACCGAAAGTTCGGGTCGATCCAACCAACGCCGAGCTGACAGGCGAGGAGCTGGCGATCACGCAGGAACTCGTCCGCTCCGCTCGTGCCCGCGGCGTCGCGATGACCGGACCGCACGGGATACTGAAGGCGTTGACCAAGACGGTGATCGAGACCGCGTTGGACGAGGAGATGATCGAGCACCTCGGCTACAGCAAGCATGACCCCACCGGCCGCGACAGCGGAAACTCCCGCAACGGCACCCGCGTCAAGACGGTACTGACCGACAACGTCGGCCCCGTCAAAATCGACGTCCCGCGGGACCGCGACGGCACTTTCGACCCGGCCATCCTCAAGAAAGGCCAACGACGCCTAGGCGGGGTCGACACGATCGTGCTGTCGTTGGTCGCCAAGGGACTGACCGCCGGAGAGGTCTCTGCCCACTTCGAGGAGATCTACGGTGCGTCGCTGTCGAAGGACACCATCTCCAAGATTACCGACCGGGGCCTTATCGAGATGGCCGACTGGGCCGCCCGTCCCCTCGAGAAGGTCTACGCCGCGGTGTTCATCGACGCGGTCTACGTCAAAGTCCGCGATGGGCAGGTCACCAACCAGCCCTTCTATGCTGCGATCGGTGTCGACCTGGCCGGACACAAAGACGTCCTCGGCCTGTGGGCGGGTACCGGAGCTGGGGAATCAGCGCAGTTCTGGATGCAGGTTCTGACCGAACTGAAGAACCGCTGCATCGAGGACGTGTTCTTCATTGTCTGTGACAGCCTCAAGGGACTCCCGGACTCGGTCGGAGCGGTCTTCCCCCAAACAACAATCCAGACGTGTGTGATCCATCTGATCCGGAACACGTTCAAACACGCCTCGAAAAAGTTCTGGGGTGAGATCGCCGAGGACCTCAAGCCGATCTACCGGGCCCCGTCGCGGGAGTCCGCGTGGGCGGCGTTCGAGAAGTTCGAGGACAAGTGGGGCAAGGCCTACCCAGCGATTGGCCAACGGTGGCGCAACGCTTGGGAACAGTTCGTGCCGTTTCTAGATTTCGACGTCGAGATCCGAACAGTGCTGTGCAGCACCAACGCGATCGAGAGCTTGAACGCGCGTTATCGGCGTGCGGTCACCGTCCACGGACACTTCCCGACGGAGCAGGCCGCGCTGAAGTTCCTGTATCTGGTCACCAGGTCACTGGACCCTAAGGGAACTGGTCAACAACGATGGACCATGCGCTGGCAGCCGGCGCTAACCGCGTTCGCGATCACGTTCGGTGACCGCATGCCCATCACAGCTCGCCAACAGCAGATCCAATCCGAAGAACCCGAAATACGACCTGCCAATTACCCCATTTCTCGGACAGACCCAAGGTGCCAGGCTCGAAGTAGCTACCTGCATCCAGAAGGGGCACAAATACGGCGCTAACTCGTCGTGGCGGCGCACGAGGAGCGGTCCCGCCGTGCCGAGTGGGGACTATTGCAGCCGAGTTCGTCGCACTGGTGTTGGGTGACGTCGAGTAGAACGACACGGATGCCCGGACTGCCTCACTCACGAAAAATGTTGTCGCTGGTGGCCATACGATCCTGGTAGCGAGGTTGTAGACACATATCCAGCTCGGACATGTTGTCCCACGGCTGACGGTTCACGCTTCGACAACTCCGCCGCGTGGCCGCTCCTCGCGACGCCGGCACAGATCTCCCCGTCCAAATCAAGCCGCTTTCACCAGCCGACGCGGCATGAGATTAGAAGCGCCACTTGCACTTTTGCGCACAGACCGACGTCAAGCCCCCGGGAGCTTCCGGGCGTGCGCTATCCATGTTCTGCCGTGACGCTTCATCATCCGATAGCCGCTAGTTACCACCGAATCACCCGGCGGTGAAAATCTCCCGCGGGTTATCCACAAGCATTGTCTCGATGTCTCGAGGCGCGACGCCCGCGTTCAGCAATGCGGGGACGACGTCGTCCACGATGTGTTGGAACTGCCAGTTGGGCCAGTTTTTTGCACGGTAGTCGTCAGGAACGTTCTGGGTGTGACATGAAGTGTCGTGGGACAACACCATTCGCGATGCGTATCCGCGCCGTACTAATGCTGCGACGGTGGCCACTCGTTTCTCGAACGTCATGATGCCGTCGAGGCCGAATCTGTCCATACCGAGGTAGGAACCCGCATCAATCAAGCGCTGCAGGTAATCCAGATCGTCAGTGTCCCCACTGTGGCCGATGACCACAGCACCCAGATCTACTCCTTCTTCCGCGAAGATCTTCTGCTGATCCAGGCCGCGCTCGGCCAATGCATCGGTATGCGTGGAAATCGGAACGCCGGTGATGAGATGTGCACGGGCGACGGCGCGCAAGATTCTTTCGATATCGGGAGTTACACCAGGAGCATCGGTCACGCACTTGAGGATTCCCGCTCTGATCCCTGTTCCCGCGATGCCCTCCGTGATGTCCTTCACGAACATTCCAACCAGAGGCTCCTCACCCCCGAACATCCTGCCAGGCCCCCGCACACGAAGGTAGGTAGGCAGATCGGCAAAGGTATAGAACCCTGTCGCGGCGATGATCGTCACCGGCGACTTCTCTGCTACGGCCCGCACCCGTCGGATATCCCTACCCAAACCCAGCACAGTCAAGTCGACGATCGTGTCGATACCGGCGCTTTTCAGCGCGACAAGCTTATTGACCGCGTCCGCCGTGCGTTCGTCGTCGTCCCAGGTCTCGGGGTAGTTGACCTGATACTCGTGGTTTATCACGAACACGTGCTCGTGCATGAGCACCCGCCCGAGTTGCCGGCAGTCGACCTCTCCGGTCACGGTCTGAACTTTTGCCATCGGTGTGAATTCCTCCATACGCGCGAGCTGTGGAATCTATCTACAAGTGGTCAAATCTCTACGGCTTCAAGCCATCCGCGGGGCCGGCCTCGGACCGCCACCCAAAATCTCGCGATCGAACCGGGGCCGATTTGCGACCCCGGTTCGATTGCGCAGAGTCAGAGTTGCGGGCGCACTTTCTCGGCGAACGTAGTCATCGACTGGAGAACCTGCTCCTGCGGCTGGCTCCCGCCGCCGTCGAACCAGAGCACCAGACCTCCGAGGCCCGTGTAGCTGTGGAAAGATGCCACTTCCTCCGCGACGTCATCTGGCGACCCCAGAATGAGCATCTTGCGTTCGACGTATTGCTCGAAAGTGAGATCCTCGATGCTGAGGCCAACCTTGGCACGGTTCTTCTTCTCCCCAACGAACCACATATAGCCCTCGCGGAATTCGCGTCTGGCCTGCTCGGCGGTATCGGCGACATGGGTTGCTTTGAACTGTGAACTGCGAGAGAGGTTTTCATCGATCGCGTCGAACGAGTGTCCTGCCGCACGTGCCTCCTCGCGGTAGACCTCGACCAACGACTTCACCTGGTCACGGGTCGCACCGCCGAGCACGAACGCGAAACCTTGGCGTGCGGCCGACCGAAGTGACTCCTCGGTCGAACTGACCATGACATAGGTCGGCGGAATAGGCTTTTGGAACACCTCCGGGAAAAGTTCGACTTCGTCGATCGTTTCACCGACACCGGGCACCTGGTAGTACTTGCCCTGGAAATTGACCTTCCCGGTCCGCCATGCCTGCATGACGATTTCGAGGACCTCGTTGTAGCGCTCCTCACGCTCGGTCAGGTCTATGTTGTAGGCCTGGAACTCGACCGGATCATAACCCTTGCCGATGCCGAAGTTCAGCCGGCCACTACTCAACTGGTCAATGTAGGCGTAGTCCTCAGCCAGGCGCAGCGGGTGGTGCATCGGCAACCGTGAGACCGCGGATCCGACACGAATCCGTGTCGTGGCGGCCGCAGCCGCGGCCAGCAACAGTTGCGCCGAAGCCGTGATTCCGAACTTGCGACCGTTGTGCTCGGCCACCCAGGCATCTTCGAAGCCGAGCTTGTCGGCATGTTTGATCTGCTCGAGCGCTTTGTTCACCGCTACGTTGTGGCTGTGCCACGGCGGAACGGTGGACAAAGCGAAGACTCCATAACGGGGAGTAGATGCAGAACTCATTGCGTTCCAATCCGAAGTAGTTGGTGTCCATTTCGACCTATCCCAAGGCCTGCGTCATGAACGATGTAATGACAAATCCAGGTATGTGTTCGTGCGTTAACTGACATCGGTCAGGTACCAGTTACTTCTTGTACAGGCGATATCCGGCGAAGTTGCGCGCTTTTCGCCGCGTGTGCACCAGCGCGGCGGCCCGAGTAAACACCATCGGCAAGTGACAGACCGCTGACATAGCTGTGGGAGCAAATTCCGATTGCACACCGGCCGACGGCATAAATCCCTGAGATGGGCTGGTCCGCACTGTTAAGGACATGGCCCGAGGACTCGTCCACCCTGAGACCGCCGAGCGTGAATACCGTGGCTGGATACAGCGACGAATTCTTGATGGAAATCTTGACCGCCCTGAACGGACCTTGTTCGATCGCCGTGCATAACCCGGCCGCCTTGTGGCCCGGATCGCCGCTCGTACTTGCGATTCCGTCGTTATAGGCGCGCACTGTCTGAACAAGACCAGCCGGCGGGACGCCAATCTTGGCGGCAAGAGCATCCAAGGTGTCTGCCTTCTTGTGCCCTGCGGTGAACAAATACATCGTTTGCGGAAATTGGAAGGCTTGCCGACACTGCTTGCGGACCTGCCCGCGAGCCTTCTTCCAGCTCTTGGCATCAAGAATAAGAAAGCCCTGCCCTTGATGCTCGGTGATCATGACCTCGGCCAAACGCGCGCCATACACGTCCTCATTGATGATTCGTGCACCCGTCGGGCCCACGGTCACACCCTCGAGGAAGGCGCTCGGCGGTGACAGGAACCGCCAGGCCGCCAGCCGATCGAGATTGGTGGCTACACCACCGGCTGATATCCCGAGGTTGATTCCGGTACCGTCGTCGCCCACCGTGCCCAAGGGAAGCAGGCCCGGGTCTTGGAAGGGACCGGCGTGCTTGGCCATCATCTCGGAATTGAGTACGAATCCGCCGGCAGCCAGGATCACAGCATTGGCTCGGACGCTGACTTCAACGGCGTTCTTCTCCCAGAGTTTCTCGGCCTTGGCGTTGAGTCGGGCCCCGATAGGCGGAATCCAGTTCCCCAGTTTTCCGCCGACCTTGCTCAGCTTCCGGTGGCTGTCGCCACCATCGTCGTCAGGATTCATACTCCGATAAACCACACCGACAACCGCACCATCTTCGATGATGAGCTCGCTGACACGACTCAACGGCTTGAACTCAACGCCCTTGGCAATGGCAGACTGGCACAAGCTCATGGTGAGCGTGTGCCCACTTTTTACGCCCTTTGCAACCTGCCGGTGCCCGCGGGCGGCCGGTACTGCCTCGAGGTTGTAGGGCCACGCTGTTTCGTTACCCGAGTAGTACAGGTAGTGCGTGTCGGCCGTGTAGGACGCCTTGTACGGCGACAACGTTCCTTGGAACTGCGCACCTTGCTGTTCCAGCCAATCAACCATGGCCGGACTCGTCTCGCAGAAATGGCGGAGTGTCTCATCTGAGACCACACCGTTCGCTTCCTGACGAAGGTAGTTGAACATGTTCTGCGGGCTGTCTTGCACACCGGCTGCCTGCTGATACCGCGTTCCGCCGCCTGCGTAGATCACACCGCCCGAGAGCGCAGCGGCTCCCCCGCCGTAACCGCGATCGAGTACGAGAACCCTCGCACCGGAATCGGCGGCCTCGATGGCTGCCGACGCTCCCGCCACACCGAAGCCCACAATCACAACGTCGTAATCGTTTTGCGGCTTCACAGTGACATTACTTTTGACCATGAGACTCCTTCTGATAACAGATGAATAAATCAAAAGCGCCGAAAACTGAACAAAGGACCAACTCGGTACAGGACCGCACCACAGCTCCGCACTCATGAAATCGACGTTTCATCAAGATTCAGGAACTGATCGGTCATGTCAAGGGTCTAGACCGCCATCCTGAAAGACAACCCCAAGTTTCAGAAAAATGGTGTAAGTGGATCGAGGGAGTGTCATAAAAATGGTGTAAACGAATTTAGGTGGTGTCAGAAAAATGGTGTAACTTCTGCCATCAGGCCACTGATCATTGTGAGCTCTATCCGGCCCTGCAACGGCCCCTGAACGGTTCTGTAACAACCACCTGAATAAAGTCACTCAAAGGGCAACTGATATCGTTTCCGTCGATGCTGCAAGCTTCCCATGATGGCCGGAAAAGAATTTCGACGCACCTTTAGATGGGAGGCAACTTGGTCAATTCTCTACGGTTTTTCACGAACTGACCTACCGAAGTTTTCGAGCATCCGCGAGATCACGACGTGGTGGTTTCCTCCCACATAGGCCTTGCGGTCTAGTGCGCGCCCGAATCCAACCCGGACGAATTCAACCATGACCAGCAGGAAAGGAGCGCTCGGTGGACAGCACCGCCTTAAGCAGCCGAGGATCGGCACTATCGAATCAGGCTTGAGATCATTCTTACGGCGCGGGTTATCGAAACTCAGTTCGGTGATTCCTTCTTTACGTAAAACTGAAGTACGGCACATGCGTGACATTTTCCCGAGACTTCATATCCTGATTCAATTCTTTTACGATCAGCGAATCAAGCTTCGTTTAGACACGGTTAAGTCTGTCGATTTACCGCCACTAAAGAGCCTGCACAAGGACAGAATGCCATCAAGTGGATACCGAGCCGATCTTCACGCCGGCGCCAGCCCTGCAGTCGCGAATACTTCGGATACCAGAATCGAATTCTAGGTTACTCCGGGAAATGTTCTTTCCGCTCGCGACAACGCGATTCTTGACGAATCGGGTTCACGCATGGACCCACTTCTAGACAGACCAATTCGGAAACGATGAAACCAGGCAATATCGTCAAAGCTGACAAGCGCAGAGATCTACCGGATCAATCGTCCGTCTAATTCTAATTCGTATCCAGGTTTCGGTGCCGCATGGCATTCGCGCGGTAACGCCTACTCTGGACGAGAATTTCTGGCTCAGGACATGAACTCGAGGCTTCGCCGTGGGTGAAACACCGGCACCGTCGCCAATGAGACGAACGCGAGCCCCAGCAGAACTACATATCCGGCGGTGAAGCTTCCCGTGAACTGCCTCAACACGCCGAGCATCGCCGGTCCCGTCGCGCCGACGAGGTAGGCGACGAGCATGACCATGGCGCCGAGCCGCGCAGCGTCCGCCTGCGTGTGCGTCACGTCCACGAGTGCAACCATCGCCAGTGTCGAACTACCGCCGGCGCCAAACCCGAACATGACCATTGCAGGTACAGCGAGCTCCAGTGGCGCGAGGACAAGGCACAGCATGCCGGCAGCTGACAAGGCTACGACGAGCGCAAGTAGCGGTCGCCGGTCGGACGTGTAATCGGCGAGCACCGGCAGTGCCAGCATCGCCAAGAGCCCTGCGAGTTGGAAAATCACGAAGTAGCCGGCCGCCTGCTGCTGTGAGCCGCCCAGATGGATGTAGAGCGGCGAAACCCAGGCCAGCCCGCTGAAACCGATCATCATCGCCGAAGCGGTGAACCAGGTGATCCACCAGGCGGTCGGTGCGCGCCATGGCAGTCGATGATCGACGACTGGACCTGCCGGCCGGACCGCGTGAAGCCTCCGCGCTGTGCCTGCCCAGACCAGCAAAGTCACCGCAGCGACTGCGCCCCAAAGGGCGAGCGCTTGCCGCCAGCCGCCCAGCCACTCATCGGTGGGCACGGCAATCCATGCTGCGAGCGCCACGCCCACCGAGGTACCGACCGAATACAGACCCAACGCGAACCCACGCCTCCGCGCAACGTGAGTCATGATCAGGCTCGGGACCAAAGCGGAGGCTCCGCCCATTCCAGCCCCGACCACCATGCAAGAGACGAGGAACAGTGGCAGACCCACTGGGATAACGCGGGCTAGACAACCGATCGACAACACACCGAGCATTACGGTCATCGCGTTGTTCACTCCGATGCGAGCGGCGACCTTCTGCCCCATCGGCGCGCCAATCCCCATGAAGGCCACGGCAACTGACGTCAGTAACCCTTGGGCGAGGCCGGACAGGTGTAGGTCACGCGTCATGTCTTGGAGCAGCGGCGGTATCGAGCCGAGCGAGGCACGCAAGTTCAGCCCTATTACGGCCATCAACGCAATAATCGCCCACGCCGGGACCGTGGCCTGTTGTGCGCGAGCCGTGACCGCGGAGCCGGTCACTGGGCTTCGCTGACGAAGTGCAGCAGGGCCGTAACGGGCTGGTCGGCAACTTCACACCGTGAGAAGTCCAGTCGTCCGTGCAGGGCGACACCGACAATCTCAGCAACACCGGCCACTGACGGTATTTCAGCTTGGCCGTTGTGCAAGCGCCTAATGATGACTGCCTCCTATCAAGCTGATTTCGGTAAATTCCGAGGGCACATGCCGACGTGGGGGCAAGACCTACTCAATGTTCCACTTCTTGGAGATTTCATTCGTTCAGGCTGGCAGCGAGATCGTGAAGGGCGCACCAGTGCGCTCGCGGAGGTAGTCGAGTGTGACGCCCGGCGCCAACTCTCGGAGGGCGAGCCCATGTTCTGTGACATCGAAAACACAGAGGTCGGTGATGATCCGGTCGACCACACCCAAGCCGGTTATCGGCAATGTGCATGAATCGACAACCTTGAAACTGCCGTCTCTGGCGATGTGCTCCATAAGCACGATGACTGTCCGGGCTCCGCCCACCAGATCCATCGCGCCACCCATACCCTTGACCATCTTTCCCGGAATCATCCAGTTGGCGATGTCACCGGTGGTCGAGACCTGCATTGCCCCGAGAATCGCTGCATCAATTTTTCCGCCTCGGATCATGCCGAAACTCGCAGCCGAATCGAAGATCGATGCGCCCCGGCGAAGTGTGACGGTGGCTTTGCCGGCATCGACCAGGTCAGGGTCTGTATCGCCGACGTACGGTGCTGGTCCGGTGCCAAGCACTCCGTTCTCTGATTGCAGCACAATCTCGACGTCATCGGGAACATGGGCTGGAACCAAAGTCGGCAATCCGATGCCGAGGTTGACATAGTTGCCATCCGACAGTTCCTGCGCAGCTCGGGCGGCCATCTGATCACGACTTAGACCAATGCGTAGTTGACCGTATTCATCACTGCGACTAGATGATTCAACTTCTACCGAACCACTCGTTACTCGATTGCGAGTAACCAGTTTTTCAATCCGCTTGTCAGCTGCTTGTGCCGGAGTCATCGCGAGCACGCGATGCACGTAGATGCCGGGTAGGTGAATCTCGTCGGGGTCGAGCTCGCCAGGCTCAACGAGTTCTTCGACCTCGGCAATCGAGATCCTGGCGGCCATGGCCGCCAGCGGATTAAAGTTTCGGGCCGACCTATGGAATACCAGGTTCCCGTGCCGATCGCCCTTCCACGCCCGCACCAGTCCGAAGTCGCACGTAATTGCCTCTTCGAGCACGAAAGTGCGTCGCTGACCGTTGAAGTCGAATTGCTCCGTCCCCTTCGGCGGGCTCTGCTCGAGCACCTCACCGTCCGGGCCGAACAACCAGGGCAAACCCCCTTCAGCGACCTGGCTGCCCACGCCGGTCGCGGTATAGAACGCAGGAATCCCGGCACCGCCGGCGCGCAACTTCTCAGCCAATGTCCCCTGTGGGACAAGCTCCACCTCGAGTTCACCGCCCAAGAACTGCCGCTCGAACTCCTTGTTTTCACCGACGTAGGAGGACACCATTCGCTTGATCCGCCGCTCGCGAAGCAGCAACCCGAGCCCCCAGTCGTCGACCCCGCAGTTATTCGACACGGTCACAAGATCGCGGACGCCCTTTTCCAAGAGACCTGCGATCAGCAGACTCGGAATGCCGCACAGGCCGAAGCCGCCCACCGATAACTTGGCTCCATCGTCTATTCCGTCGAGCGCTTCGGCGAAAGTGCCGACAACCTTGTCCATTCACAATCTCCCTACATTCGATAGCACAGTCGTTCTGGCGCAGTACCCTTCACGGCGCGCAGCCAGATGACCAATCGATGCGAGCTCACACAGCCGACTAACGCCGCCACTGCGCCGGCTGGCGTGATGCGACGCTGCGACCACATCCGTTGTGGCGGTGAATGTTCCAGTGTCGCATTCACCGCCACACAGGGCCGCTAGGTCAGCTCTCCAACCACAGTGCCGACTGCATATGTTTCGTCTGCCTCTGCCTTGATCTTCAAGACACCGTCGACAGGTGCCTCGATCTCGGTCTCGATCTTGTCTGTTTCGAGGAGGTAGATGCCCTCGCCCGCACTGACTGTCGCCCCGTCTGCCACAAGCCATTCGGATAGCGTGCCCTCAACCATCGTGACCCCCAACTTGGGAATGCTCAGTTCCATCGTTCTTGTCTCTCCTTCAGAAATCGTCGAGGCGCGCACTAACGTGCCGTCAGTACTACGTTCAGCTCAGCGAAAAAATCCCAGGACTGCCTGTTCGATTGCAGAGCGACTCGGCATGTACGCCTGCTCTAACACCGATGCATATGGGACCGGCGTGTCGGCTGACGCCACCCGACGCACCGGGCCATGCAGGTCGCCGAAGAGCTCTTCGCTGATCGTTGCCGCAAGCTCCGCCCCGAACCCGTTGCGGCGGACCGCTTCGTGCACGATGACGGCGCGGCGAGTCCTACCTACCGATTCGAGAATCGCATCAAGGTCGAGGGGAACGAGCGTACGCAGATCGAGCACCTCCGCCTCGATACCCGCGGCGCTGAGGTCGTGCGCAACTGCCAGGCAGTCGTGGACCTGTCGGCCCCAGCTGATGAGGGTGATGTCGGACCCTGGCCGCGCGGTCCTGGCCTTGCCGAGCGGCACCCGGTAGTCGCCGGCGGGCACGAAGTCCGAGGCGGAAAAGTACAACGGGTACATCTCGATGAACACCACCGGGTCGTCATCGAAAATCGACGACAAAAGTAGGCCCTTTGCGTCGGCCGCCGTCGACGGAATCACGACTTTCAATCCCGGGGTGTGGACGAGGGGGCCTTCGAGCATGTCCGAATGCTGCGCACCGAAGCCGCCGCCGGCGCCGGTCATGGTGCGAACGGTCAGCGGAACATTGGTCTGCCCGCCCGACATGTATCGCAGTTTGGCCGCATGATTGAGCAGCTGGTCCGCGCACACTGCCATGAAGTTCATGAGCATGATCTCCGGAATGGGCCGCATTCCGGTGATCGCTGCGCCGATCGCCGCACCCATGATCGCCTGTTCGGAGATGGGTGTCGGACGCACGCGCTCGAGGCCGTACTTGGTGGACAGGCCCTTGTGGATACCGAACCCACCGCCCTTCGGGTCCTGGATGTCCTCACCGAGTTCGAATACCGAATCGTCGATATCCATCGCTATATCGATAGCCTCGGAGATGGCCTCGATCATCTTCATTTCACGCCCGGCCACCGCGCCATCGCTGGGCTTACTTTGTACTGTCATCGAGTTTCCATCCCGTACACGTCGGTGGTCAGATCTGCAATATCAGGCAGCGGAGCTGCCATCGCGTATTCGAATGCGTCGTCGATTTCCTTCTGCAATTCACCCTCGATCGCGGCCACCTCGGCTTCGGTGCGATACCCGGACGTGATGATCCGGTCGCGCAATCGCGGCACCGGGTCCGCGTCGATAGCAGCCTTCAACTCTTCCGCAGGCTGGTACTCTTTCGTGTCACCCATCATATGGCCCTCGAATCGATAGGTAACCGCCTCGATCAGCGATGGGCCGTCACCTGCGCGTGCCGCGTCGATTGCGATCCGGGCGGCTCTGTACATCGCTTCGGGATCGTTTCCATCGACATGCATGGAACGCATCGAGTAGGCCGCACCGCGCTTCGCGATCTGATCGACCGACGTTCCTTGATCGTACGGCGTGTATTCCGCGTAACGATTGTTCTGGCAGACGAAAACAACCGGAAGCTTCCACAGCGACGCCAGATTCAGCGCCTCGTGGAACGCGCCGATATTCGCAGCACCGTCCCCGAAGTTCACCACCGCGACTTGACCACTCCGACGCATCTGAGCCGACAGCCCAACTCCGACAGCGATCGGTATCCCGGACCCGACGACACCGGTCGTCACGATCAGGCCGGACTTGACGTCCGTGATGTGCATCGGGCCGCCTTTTCCTTTGCAGCTACCACTCGCACGCCCGAAGAGTTCTGCGGTCAGAGTCCGTAGGGGAACACCCTTCGAAACTTGATCATGCACGCCGCGGTACATGGTCACCACATAGTCATCCGGCGCCAGCACGGCATTGATCGCCGCCGGAATGATTTCCTGCCCGCGCGCGGAGTAATACATCCCGCCGACTCTTCCCGCATTCATCATTGCGCGATACTGGTCGTCGTAGAGCTTTGCCTTCGTGGCGGTCGTGAATATGCGAACAAGGATGTCCGCGTCGACCACCGGTTCGACTTCTTCGGCGATTGAACTTGTCATTGATGCACTCCATTGGGCTGCCGAGCGGCTATCCGCTCGATCACGAATACGGGCTCTAGTTTGGATCTTCTGGAAGTAGTTTTTCCTGCTCGACCCTGCGGACCCCGGGCTTTCTAACCACGACATCGCCGCGAACCTTCACCTGACACGCGAGCCTGACACGGCGGGGATCAATTCTTCGTCTCCGCCCTGCAAGGTCCCTGGTCATCTCGGCCTCGGGCTCGGTGTGGGGAGAAACCAGGTCGAGTCCCTCGACGAGTTCGCACTTGCAGGCCGTGCACTGTCCCACCCCGAAGCAGAGCGTCGGCCAGTGGTATCCCTCGCGCCAAGCGGCCTGCATCAGGGACTCGCCCGCCCGCACCTCGATGACATGACCGGCAGGTTGCACGGTCATCCGGCCGGCGATGGGCTCGTCCGGTCGAGATTCGGCAGTCGGGGTACTCCCCGCCGTGCGATCGCTCATCGTGCCAGGTAGCGGTCGATTTCGTTATGCATTCCGTAGATCATCTTCTCGAACCGAGGAGACATGGTGGCCTCGGCGAACGCACTGCTCCGGTACCCGGCCTGCTGGCGCTGGATATTCTCGGTGTCCTGACGCAGAACGAACGGCAGATCCTTCACGGCGAGCGGGCCTTCCGGCTGTGCGGGAGCCTGCTCCCCGTCGGCCTCGACCGGAATCTGCATCGCAAACACCTCGAAGCGGCAGACATTCGGATCGGACCCGATCGGTCGCATCCGGTACAGCAGGAGGTTGCCGGTCAGTCCGAGGAACACCATGTTCGGGAAGACGTAGCCATAGGACGACGCCTCGGGATCGGGAGGAGGCAGCGGAATTCCGGCATCCTGCGCATACGCGAAATATTCTGCGAAGAAGGCCGGGACCATCTCCTCGTCCGGCAGCCCTTGGTGGCGGACCCGATCGCCGATGAACTCCTCGCGTTCGGTGAGGTACGCGCCGGCGGTGCCTTCGAACATAATCCGATTCTGTTCGAGGAAAAACTCACCGAACGGCAGGTGTGTGACGGGCATCGGCGCCATCGGAGCGCCTGTCACTTCATCGGTCTTCATCCTGGCACCAACATTGAAATGCCCATTGCCCTTGGGGTGGAACTCCAGGAAGTCCGCGTCATAATCGTCGCCTGTTGCTCCGAATGCAAGCTCCGGATGAGCTTGCATGACGTGGTATGCCTCGATAAATGCCTCGGTAGCCACCTTCCAATTCGCTGGAAGATCCAAGTACTTCCACCACCGGACCCGCATGCGGTCCATCCACATCGGCTCGAGATGCCTATCCATCGGACCGATGAACTCATCGAACGAAGGCGCATCATTGTCGAAATTGATCCAGACAAAACCATATCGAATCTCGGAACGAACCTCTTTCAGATTGATCTTCGATGGATCAATTGACTCTGCGATAAAACCATTTCGGGCATAAAGGTACGACTGGGTCCCGTCGAGGTTCCATCGCCACCCATGGAATGGGCACACAATCTGCTTGCCGCTGAATGAGCCGCAATCGAGTGCGAGTTGCGTGGCCCGATGCGGGCAGACGTTATGGAAAACCTTGATGGTCTCCTCATCGACCCGCACAACCATCACGGACTCTTCGGCGACTTTGTACTCAACGTAGTCGCCAGGAAACTGGACGTCCTCCACCCGGGCAGCCCACTGCCAAGTGTGCATCCACAGCTTACTGTTCTCTAGATTGGCAAATTCTTGGTCGTAATAGCGCTCAGCAGGAATATGCACCCCATCCGCCATACGGAACGGCACCCCGGACGTGTCTACATCGAGATCCGGGAGACACGGATTGACCTCCAACTGGGGTAGCGGCAATTCGCCATCCCCGGCCAAATTGTTTTGCTCGATCTGAGTAGTCAAAACATATCCTTCCAGTTATTTCCAACCCACCTGGTAAGCACTGCTTCTAGATTCTTCTTTGCTTCATCTAATCGTCGGCGCGGCTCCGAAGCTCACAATCACGGCATCATAATCGGTTTGCAGCCCCTCTATGAGATCGCTTCTGACCATAAGACTCCTTCTGATAACAAGCCAACAAATCAAAAGCATCGAAAACCCGTACAAAGAACAACCAGAAACAGGAACGCACCACACCCCATGCTCATGAAAGCTTACGTTTCACAATCGTCCAGGAGCCAATAGTCATTTCACAAACATTCAGGAATCGAAAGGCCGTGTCAAGGTGTGCCGTCCATCATCTACGCAGCAACGGAGAATTTTGCAAAAAAGGTGTAAGCGGATCGAGGACGTATCAGAAAAATGGTGTAAGCCGATCAAGGAAGTATCAGAAAAGTGGTGTAAGCCAGCCGAGCGGGTATCACCGACAAGGTACTGCGATGACCGCGAGAAGCCAGTGTGTGAACGCGAGCATTCTTGCGACGGTCGGCTCAGCGCCATGCCACAACAGCGCGTAGATCAGACGTGGACGCGTGGGCGTGACTCGTCTCCGGCGCATTCAACTTCGACGTACGCACGGCGGATCGCGAACTGACAAACATCAAACATCACATTGACCACGCCGGAAGGGTGGGACTGGCACGACGACCACCGGCTACACCCAGATCTAGGCTAGCCAACCGTGCCCATGCGAACACCCCACTGCGCCACCCTCACGCCGAGTTGCGGCCGCATAAGCGCGCCAGAAAACCCGACTGGCTCAATTTGAACGGAACTTTTCGTGTATTTGCGCAGAGCGCGCGGCGCCACCCCGGTGTGAGCGCGTCTGGCGCGCTTCTCCGCCCGATCGGCGATCGCAGACCGCGAGCATTTCGGCCCGCGTCGACTCGTCCGGAACCAAACTGGCGTGAGTGGCGAGAAGTTTCGCGAGCCGTGCGAAGTAGACCTTCGAAGATACGCCGAATGTTACGAAAATGTCTTCGTCACTTCCGCCACCGTAGGGCGCCCACAACGTTGCGAATTGGATGAGTTCCGCGGACCGGATTGTGCCGGCGGACCCGCCGGAAACGCCACCGAGTTCGACGACATCTGCGGAAGGTGAGGACATGTGGATCTCCTTGTACGGACGGAACGTGGAATCAAGTGGGGTGGATCTAATGGGATGAGATAGCGGCGACCGCTTCGGCGTGCATACGGCCGGCGCGGTAGGAAGACCGGACCAACGGCCCCGACATGACGCCCAGGAAGCCGATCTGACGTGCAATCTGTTCGAGATGACTGAACTCGTCCGGCTCAGCCCACCGCTCAACTGGATGATGCCGCGAAGACGGCCGGAGATACTGTGTGATCGTGATCAGTTGACAACCTGCCTCGTGCAAGTCATGCAGGGCCCGGATCACCTCGTCGTTGTTCTCGCCCAGCCCGAGGATGAGGTTCGACTTCGTAATCAGTTCTTCCTCCCGAGCTCTGGCGATCACCTCGAGCGACTGCTCGTAGGTGAAGCCCGGCCTCACCCTCCTGAAAACCCGGGGTACGGTTTCAATGTTGTGAGCCAATACTTCTGGCCGCGTATCGAACACTTCACGTAGTTGACTCGGATTCGCGTTGAAATCCGGTATGAGTAGTTCGACACCGGTTTCCGGGCACAACTGGTGAATCTGGCGCACGGTTTCGGCATAGAGCCAAGACCCTCCGTCCGGAAGATCGTCACGGGCGACACCGGTCACAGTCGCATAGCGAAGCCCCATCGACCGGACAGATTCGGCTACCCGGCGTGGCTCGTCGCGGTCCAAGTCACTGGGTTTGCCAGTATCGATCTGACAGAAGTCACAGCGCCGCGTGCACTGGTCTCCACCAATCAGAAAGGTTGCCTCGCGATTCTCCCAGCACTCAAAAATGTTGGGGCAACCGGCTTCCTGGCAAACAGTGTGCAAATTCTCAGTCTCGACCAGGGCAGCCAGCGCCCGATACTCTGGTCCGGTACGTGCTTTAACCTTCATCCATGACGGCTTCTTCTCCACTGGAGTCTGGGCATTGCGGACCTCCAATCGGAGGAGTTTGCGTCCACCAGGGGAGGTTCCGGCGGCGCCGGATTCAGACACGGATACGGGGTCAATTCTCATTTGCATTCCTTCGTTTGCCGGAGCTGGCGAGAGCTCGCCCAGAGAATCTGACTGTGTGCGATGACACGAGATCCTCGATATCGACAGGATCCCTTGTGGAGCGAACGCGCTGACGCATGTACGACGCGCGCGACAACCTTTGAGCAACTAAGTATTTGGTAACTCTCACATCAGGCGCAGAGGACTCGGCGACTACGCCAGGAGGCGTGCGGGTCCAGATCGAGGATGTCAAACGACCTCACGTTTGGCAATAGCGAATTGTGTCTCGTCCAGAAAACACGTCGCCCAATGAAGTCATCGCAGCACGGGGATCACTCGGCAACAACTTCGAACCCATACGAGGCGTACATCCCGATTCGCTTTCGAGTCGGTGAGATCGATCGAATGCACCAATGACCTGGCCGGCGGGCGCTGGCAGGTCACCCACCAATGACTCTTCTTGAAAAACACACCAGTTACACCCTTTTGTTGACGGGCCCCTGAAAACTGTTCACCCATAATTGATTTGAGAGAAGTCTTCATCTACCTTTCAGCCGTATGGAACAAGGAATCCTCTATGTCACCTCTCGTCCGAGTTCGCCCGAACGAGAAGCCGAGTACAACGAGTGGTACGGCATCCATCTCCGCGAAGTCTGCGCGATCCCCGGATTCGTCGGCGCTCGGCGTTTCGCTCCCGTTCAGGACGACGGCCCGTACGTTGCTGTGTACGACATCGAAGCTGAAAACATCACCGAGGCTCTGGCGGAGCTCTATGCCGCCACCGCAGAGGAAGGAAAGATGCAGATATCGGATTCCATGCAAATGGATCCGCCTCCCACGATCAGACTGCTCAGATTGTGTGGAACTCACGTCGTGAATCGCTGACTCACCCAGGAGCGGGTATCGAACAGCAGCCCCGGTGTCTGCCGCGGGCGTGGTAGCGCTCGATGTGTGGTTCTTCCAGACTGACTGAAAGTCGACCGATTCGTACAAGTCGAGAGCAACAGATATCAAGCACCATCGATCACATGCTCACCTTCATCGTCAGATACGGGTACGTCCCGTTCATGCTCTTGGGAATCAATGGAGCCGCAATCGCGCTGGCGGCATCCGGCGCGCCGAAATGGTCACTGGTGGCATTGATTCTCTTCGCAGTGGTCTGCTCTTTCGCGGCCGAACGGGCGCTTCCCTACGAATCTTCGTGGAATGAACCAGGACCGGACAGGTTTCGCGACGCTGTCCATGCGTTTGTCAACGAATCCCTCATCCTGGTCAGCGTCGCGGTCATCCCGTTGATGGCAGCGGTGATTCCGTTCGACGGGCTGTGGCCGAGCGGTCTTCCGTTTGTACTTCAGGTTGTCTTCGCAGTGTTGGTTGCCGATTTCGGCATCACCGTGGTGCATTTGATCAGCCACAAGGTTGGATGGTTGTGGCGTTTCCACGCGGTTCATCACAGCCTCGAACGGTTCTACGGTATGAACGGACTCATGAAGCACCCCGTGCATCAGACTTTCGAAACCGCCGGTGGCGTCCTGCCACTGATCCTCCTCGGGATGCCCGTTCCAGTTGCCTCGGCGCTCGCGGTTTGTGTCGCTGTCCAACTCCTGCTTCAGCATTCGAATGCCGATTACCGCATCGGCCCCCTGCGTCCGATACTCGCCCTCAACGCCGGCCACCGATTCCATCACCTGAAGTGGGCGGGAATCGGTGACGTCAATTTCGGTTTGTTCACTCTGATCTGGGATCACCTGTTCCGCACTTATTCTTTCGATCCGGAAAAGCGCTTCAGCAGTGACGATCTCGGAATGGCGGCCAAGCCCGACTACCCGGACGACTACCTCGGCCAGTTGGCCGAACCGTTCCGGAGACAGAACTGACGGACGATCGGTGGAGATTCAGCCCGCGAGTACCCGTCGCATAACGGGCTTGGCTGCAAACGCACTGGCCAACACCAACGCGATCCCCACAGCCAGGGTGACGCCCAACTGAACCAGCGCCATCGGAGTGGTCAATACGGCTGCCCCTGCCAGCGGGAAGAGGAACAGCAGTGCAGCGCCGGCGCCGGCCAGTGCCATCACCACCACGGGAGTGCGAACGTGCCTCATGCGGGCGCTGTCCATCACCTCGACAGGTGTGCCGGCCAAAGTCAGACTCCGATACAGCTCACGGTTGTCGAGGATCCCGGATACCTGGGTGAGCGCAGACGAGATGGCCGCCAACGTGAATGTTGCTCCGAGAGTGAACAACACCCCGGTTCTCATGTCCGCGAACAGGAACTCCTGCCCTGGCTGCAAATCCTGCCCTTCCCCGTTGCCTATCGCGGCGAGGAGAGATGTGCCTGCGGCAACGAAGCTGGCCATCGTCACACCGCTGACCGTGCGCCACACAGCCTTCGGATTATCCAGGACCCGACGCGCCGCAATCAGCGAAGCACCGTCTTTGGCGCATTTGAGCATGATCCGTCCAAGCAGCGAAATGACGAACGGACCGACCAACGCAACAACGCCGAAGCAGAGACCAAGGCCCACCAGGATTGCCGCGATGCTTGCCGCGGAGCCCCCGAATGCACTCCATCCCACAAGAACCCCCACCCCAGCCACAGCGAAGATCATCTTCGGTGCGGCGCTGGGATTGCCCGCCGTGACGCCCAACGGGCTCACGAACACCTGGCGCATCCCGAGCATCGACGTCAAAGCAGCCAGGATGGTCATTCCGAATACGATGCCCACCAGCGGAAGTGCGCCTACCCAAAGCTCACTCCACTCGAATGTCCGACCTTGAAATCTCAAGAGAGCTACGAGCGGCAACGCGAGGAGGTATCCCACCACACCGATCAACGCACCGGCCAAGCCCTGGATACCCGATTCCGCAGCGCACAGCGCAACGATCTGGCGAGGGGTGGATCCGATGAGTCGCAGCGAGGCAAGTCGTTCGTCGCGACGACGGGCGCCCAAGCGGGCCGCCGCCAGACCGAGAGTGATGGCTGGAACGATCATCAACACCGAAGCAACCCCTGCGAGTGCTAGGTACGCCTCGGCTTCGGGTTCGCTCGATCTGCCCGCGAATGCACCGTAGCCGCCGAGCACCGTCAGCAACAACGTCGTCGAGGCGGCAAATGCGGACACTGGGAGCGCGAAGGTACTCAAGGCCTTTCGCCCTTCACCGCGCACCGTCATCAATGCAACGCGCGCTGTGGCCTTCATGCCGCCACCTGTGTCCCGACGAGCGAACCGGCCTGCATCATCATCGTGCGATCACACCACCGAGCGACTTCGGCATCGTGAGTGACGACGACCAACGCAGAACCGATCTGTTGAGCCGAATCACGCAACACCCTCATCACTTCCCAACTCGTCTGCGCGTCGAGGGCACCGGTCGGCTCGTCTGCGAAGAGAACTGCGGGTTTGGTTACCAACGCTCGCGCAATCGCCACACGTTGCGACTGCCCACCCGACATCTGACCCGGGCGACGATCCTGCAACCCATCCAGCCCCAACGGCGCGAAGAAGCCGTGTGCCGTCCGCTTGGCTTCTGCGATGGACAACCCGTTGAGCACCAAGGGCAAAGCGACGTTCTCGATCGCCGGAAGCTCCGGCAACAGTTGGCCCGATTGAAAAACGAACCCGTACGACTCCCGTCGGAGCCGGCTGCGGTCGTTCTCACCGAGGTTCTCGATATGCCGGCCGCTCAGCAAGATTGCTCCCGAGTCGGGCTTGACGATTCCTGACATGCAATGCAGCAGTGTCGACTTCCCCGATCCTGAAGGACCCATGATGGCCGTGGCAGTACCGGCGCGCACTTCCAGCGATACACCTCGGAGCACCGGAACGTCGCCGTACGACTTGCCCAGCGCGTGGACCGACAGGACTGCGGGTGCTTGTGCGTTGTTCATGATTCCACCTTCTCGTGAACCCCTCGCCAGCACATCGGCCCAGCGCACGATCTTCGGACTGAGCTCGGTCCTACCGGAGGATGACCGGACCCCGAGCTCTGTCAGGGTCGTCACTATGATTTCCGACATGACCTGGTCCGGCGCCGTCCACATGCAGCCCGGAATTCTCATGTTCACCGGCGCAGTGGGATCCGCGCACATGCATTCGCACGCCGCTGTTCAGATCATGATCATCGACGACGGGGACGTCACGGTCACGGACGGGGACGGCCACAGTGCAGTCGTGCGGTCCGTGGTCATTCCATCCGGGGCGGTCCACGCGTTGTCCGCCTCCGAGGGTGCGCGGGGACGGGCGATCTACATTGACTCCACCACTGGGATGGGTCTGCGCATCAGGCCACCGGAGCCGGGCCGCGGTGGTGTGACCGACTGGTCGGACCGTGGGCAGACCGCAGTAGCGATGACGGACCGCGGCGCTGATTCGGATCTGGAATACGCAGCGAGGCTGATCGATTCACTATCCGAACACGAAAAGGCGTCGAGCCTGCGCGCTCTTCACCCGGCCCTCGAGCATGCCCTGACGCTACTTCCCGAGAGAATCTCGGGGCAGGTCACACTGACGGACATCGCCGCCCTGGTCTCCATCTCGCCCGGACGGCTGGGAAGAATCTTCAACGATCAACTGCAGATGAGCTTTTCGACCTACATCCGCTGGTTACGGTTACGACGTGCCATGGAAGTGATGAGCAGTGGCGCAACTCTGACAACCAGTGCACACGAGGCCGGTTTCACCGACAGCGCCCATCTCAACCGTATCTGCCACAGTATGTTCGGGCTCACGCCCAGCGCCGCGACCGGCGGCCTCACCTGGAATTGACGCTACTCCTCAACTGACGCTGTCCATCGCCGTTCTCGCCAGTAACGACAGACGACTGTAGAGGCGCGCCAATCCGGGCACGTCCCGGAGGCTGCCCGCAACGTCCTCCACACCGGCAGCGGCATACACCGTCAGTCGCGCATCGACGTCGTAGAGAACATCGACGACATTTCCGAAACGGCGAAGGGCAAATTCCGAAGCTTCGGCGAGCACCGGTACTCCGAAGATCACCCAGTCGTCGAAGCGGGAGGCAAGCTCGAGATAGTCGGCAGCCGAGGTCGAACCAGCGCACAGCACCTCGAAGTCGAACCAGACAACACCGTCTCGAATCGCCGAGCACTCCAATGTGCGCGTGCCTGTCGTCAATTCGACACTTTCGCCCGAAGGCCACGTAATTCCCGAGCCGACGAGGAATGCCCCTGTCGCAAAACGGTAGTCCCCGGCACCTGGCTGACCCGCCGTCCGATAGTCGACGGAGCCACCCAATTCGATCACCTCGAGAGTCCGCTCGATCAACTCGATCGACGGAACGAACTGCTCGTGAAAAAGCGGATTCGGAAGAAGATCGGTCGGCGGGACATTGGACGTGACAACAACAGTCACACCTTTCGCGACGATTGTGTCGAGAACCCTTGCCATGAACATGGCGTCGGCGACGTCGTCGATGTGGAACTCGTCGAAACAGAGCATGCGGATTCCGTCGACGACGTGGTCCAGCGCCGCGCCCATCGACCCGAGTTCGTGCGCCCGAGAGTGCAGATCTGCAAAGAACCGATGAAAGTGAATGCGCTGCTTGCCGACTCGGATGCTCTCGTAGAACTCGTCCATGAGCATCGTCTTACCGCGGCCGACGCTACCCCAGAGGTAGATCCCTCCGCCGACCTCACCGCCCGAGATTCGGGCCCGCAGTGCATCGAGGGCTTCATGTGCCGCCAACTGCTCTTCGTCCAGTAACATGAGGCTCCTCTACATCTGTAGAGTCGAGGCTAGTGACCGAGGGCAAATCGAGTCAATGTGACCCTCACGACGCACCATCTGCAGCATGCAACTCCGGGAGCATGCAACATCGACAGCAAGGAACGACATGAAGCCCGATCGCAGAGCCCTCATGGCGGCGTCCGCCGTCACGATCATCGCCGAGCAGGGCCCGCGTGCACTCACCCACCGGGCGGTTGATCAGTCCCTGGAACTTCCTGCCGGTTCGACGTCGTACTATTTCCGCACTCGCGAGTCACTTCTCGAAGCAACCGCATTGCACATCGTGCACCGGTCACGTTCGACTTTCGACGAACTCCACGAGAGGCCCAGCGATCCTGCTGCCCTGACGGCCGAGTATCTCGACGATCTTCTCTCGCACCGCAGACACGAATTGATCGCGCGCTATGCACTACTCGTGGAAACTCCCCGAGATTCGGCATTGCACCAACTCCTCGAAGGCAGCGTGTTTTCGTTGGAGAAGGCAAGACCCGTCTTCGAAACCGTTGGCGTTGACGACCCTGATGTCTCTGCCGCAAATTTCCTGAGCCTACTGGAGGGCTTGATCTTCGACTATTGTCTCGGATCACGTAGCCGGGACCCTCACTCCAGCGAAACCGTTCGGCAACTTCGGATCCCGATCGACATCTACCTTCACGGAGTGGGGGTCCTCTGAAAAACCTTGGTCAGCAGAGGCTTCCGGTACAGGGTTGTCGACCAGAGAACAGCGCCGCGACAAAGGGAGTGCTGTCTGGAACCGAAGCCGGGACGGTCCCCAGATGATCAGTGGGATAGGTATGGAATGCAAAGTCCACACCGTTGGCAGCGAGGTCAGCCGCGAACTTCAGTGTCAGCGGTGCCGGAACATCGATGTCCGACAACCCCTGACCGATGAAGAACGGGCGGTCGTATCCTGCGGTCGGCACAGTGAGCAGTTCACGCGCAGCCTCCATGAATACTGGGTTGTCCAGCGACTTCGTCAGCACCTGCCCGAGTGTGACGGTTCCGTACTTCGTGCGCGCCTCGGTGTAGCACATGTTGTTCTCGACGTCGTCGAGGATGGTCTTGCCGAGCGGGGTCAGATACGAGTCGATGTCGATGTCCGGCCGCGAAGCACGCAGTCCGTCAAGAACGTTCGCGATGTAGACCGTCGTACCCTTGAGCGGAAGCGCCGGGAAAGCCGGACCACCGAGCGGTAGAAGATTTTCGATGTTCGAGGGGACACCAGTGGCGACAGCGCCGCGGTAGTCCAACTCCGGCGCGTAATCAGTGGCAAGCGAAGCGGTGAACATAGTCGCCTGCCCACCCTGCGACTGTCCCATCGCAACCCATTCGCTCGACAGGTCGTCGTCGACCGCACGAGCGGCACGCACCATGTCCACAACGCTGTGTGCAGCGGAACGACCGTCGAGATACGGGTGAACACCAGGTGTTCCGAGCCCCACGTAGTCGGTCGTCACCACCGCGTATCCCTGCTCCAGCCAGTGACCCAGATGCGTCGCGGTCCGTTCGAGCGGAACACTGCTGCTCGGCGCACACTGATCCGCGACACCCACCGTTCCGTGCGCATAGGAGATGACCGGCCAACCACCCTCGGGCGGAGCCCCCTCTGGGCGATACACCACACCGGTACTCGTCATCGGCGCATCCTTCGGGCCCGTCGACCAGTACGTCACCTTTGTCGCGCTCACGGCACCCGGGATCACCCGATCGGGACCGAGTAACTCCTGACTCACGACAGCACCCGGAGCATCGTTCGGTTCCGCTGCGGCCGGCGCCGCAACTGTCAACGCCACCAAAGCACTCGCACTCAGCCCGACGAGCGTCCTACCCAGTCGCTTACTCACGTACTTCTCCTACGATTGCGGTGACGGTGCATATGTGGTGATCGGCCCCACATCAGCCGATCGAGTTCAGACCATAGAACAGCCTTACCAATTGGTCAACCTAAATTTCCATTCCGCATCTACCGTCGTGACACGCCTGCTCGGGTAGGGTGGCGGTGTTCGATACGTGCAGGTCCCCAGCGAGATCAGGAGGCCGAAAGGCTCTCTCATGTCAGCACCTGATCTCCCGACCTTCCCTGCTTCGCAGCAGAAGTCGGTGGCCGCGATTCTCCGAGCAGCAGGTTGCGTATTCGCCGAAGACGAGGCTCGCCTTCTTCTTCACACCGCACGCTCTCTCGATGAACTCGACGCGATGGTCGACCGACGAGTTGCCGGCGAACCACTCGAACCTGTCCTCGGATGGGTCGAGTTCTGCGGCTTGCGTATTCACATCGACTCTGGAGTCTTCGTCCCACGCCGGCGCACCGAGTTCCTCGCCCGGCAGGCCTGCTCACTCGTCGTCTCGGGAAGCGTCGTCGTCGACATGTGTTGTGGCTCAGGAGCTGTCGGTACCGTCCTGCAGTCGACGCTCGATGCCGTCGATTTGTACGCGGTAGATGTGGAACCAGCCGCGGTGCGGTGCGCTCGCCGAAACATCACACCGCCCGAGCGCGTACTCGAAGGCGATCTCTTCGAACCACTGCCGACGGAATTACTCGGTCGCGTGGATGTGGTCGTTGCCAATGCACCTTATGTCCCCACCGATTCGATCAGGCTGATGCCGCCCGAAGCCCGTCTTCACGAACCGCTGGTCTCGTTGGACGGCGGCACCGACGGACTGGACCTGCAGCGACGCATCATCGCGGACGCTGCGCCGTGGCTACGACCGGGTGGCTGTCTTCTCGTCGAGACGAGTACGGAGCAGGTCGAAATGACTGTTGAAACATTCACTCGGGGAGGTTTTCTCACTCGAGTGGCAACCTACAGTGAGACCGCCTCGACCGTGGTGATCGGTCAGTGTTGAAGGCGATCGGATCCTGGCGTGGACCACTCCCGAGCGCGGGCGGCAAAGCCGTCGACAAAAAGCCCGAACGCACGATCGACGCGGGCCCGGTCCCCAGTGGCCAGAAGATCCATCGACAGACCCCGCATTTGCGAGAGCAACAGAGTAGCGACAGAGGCAACATCGTCCTCGGGGCAACCCGCTTGTCGTAGACCGGCTTCCAGGGCCTCGATCCAATCGCCTACAAAACGGTCCAGGAACCGTCCGTAGCGTTCGCGGTCGCCGAGCGCGAGGGCGTAAATCTCGACCATCACTCGGAACCGCGGCAGGACCTCCGGCGTCGTACGTTCGGTCCACCACGCGGTCAGCACTGTCGCCGGATCGACCCCCGGTTTCATCGGAACCGCAATCGGAATGGACTCACCACGCATGTTCTCGATGACCTCGGAGAGCAGGTTCTCCTTGCTCTCGAAATGGTTGAGCAACGACGCATGCGACACACCTACGGCCTTGGCGAGCTGCCTCACCGTCAGTTCCCCGACACCGTTGTCGATGACGTAGCGGGTCAGCGCGTCGAGCAACTCCTCACGTCGCCCGGCGTATCTCAGGCTGCGTTTGTCGATGCGTTCGGGCTCCGGCACATACCCACCCTACCGGCCGGAATCACCAGGTCAGCGGCTGACTGCCTTCTGATACCGACGAATAGCGAACGGCACGAAGACGATCAGCAAACCGAAAGTCCACAACAGCGACGCGATGACCGGATTCTGCAGTGGCCACGCATCCGGAACCGTCATCGCAGGATTGGTATTGCCGAACAGTTCACGCACCGCCTGAGTCACCGCCGACACCGGATTCCATTCGGCGATCACTTTGAGCGGGCCGGGAAGATTGGTGGTCTCGACAAAAGTGTTCGCGATGAACGACAGCGGAAAGATGACGATGAAACTCGCGTTGTTGAACACCTCCGGCGTGCGGATCCAAAGCCCGACAACAGCCATGACCCATGACAATGCGTACGCGAAGAACAGAAGCAGCGCATACCCGGCCACCGCCTCGAGGAAGCTGGAATGGATGCGCCACCCCACCAGAAGACCGGTCAACGACATGACCACCAAGCTGATGACGTTGATCAACACGTCACTCGATGTTCGGCCGGTCAGCACGGCAGACGGAGCCATGGGCAGCGATCGAAATCTGTCGATGATTCCTTTCTGAATATCTTCGACCATCCCCAAACCAGTCCAGGTAGCACCGAATATGACCGTCTGCGTGAAGATTCCGGCGATCAGGAACTCTCGATACGACGTGCCCGGGACGGAGATCGCGCTGCCGAACACGTATGCGAACAAGAGCACGAACATGATCGGCGACAAAGTGGTGAACACCAGTAGATCCGGAACGCGCTTGATCTTGATCAAGTTTCGCCTGGCGATGGTCAAACCGTCTTCGAGCGCCATCTGCACGGTCATTTCTGATCCTCCAGTTCAGCCTGGTGCCCGGTCAGTGTGAGAAAGACATCGTCGAGAGTGGGCCGGCGCAGACCGACGTCGAACACCCGAATGCCTCGTGCCGACAGGAGATTCAGCGCTGCGACCAACGCATCTGTACCGTCGTCGACAGGAACGGTGACGCGACGGACATTCTCTTGAACCTGAATGTCCCCCACGGCAAGCGAGCGCAATTCTTCTCGGACGATGTCGAGATGTTCGACCTCGTGCACACTCAGTTCGATGCGCTCACCCCCGACCCGCGCCTTCAGCTGATCTGCAGTACCGCGCGCGATGACCGAGCCGCGGTCGATGACGGCGATCTGGTCGGCCAACCTCTCGGCTTCCTCCATGTATTGCGTCGTGAGCAACAGTGTTGTCCCCTGCGCCACCAACCCTTCGATGACATCCCAGAGACCGAGTCGCGCACGAGGATCGAGGCCGGTGGTCGGCTCGTCCAGAAACAACACCTGCGGCCGAGCAACCAATGCGCCGGCGAGATCGAGACGTCGCCGCATTCCGCCGGAATAGCCCTTGACCGGCCGATCTCCAGCCTCGACGAGATCGAACTGCTCGAGCAATTCACGCGCTCGGGCCTTACTGCTTCGGGCGCCGAGGTGATACAGCCTCCCGACCATGTCCAAGTTCTCATAGCCCGTCAGGTACTCGTCGACCGCGGCGTACTGACCCGAAGCACCGATCTTGGACCGCAACGCCCGCGCATCCTCGACCACGTCCAGCCCGGCAACCTTGGCGCGTCCACCGTCCGGAATGAGCAGCGTCGTGAATATCCTTACCGCAGTCGTTTTTCCGGCGCCGTTGGGACCCAATAGAGCCATCACCGAACCCTCGCGCACTTCCAGGTCGATGCCGTCCAATGCCGTGACGTCGCCGTACTTCTTGACCAGCCCCTCGGCCACAATCGCTTCGGTCATGAGCCCTCCCGCATCGGTAATCCGTCGGTAGTCCGTTCCCCAGTGTGACCCAGGAGGCCGACACATTCCAGGATTTTTCACGCAACAGTCCGAAACGCTGCACCACAGAACAGACCACCACCCCCCGGATTGCCAGAAACATCACCTCCCAGGATCACCTAGGATCTCCCGGTCTCGGGTACCTGGTTGATTCCAGTCGAAGATAACGGTGACGACGAAGATCGGGTCAGTCCGTCGACTCACCCGATCTTCGTTGCGCCATCGGTTTCGGCTGCAATTGGTAACTCGGGCAGCGATACCGCCCCCGTCCGCTCCACCTTCACTGCCAACGTCACCGCGGCGGCCAGTGCTGATAYGCCCGCTCCGATCCAGTACAAAACCGCGAACGAATGCAGGGTCGGCACAGCGCTCGCACCGATCACCACCGTTGAACTGGCCAATACCGCTGCCGCAACGGCGCTTCCGGTGGAGGTACCGACCGAACGGAGCAGGCTGTTGAATCCGTTGGCCGAGGCAGTCTGATGGATCGGCGCAGATTCGGTGATCAGAGTCGGCATGGCTGCCAGGGAAAATGCCACACCGGCCGATACCACGGCAGCGCCGATCACGATATTGACCAACGTCGGCGCCAACAGCACACGCAAGACATATCCGATTGCAATGACGATCGCACCCGACGCCAACGTAGCCTTCGCTCCCCATCGCCTCGTCACTTTCGACGACACCGGCGCCAATCCGATCATCAGGACTCCGCCCGGCATCATCGCCAGTCCGGCTTCGGCAGCCGAGAGTCCGAGACCGTCCGCCGACGCCAGGGGCAACTGAAGTTCCTGCGTTGCCGCCAACGCGCTGATGAACATGGCAAAACCGAGTAATACTGCGCAGACGTTCGAAACCAGAATCGGAGCGCGAAGGGAAGTCCGCAGATCGACCAGTGGTGCCGGCGTGTGCAGTTCCCACGGAATCCATCCACAGAGCAAGACCACGCCTGACGCGATCAGAACCAGAACCTCGGGGCTTGCCCAGCCCCATTCGGTTCCTTTCGAAACGGCCAGCAGCAGTGCAGTCATAGCGAGCGTGAGGACTGTGGCTCCCAGAAAGTCGAAGCGTCCGCGACTCTTCACAGTCGATTCCGGCACCACCAGCGGCAAGACGACTATCAGTACGACCCCGAATCCACCGGTGACCCAGAAAAGCGCGGGTAGTCCCCAGTGCGCCGAGATCACCCCAGCCATCGGCATACCGAACATGCCACCGATCCCCAACGTCGCACTCATGAGAGCTACTGCACCACTGAGCTTTTCCGGAGGAAGGACATCGCGCATGATGCTGATTCCGACGGGCAGAAGTGCCGTCGCGAACCCCTGCAACGAGCGCCCGAGGATCAGTAACCAGAAACTCTGGCTGAGCGCAGCAACCATGCAGCCGACGATCATCACGGCAAGACAGACGAGCATCATCGCGCGCTTGCCGAACATGTCGGCGAGTCTGCCGATGAGAGGGGTTGCGACGGCACCGGTCAGCAACGTCGAGGTCACCAGCCAGGAAGCGGTGGACGACGATACTCCCGATGCCGTCGCGAACGCAGGCAGGACCGGCACCACCAAGGTCTGTTGCAGCGCGACCACCACACCGCTCAGACTCAGGACGCCGACGACCCACCCGGTCCGCGCTTTCGCGCGAACAGTCTTGTCCGTCAAGCGTTCGAGCGAGCGGCTACTCCGGCGTCGACAGGAACCACGATGCCACTCATGTGGGCACTCGCGTCGGCGGCGAGGAACAGGACTACTCGCGTGATCTCGAAGGGATCCAGCCAACCGACCGGCTGCGCATGCAGAGTCGCGTACACGGGTTCGACGTCGTCTGCCGTCGGCGATTCGAGGTCAGGCCGCATCATTGCGTACATCATGTCGTTGTGAATCATCGGCGTCGAGATATTCCCCGGCGCAATAGCATTCACGGTCACACCCGAGTTGGCCAGTTCGAGCGACACACTCTTCGTCAAACCGATGACGCCCCATTTGGAGGCGCCGTACGCCGCCATCTGGGTGCCACCGGATCGACCCATCATCGAGGAAATCGTGATGATGCGACCGTATCCACGTTCCGCCATTCCACCTGACACGGCCGCAACGGTGTTGAACACACCGGTCAGGTTCGACGAGATGACTTCGTTCCACTGTGCCGACGTCATCGACGTGATCGGAGCGGGCACGGACACACCGGCATTCGCGACGGCGATGTCGACACGGCCGAACTCGGCTTCAGCGCGGGCAACGAGCGCGTCCATTGCGTCGCGATCAGCAGTGTCTGCCTTGACGGCAATGCACCGACGACCGGTGGCTTCCACCAAACGAACGGTTTCCTTCAGATCCTCCTCGTTTGCGAGGGGGTAGGCGACGACATCACTGTTCTCGCACCGGTCGCAGATCACGATGTCCGCGCCACGCTCCGCGAATGCGACAGCGTGGGCGCGCCCCTGACCGCGTGCGGCGCCGGTGATCAGTGCAACTTTTCCTTCGAAGCTGCCTTCGAGGCTGTTCATGCCGTCTCCTAGTTCGTCGTATGCAAGCGTGCGCTGTACTGCATGCGTACTCCGAACCCGCCCGAAAGAAACAGTCGATCCCGGACAGCGGGAATCCAGCCGATCACTGGTAAACGGCGGTCTCGAATTCCAGGTATCCGTTGATGGATCCAGCGTCCGCGAACGGCAGAATCTGCGTTGCCCAGAACCCGCCGACGCCGGTCTGCCGGTCGATCCAGTAATAGAGGTTGGCAAGACCCGCCCAAGCCAGCGATCCAGCCGGCCTACCGGTGGGTGCCACCTCTTCATTTGTCATGAAGGAGTATGCCCATCCCTTGGGTACACCGGGGAAGAATTCCGCATCGTTGGACAGCGTCGGGAGAACTCCGGGCAACAACCCCACGTGCTGGCCTTCGAGCCCGTTCTGAACGGCTGCAGCTACCGTCTCCGGCGACAACACGCGACCGGATGTGCCCGCGCCGTCGTTGAGCCACATACGAATGAACTTCGTGTAGTCGCCGACAGTGCCGTGCAAACCGTGGCCACCCATGTGCACCTCGGGTTCGGCCGGAAGCTCGAATCCGATGAGCGGAGTGAGGCTTCCGTCGCTCTCGCGCTGATGGATCGGCGCAAGTCGATCCTTCATCGACGGGTTCATCGTGAATGCCGTATCGGCCATCTCGAGAGGTTCGAAGATGCGCTCACGCATGACATCGCCGAGTCGCTGACCTCGAATCGACTCGACGACCTGTCCGGCCCAGTCGATGTTGGTGCCGTACTCCCATTTCTCACCCGGGTCGAAGAGCAGCGGTGTCGTGAGCGCCGCTTTGCTACACGTGATCACGCTGGGCTGCCCATGTTCCTGTGAGAGCCGGTTGTACGACTCGTTGAAGAAGTCGTAGCCGAACCCTGCAGTGTGAAGGAGCAGCATGCGAGTGGTGATGTCACGCTTGGGTTCTCGAAGAACGGGGTTTCCGCCGGCCTCGAAACCGTCCAGGACCTTCAGCTCACCGATGTCGGGAACATAGGTCGCTGCTGGTGCATCGAGATCGAGCAACCCCTCCTCCACACATTGCAGGACAGCGGTACCGGTGATCGCCTTGGTGGTGGAGAAGAGCGCAAAGGTTGTATCGAGGGTCATCCGAACGCCGGAACCGAGAGTCCGCTCACTCGCAGCACCCTCGTAGATGTTGCCTTCTCGATCCGTGATCATCGCGACCACACCCGGGACGCGATCGGCCCCCTGAGTTGCTCGCGCCAGCACGTCGTCGAGGCGCTGCTTCGAAAGGGGCTTCCGCGCAATATCTTCGATCGTCACTGCATTTCTCCATCCGACTTGCAACTTGTCTTGTCGAACAGAATGTAACGGCGATCACACACCCGGCTCTGCCTCGAAACGGCAGGAAAACTGTCTCGTTTCGGCAGAACCGGGCAGAGTCTGGAGTCAGCTCTGGGGCGCTCCGATATTCACCAGCCAGGAAATGCCGAATTTGTCTGTACAGGCGCCGAATTCGTCGCCCCACATCTGCTTCTCGAGCGGAACGCTGACGGTACCCGTTCCCGACAGTTGCTCCCAGTACCCGCGCAGCACATCGCCGTCGTCGCCGCTGAGGCTCACTGTGATGTTGTCGCCGGGGTTGTACGGCATGCCGGGCGGAGTGTCAGCACCCATCAGGGTGTATCCCTGATCGGTTTCGAGCATTCCGTGCATGATCTTGTCCCCGCCTTCGCCGGGATTGCCGAATTCACCGAACGTGCTCAGCGCCAGCGTGCCACCGAAAATGCCCTTGTAGAACTCCAACGCTTCACGCGCGTTACCGTTGAAACTGATGTACGGATTGAGTCGAGTTGCCATGACGTACTCCTAGCTCGTGGGATTGCTGTCACGTTCGATTTCAATCCTTGCAGAACGCTCCGACACGAAACAACGGATCATCGCAGTTCATCGAGTGCGTAAACCGATCGTCATGACCGTTCAAACAACTGTCCTCAGAGTGGGTTCCGAGTCTCGGAAGGCAACTCTCCGAACCGTTTCCGGTAGGCGGCTGCAAACATGCCCAGATTGACGTAGCCCCAGGCGTTTGCGATTTCGGAGACGGTTCTCCCATCGGAACGCAACAGTTCGCTGCGTACCCCCTCCAGCCGACGCGCGCGCAATCGTTGCCCCGGCGTGGTGTCTCGGTACCGTCGAAATCCCGCAGTGAGCGCCCGGACACTGACACCCACCGCAGCGGCGATCTCGGACGCCGTCGGCACCGAGCGCGCAAACGTGTCGATGTACTCCTCCGCCGATCGCACATAGGCCGGTTCGGCGGAGGCGACGTCGACACCGAGTTGCAACCCGGCCTGCGTCGCCCACTCGTCGAGAAGCTGAGCCGTGATGAGTTCTTGAACTCTGGCGCCCAGCCTTTCACCCGACATCGCGTCAGGTGACTCTGCAATTGCGCGAACGACATAGTCCATCAATGCGAGCCAACTCGAGCCACGGCCGCCGATGGTGCACTTGTGCCGCCACAGACGATCGTCGGGAACCGCCCCGTACCACTGCTGGGCGTGGTCGGCGACAAGCTGATGCGGCACAGTGAGATTCAGCTGCAGATGATCCGCGTCGAATTCGACGAAATAGTCGGTCCGACTACAGTCGGCGACAAAAGTCTCCCCCACGGCAGTATTTGCCGCAGCTCCCCGGCCAAGGGCATGTCGGCCGTTGCCTCTGATCGTCGTCAGAACCAGAATGTTTCCGGCCTCAGGAGAACATTCACCGACAGAGACCGGAATGCCGTAGCAGAATCGGGTGACGTCGATCTTGCCCACCGCCGCCGAGTACATGTCCGAAGCCGGCTTCAACCGACTTCCTATCGGCGTGACCGTATACGGCATGTAGATGTTGTCGGACCATTCCTTGATGCGATCCCAGTCCCGAGAAAAGGCCTGGTGATGCCGCATAGTGGGCCGGCCGGCCGCGTCGATGAGCAAGGCATCCTCGAACATGGTTCGAGTATCGCACCAGGGCCCGGGAAGGTCACGAAAAGTGAGCTGACGCGGTCTATGGCTGTACGGCGGCAGATCGTGTTGCAGCAAAAAGCAGCGAATCCACCGCGGTCCCCCGGATCACCATGTGAGCCCTCATCCGCCCCTCCTCCACCATTCCGATTTTGGTGAGCACCGACGCCGACGCCGAGTTCTCCGGACGACACGTTGCCTGCACGCGCTGTGCTCCAAGGCGAGCGAAGGCGAGTCCCAGGACCGCGCTCCCTGCCTCGGATGCATAACCTCGTCCTTGGGACTTCGGGTTCACGACAAAACCGAGTTCCGCCCGCCGGTGCGCGGCGGATACTTCCCACACAGCTACGGAACCGATGACCGTTCCATCAGCCTTCGACGTGATGGCCAGGGTGAACGTGCGACGTTCGACGAGCGCAGCTTCGAATGCCGCGTCAGCCAGGAATGCCCTGGTCACCGCGGGGGTGTTCGGCCCCCAATCAACATATCTACAGACGGCAGGGTCGGACGCGTACTGATGGACGGCATCTTCATCCGCGGCAGTGAAATCTCGAAGAACAAGGCGTTCCGTAGTCAACGTGAACATCCAGCGATCCTAGAGCGAGCCCGCAAGCACCCCTTGACTCGAACGCATGTTCGAGTATTCTCTGTGTAGGGGATCGGGGGATTCAATGAGTGTCTATCTGTCGGACGTGGTTTCGGGTTCTGCGGTGGGGTTGCGCGGACGCCTGTGGCAGTTGTCTGCTGCGGAGCTGCGTACCGCTGCTATCGAGGCGAGTGCGGAGATTCTGCGTCTCGAGGCTGTGCGTGTGGCGGTGGTGGACGAGTTGTCGTTGCGGCCCGATGATCAGGTGATCGCGAGCCGCGGCGTCGGTCCGTGGTTGGCGGCCAACACGATGCTGCAGGTTCGGGACGGGAAGAAGATCGCCGCCCTGGGTGCAGCGCTGCGGCCTTTTCCCGCAGTGGCGGCCCGGTTCGATGTCGGGGACTGCTCCTTCGATCATGCCGTGTTGATCGTGGCGTTCTGCGAATCACCACCGAAGGGCATGCCGGACGCCGCGTTGCCTCGCTGTATCGATTTGTTGTTGGCTGCCGCGTCGGGCGTGGAGGCGACGACCACGAAGGTGCGGAGTGTTATCGCGACCTTGGAGCGAGTGTTCGAATCCGATGAAATTCCACCCGCCGAAGATGTGGATCGCAACGAGCTCCGGATCGCGTCGACGTTGAACGGCCGGGTGGTGGTGCGCGGCGATTTCGACGCTCTCACCGGGGAAATGCTGCTATCGGCGTTGTCGAATCTGACGATGCCCACCCCGGCACCCGATGGAACCCCGGATTCTCGGTCCGCAGCGAAACGGACCGCGGACGGGTTCACCGAACTGATCCGCCGCTACCTCGACTGCGCGAAAACCGGTGTCGATGGTGGTCAGCGTCCGCACGTGAACGTGCACATCAACGCCCGTGATCTGGCTGAGCATCGGGACTGCGCCGCCGCACCCTCGCCCGATGGTGGTGGAGTGGCTGTG
Organism: Rhodococcus sp. P4_F3_2; assembly: GCF_056401335.1. NCBI lineage: Bacteria > Bacillati > Actinomycetota > Actinomycetes > Mycobacteriales > Nocardiaceae > Rhodococcus > Rhodococcus sp. P4_F3_2. The sequence continues at coordinate 168,254 of NZ_JBFUJN010000010.1, forward strand.
TCGGATCTCGATGTCGGGCACATGCCCTGGCTCGGACCCCTGTCCGTGTCGCAGACCAGCCTCCTCGGGTGCGATTGTTTCCTGTCCACGGTGCTGCTCGACGATCACGGGGCGCCGCTCGATGCGAAACCCGGGAAACGATTAGTGTCCGCGGAGCAGCGAGTGGCGTTGATCGCCCGCGACAGAGGTTGCGCGTTCCCCGGCTGCACATGTGTGCCCGCGTGGACCGACGCACACCATATTCGGCACTGGGCCAACGGCGGCCCGACGGTGATGAACAACCTTGTCCTACTGTGCCGTTCACATCATCGATTGATGCACCGAAAAACCGGATTCGTCGGGAAATGGGTGATCCGCATCGGCGTCGACAACAAACCCTGGTTCATCCCACCACCCTCGATCGACCCCGGCCAGCACCCGCGGCCCGCGAACACCACCTTCAAAACCTGAGGTAGTACTCCTCGGGCACAACAGAACACGGCCCAGCACCGCATCGAAGGAGACCTCGATGCGGTGCCAACAGGCCGTGACGCTTGATGAAGCTGTGCTCACAACGATCAGCGAGTCAGCACAAGCCCCGATGTCGGAACGCCCGTTCCCGCGGTCACCAGCACATTCTCGACGGAGTCGACCTGGTTGACCGAAGTACCGCGGATCTGCCGAACTCCCTCGGCGATACCGTTCATCCCGTGAATGTATGCCTCGCCGAGCTGTCCACCATGGGTGTTGATCGGAAGCTTGCCTCCGAGTTCGATTGCGCCACCGGCGATGAAGTCCTTGGCCTCTCCCCTACCACAGAAACCGAGTTCCTCGAGTTGCATCAGAACATAGGGCGTGAAGTGGTCGTAGAAGATCGCCGTCTGCATGTCCGACGGGCGCAGCCCACTTTGTGACCAGAGTTGATCGCCGACAAGGCCCATCTCCGGTAGGCCGGTCAAACCGTCGCGGTAATAGCTGGTCATGATGTATTGATCTGCCCCGCTGCCCTGTGCGGCGGCAGCGATAACGGCGGGTGTGTTCTTCAGATCTTTGGCTCGTTCTGGCGAGGTGACGACGATGGCGATGCCGCCGTCGGATTCCTGGCAGCAATCGAGGAGATGCAAAGGTTCAGCGATGAATCGCGAGTTCTGATGGTCCTCGAGGGTGATCGGTTTTCCGTAGAAGAACGCCTTCGGATTGGTGGCTGCATGCTTACGGTCCGCGACGGCGATTCGACCGAAGTCCTCGCTGGACGCTCCGTATACGTGCATGTATCGCTGCGCGACCATCGCGACAAACGATGCGGGAGTACCCAATCCGTGAGGATAGGAAAAGGCGTTGTCCGTTCCCGACGAATTGACCTGCGCCACAAGGCCGGAGTTCACCTGCCCGAAACGCGCACCCGATCGCTCGTTGAACGCGCGGTAAGCGACGACGACGTCTGCGACGCCAGTGGCGACCGCCATGGCCGCCTGCTGAATCGTCGCCGCAGCGGCACCGCCACCGTAGTGAATACGACTGAAGAACTTGAGGTTCGGGATACCCACCGAACGAGCCACTGCCACTTCGGTGTTGGTGTCCATGGTGAACGAGGTAAGACCGTCGACGTCGGCGGGTGTCAGACCGGCGTCGTCCAACGCGGCTTGAACAGCCTCGGCGGCCAGTCGCAGTTCGCTGCGACCGGAGTCCTTCGAGAAATCCGTGGCTCCGATTCCGACGATCGCAGCCTTGCCGGACAATGCGCTCATTCAATGTCTCCGTTTTCAATGTCTCCATTCGAGCCCGACGCCGGAAATGCCAGTGTGACCTGCGCAGTGATGTGATCTCCCAGACTGTTCTTGCCGACCACCGCGAGCGAAACGAGATCCTCGTCGTAGGAGGTCACCGTGCCGGAGAGCGTCAAAGTGTCGTAGGCGTACCACGGGACCCCGAGGCGCAGCTTGATCGACGTGAGTACTGCCCGCGGTCCTGCCCAGTCGGTCACGAATCGCTGCACCAGGCCGGTGTCGGTGAGGATGTTGACAAAAATGTCTTTCGAGCCGCGTTTCTGTGCGAGATCACGGTCGTGGTGAACATCTTGAAAGTCGCGGGTAGCGAGCGCTGCCGAGACCACAAACGTCGGGTCGCCGTAAATCGAGAGCTGCGGAAGAACCTCTCCCACAGTGATATCCGTCGTCAAAGTCATCGTCACTCCTTCCCCGCTGAAACCGCAGGAACCGCCGAAACCGCAGAAGCCCCAACCGGCTGCCAGGCGTACAAAGTCCAGGGAGTTCCCCCGGTCTCGTCGTCTCCGGGGAAGTCGAGGTAGATCGCCTCCACCTCCATTCCGATCGACACACTCGAGGGATCGACGCCGCGCAATTCGCCGAGCATCCGCACACCCTCAGGCAGTTCGACCAGGGCAACGACGAACGGCAACGACCGACCAGGAACCTTGGGCGCGTGGTGAACGACAAAACTGAAGACCGTTCCCCGCCCTGACGCGACCACGTAGTCGGTCTGCTCCGACTTGTCCTTCCAGATCGCGGGCACGGGTGGGTGCTGCACCGAACCATCCGCACGCAGTTGAATACGCAACTCGTGTGCGGCGACACCGTCCCAGAAGAACTGTGTGTCTAGAGACGCCGTCGGGCGCAGCATCCGAGATGCGTCCAGGTCCGCAGGTACGTCAGTGGAGGGACGCTCACTTACCGGCGGCGCGAACTTCAAGATCCGGAACATCATCTCCGAGACCAGTTCTTCGCCTACCCGCCAGAAGCTGCGGGTAGTGAAGAACCACCCTTCACCAAGACCTGTCTTCTTCGGTCCCACTACGTCTTCCAACACCGAAGAGATGGTGACTTCTTCACCCGGCTTCAAATAGCGGTGGTAGATCTGATCGCAGTTGGTCGCGACGACGGACGTGAATCCGGCCTCGTCGAGAATGTCCGTCATCCGGCCCAACGGATCGTCGGCTTCTCGAATTGCCCCCAGACCGCGCATCGTCCATACCTGCGCCATCGCCGGCGGCGCGACTATTCCGTCGTGTCCGGCGGCGCGGGCGGCCGATTCGTCGACGTAGATCGGGTTCTCGTCACCGATCGCCTCGACCCAGTTGCGGATCATCGGCAAGTTCACGGGGTCCCGGCCGGCGCGAGGAGCGCTTGGCCCGTCCTCTCGAACCCGCTCGGCAGCAGTGAGAATGGGATCTGACACGATTTGTTTCCTATCTCGGAACGCGGGGAAGCTTCAGGCCGGCGGTAGCGATCAATTCGCGCATCACCTCGTTGACTCCACCGCCGAAGGTGATCACCAGGTTGCGCTTGATCTGCATGTCCAGCCACTCCATGAGATCAGCCGTTTCGGGATCGATCGGATTTCCGTACCGTCCGACGATCTCTTCCGCGAGTCGACCGACTCGCTGGATGCGTTCGGTCGCAAATACTTTGGTTACCGAAGCGTCGGCAATGTCCACCGACTCCGAATCACTCGATGCCACTTGCCAGTTGAGCAGTTCGTTGAGGCGATACGTCGCGTGAATCTCGCCGAGCGCGCGTCGTACGTCAACGTGATCAAGCAGGTTTTCACGCTTGGCCCAATCGAAGACGTGGTCGTAAATCCCTGCGACACGACCTGCCGGACCGAGCATGACGCGTTCGTGGTTGAGCTGCGTCGTGATCAGGCGCCAACCCTGATTCTCTTCACCCACAAGCATGTTCGCCGGAACGCGAACGTCCTCGTAGTAGGTGGCATTGACGTGATGCGCACCGTCGCAAGTGATGATTGGTGTCCAGGTGTAGCCGGGATCTTTGGTATCCATGATCAGGATCGAGATGCCGCGGTGCCGTGAATCGGCAGATCCGGTCCGCACGGCGAGCCACACGTAATCGGCGTCATGCCCGCCGGTGGTGAAAATCTTCTGGCCGTTGACGACGTACTCGTCACCATTTCGTGTCGCCGAAGTACGCAGGGCTGCAAGGTCGGTGCCGGCTTCCGGTTCGGTGTAGCCGATCGCGAAGTGCACTTCACCCGCGAGGATCGCGGGCAGGAATTTCTGCTTCTGCTCCTCGCTGCCGTACTTCTGCAGAGTCGGACCGACTGTCTGCAACGTCACCGAAGGCAGTGGGACATCCGCCCGCACAGCCTCGTTGACAAAAATCTGCTGCTCGACTTCACCGAACCCACGTCCGCCGTACTCCACCGGCCAGCCGACGCCGAGCCAACCGTCCTTGCCCATACGACGGATGACCTCACGATAGGTAGGGCCATGGCGCTCCACACGCATGATCTTGGCCTCCTCGGGCGAGATCAGCGTCGAGAAGTAGCGTCGAAGTTCAGCTTGCAATGCGCGCTGACTGTCGGTCAGATCGATGAACACCGGGCCCCCACGAGGTCGAGTCGCTGCGAAGCGCCGCCGAGCAGGCGCGCCAAGTCTTTTGCAGTCGAGTAGTAACGATGAAGCGGATACGTGACGTCGACGCCCAGACCGCCGTGCAGGTGGTGAAGCACCTGCATTGTGGCGGGTACTTCCTGGGCGATCCAGTACGCCATGACGTCGAGGTCCGACTGGGCATCCAGGCCCTCCGACACGCGCCAGGACGCCGACAACGCCGCGACGTGAAGAGTCCGCGAGGTGACATAGGCGTCGGCGATCTGCTGTGAGACCGCCTGGAACGTTGCGAGCGGCTTGCCGAATTGCTCGCGTGAGCCGACATGTGCCGCAGTGAGATCGACGGCGCCGGACACCAAACCGTCTGCAACGGCTCCGATACTCGCCGTAGCGATCCGGTACAGCGTCTGGACGGCTTCCTCGCCGGCACCGAGAAGTTCACCGACTGCCTCGTCCATGGTGACTGCGAACTCCGGACTGCCGGACGCACTGGGTGTCGGCGTCAATGCGACGCCGGCGGCGGTCGGATCGACAAGAACGACTCCGGCGTCGGTGGGCACAAGAATTCTGTGTGCACTCGCCGCGAAAGGCACGGCAAGCACCGTCCCGCTGACGCGATACCAGTCGCCCGACTGATGGGCGGTGGTCGACGGCTGCGCCGGGAACTGCTGACCCGGCTCACCGAGCGCCGCGGTGAACACCCGTCCGGCAATGACTCCGGTGAGCAATTCGTCCTGCTGAGCGTCGGTCCCCAGAGCAACGATGGGAAGTACGCCGAAGCCGAGGGTTGCGAGAGCCGGAATGGGAGCGGCGGCTCGGCCGACCTCGACGAGAAGAGAGCCGACGTCGGTGACCGAGAGCCCCTCGCCGCCCAGACGCTCGGGCAGTGCCAACGTGAGCAGGTCGGCTTCGGCGAATGCCGCCCAGAGCGCGTCCGGCTCCAGTTCGCGGGCAAGGAGCGCGGTAGCCACCTCGGCTACCGCTTCCTGGGTTTCATCGGGAGTGAAGTCCACGCTGGCAATCCTGTCTCTGATGTAGAACGTGTTCTAGTTGTATCACCAACGTGGACATTTCTAAAGGCCTCTACTCACGCCGTCTAATCACGGGGCAGGCCCAGAATTCTCTCCGCGGCGACGGTCAACAGAATCTGCGTGGTTCCGCCGGCAATCGACAGGCATCGCGTGTTGAGGAACTCACGCGAGAGCGGACCCTCCACCCATCCCGCTGGGCCACCCAATTCCATGGCGAACTCTGCGACATTCTGACGCTGGCGCACGCCCACCAGCTTGCGGACGCTCGACGCCGGGCCCGGATCCTGACCATCCAATTGCCGCAGTGTCGTGCGCAATTCCAGCAACGAGCCCACCATGGCGGTTCCGATCAGCCCACCGAGCTTGTCTGCAACCACAGGATCGGGATCGCCCGCCAGCTCGAGCAATTCCTCCATCGCACCGCCGAGCGAAGAGCCCCCGCTCATCGCGACTCGCTCGTTGGCGAGGGTCGTTCGGGCCAGTTTCCAGCCTCCGCCGAGCTGGCCGACGACGCAGTCGTCCGGCACGAAGACGTCGTCGAGGAAGACTTCGTTGAACAGAGCGTCGCCGGTGATCTCACGCAGCGGCGAGATCCGAATCCCGGCCGTCTTCATGTCGAGAAGGAAGTACGTGATGCCCTTGTGCTTGGGAACCTCGCGATCGGTTCTGGCGAGGCAGATGGCCCAGTCAGCTTCACGCGCAAGCGAAGTCCAGACTTTCTGGCCGTTCAGCTTCCAACCGCCGTCGACCTTCTCCGCGGTCGTACGCAGCGCGGCAAGATCCGAACCTGCGCCAGGTTCACTGAAGAGCTGACACCAGGTGATCTCACCCTTGAGCGTCGGTGTCGCAAATCTTTCGATCTGCTCCGCACTGCCGTGCTCGAGGATGGTGGGAACTGCCCACCACCCGATCACGAGATCAGGTCGGCCGATACCGACGGCTGCCAACTCTTCTTCGATCAGAATCTGTTGCGCGGCCTTGGCGCCCCGGCCGTACGGCTTAGGCCAGTGCGGCGCAAGGTAGCCCGATTCGGCCAACGCGTTGCGCTGTTCGGATTCGGGCAGCGCCACCAATTGCGCTACCTCTTCGCGAATGTCGGACCGGTCGGATTCCAGCTCACTCAAGTCGATCTGAAGGTGACGCCGTGCGCCGCCGATCGTCAATTCAGCGACGCGTGCGCGCCAGCGGGACGATCCGCCCAGAATCTGCCGGAGCGACAGTGCTCGGCGAAGGTAGAAGTGCGCCTCGTGCTCCCAGGTGAATCCGATGCCGCCGAGCACTTGAATGCAGTCTTTCGCCGTGTCGACAGCGGCGTCCAGAGACACCGCGGCCGCCACCGCCGCCGCGATCGGAAGTTCGTCGCCCGACTCGGCAGCGACCGCACCATCCCAGGCGACAGCTCCGGCATTTTCCACTCGGCACAGCATTTCGGCACAGATATGTTTGATCGCCTGGAACGAACCGATGGGTTTTCCGAATTGTTCGCGAATCTTCGCGTACTCCACCGCAGTACGCAGACTCCACGCCGCAATTCCGGCAGCTTCGGCAGCCCCAAGTACCGCCGCTAGATCGGAAACCGATCCTGGCGCAATGTCATCGAGGATTCGGTCGGCGTCGACCGTCACTCGGTCGAAGGAGACTCGCGCCAGTGGTCGCGACTTGTCGATCGTGTCGACCGCTTCGTAGGTCACACCTTCGCTGTCTCCGTCGACGAGAGCCCAGACGACACGCGAGCCTTCACCTTCCGACACCACGCCCGCCGACACGAGGACCGATACGCCCGAGTCTCCACCCCAGGCGTAACCTCCTTCGCCATGAAGCTCGATGCCGCCGGACGCATTCGCCGTTGCCGCAACTGGACTTTCGTCCAATACGACGGCACACGGCAACGCACCGTCGGCGAGCATTTCGGACCAGCGCTTGGCAGCGGGCGACGAACTACGCCCAACCACCAGAGCTGCAAGCGCAGTCGTGAGAACAGGACCCGGCACGAGTTCGATTGCCGCCTGCTCGAGCATTGCTGCGAGATCGACGATTTCGGCTCCGGCTCCGCCTACCGATTCAGGAACGGCGACCGAAAATATCCCGAGAGACGCGAACTCGGACCATTTCTCCCGCCACGAAACTGCTGGTCCACGGCGTACCATGTCCATCGGCGTGGCCGAGCGAGCCCAGGCCTCTATCGATTCCTGGACCGCCCGCTGTTCATCGGTCGTGGCGATTGTCACAACTGGTTCCCGCCTCTCGATAAGTGACACAATTGTTTAGAACGTGTTCTAATATGACACCTGGCCAAGAGTCAAGGCGCGAAGGAATTTGTCGATGACCACAACATCCCGATCCCGCTCCAACGCGGTTGCTTCTGCAACGCTCGGGGACGACGATCTCAGCTCCAACGCGCAACGTGAACGCCGCAAGCGGATTCTCGACGCAACCCTCGCCCTGGCGTCCAAGGGTGGCTACGAGGCTGTTCAAATGCGCGCCGTGGCCGAGCGCGCCGATGTCGCAGTCGGAACGCTCTATCGCTACTTCCCCTCCAAGGTTCACCTGTTGGTGTCCGCTCTGGCACGCGAATTCGAGAAGATCGATTCCAAGGGCAAGATCCCACCTGGAACCAGCCCGCTCGAGCGGATGCAGCTGATCCTCAGCCTCATCACCCGAGCGATGCAGCGCGATCCGCTCCTCACCGAAGCCATGACTCGCGCGTTCATGTTCGCCGACGCCTCCGCAGCGGCAGAGGTCGATCAGGTGGGCCAGTTGATGGACCGCCTCTTCGCACGAGCGATGACCGAAGAGGAGCCGACCGAAGAGCAGTTGGCAATCGCGCGCGTGATCTCCGATGTGTGGCTGTCCAATTTGGTGGCCTGGCTCACGCGACGTTCTTCGGCTACCGATGTCGCCAATCGACTGGAATTGACGGTTGAACTGCTGCTCGGTGATGGAACACGGAAACCCGAATAGACATCCTTTGTCGCATCTGTCATTTTTGCACTGATCTGACAGAAACGTATCGAGCCAGGAGTCGCTGCATCACCTAGATTTGAAGAGGTGAGCGCACAAGATCTGTCCATCGAACTCCGCCGAGCGCTGTCGGGCGTGGCACGCACGCCGCGTCTGCTCGTTGCCTCCGACTACGACGGGACGATGGCACCCATCGTCGCCAACCCGGACAAGGCGTATCCCCGCGCGGAAACGGTGCGTGCGCTCCGCTCCCTCGCCAGCCTGGCGTCGACGACTGCTGCTGTGATCTCGGGCCGCGCCCTCAAGGATCTGGCTGCGCTGTCCCGGCTTCCCGCCGAAGTGCAATTGGTCGGCAGCCACGGCTCCGAGTTCGACATCGGATTCGTTCACGCGATCGACGCCGACGCCAGGAAACTGCTCGACGAGATCGTCACCGAATTAGGCCGAATCGCCGCCGATACCCCCGGCGCAACTGTGGAGAAGAAGCCGGCCAGCGTCGCCTTGCACGTACGCAACACCAGCGCCGACGACGCCGAGAAGGCGCTCATCGCCGTTCGCACCGAATCGGCACTCTGGCCGGGTGTTCAGGTCACCGAGGGTAAGTCGGTGGTCGAGTTGGCGGTCATCGCCACCGACAAGGGCCACGCACTCGACTTGATCCGCCATCAGGACGGCGCTACCGCTGCCGTCTTCATCGGGGACGACGTCACCGACGAAAAGGCGTTCAGCAGGCTGCAGGGGCCGGACATCGGAATCAAGGTCGGCAGCGGGGACACCGTCGCCGACTATCGCGTCGACAGCACCGAGGATGTCGCTGCTGCTCTGGCGTTCCTGCTCGACGAGCGTCGTACGTGGCTTTCCGGTGCCGACGCTCCGCCCATCGAGCGACTCTCGATGCTCGCCAGTCCGCGGACCGTCGCTTTGGTGACCCCGGATGCGACGCTGACCTGGTTGTGTCACCCGGAACCGGATTCCGCGGCGGTCTTCGCGCACCTTCTCGGCGGAACCGGGGCAGGCCACTTCTCGGTCGGGCCTCGCCGCACAGCGTTGCCACTGAGCCAGAAGTACATCGACAGCACGATGACCGTTCAGACCCGCTGGGCGAGCCTGTCCGTCACCGACTACCTCCCCCACGACGTCCCGCAGGGGCGAACCGACCTGACCCGCATCATTTCCGGTCAGGCCGACGCGATCGTCTCGTTTGCACCCCGTCCCGAGTTCGGCCAGGGTCAGGTCACGCTCGAGGTCGTCGACGAGGGCATTCGAGTCCTCGGCACCAACGAGCCGTACGTGCTCCGCTCCCCTGGTGTGCTGTGGAACATCGCCACCGACGGAAACCAGCAGACTGCCCACGCCATCGTCGAGCCGTCCAAGGGTGACGTCGTACTCGAATTGCGCTGCGGAACAGAAGAAATCGGCCCTTCCGAAGTTCCGGAACTCGAGCGTCGAGCGACTTCGGAGGCGTACTGGTCCGATTGGGCCAAGACGCTCGAACTGCCGAAGCTGAAGCCGGACTTGATGAAACGCTCGGCGCTGACCTTGCGCGGGCTGGTTCATGCCGATTCAGGTTCCATCATGGCCGCCGCCACAACATCCCTGCCGGAAGAGATCGGCGGAGTCCGCAACTGGGACTACCGCTACTGCTGGTTGCGCGATGCCGCCCTCACCGCAACAGCTCTCGTGAGCGTCGGATCCACCGATGAAGCCGAGAACTACCTCGACTGGGTCCACCGCGTGCTCGAAACGCTGCCGGGACCCGAGCGCCTGCACCCCCTCTACACGCTCTACGGGACTTCGCTACCGCCAGAGGCCGTCATCGATTCACTTCCCGGATACGCCGGCTCCAGGCCGGTCCGCGTCGGAAACGCCGCGAATCAGCAGGTTCAACTGGACGTGTTCGGCCCGATCGTCGAGCTGATCGTCGAACTGGCGAATGCACGCGAAAAGGCCGGTGCTCCCGATCCTTTGAGTGATCGCGACTGGGAACTGGTGTGCGCCATGGTCGAAGCAGTGCAGCGGCGCTGGTTCGAACCGGACCACGGCATCTGGGAAATTCGCGACAACCCGCGCCACCACGTCTATTCCAAGGTGATGGGTTGGGTCACCGTCGATCGCGCCGTCGATCTTGCTACTCGCTTTTCTCGCGAGGCTCTGCCCGAGTGGGCGGAACTGCGTGACCAGATCGCCGACGAAGTACGACACAAAGGCTGGAAGGACGACGTCCAGTCGTACACCGCGGCCTACGACGGTACCGATCTCGACGCCGCTACTCTGCACATCGGACTGTCGGGACTGATCGATCCGACGGATCCACGCTTTGCTGCAACCGTCGTAGCCACCGAGGCTGAACTACGCAGCGGCTCAACGGTATACCGATACCATCACGACGACGGCCTGCCCGGCATCGAAGGTGGATTCCACCTCTGCGCCGCCTGGCTCGTCGAGGCCTACCTACTTATCGGACAACGCCTGCAAGCAGAGGCACTGTTCGACCAGTTGGTCGCGGCAGCGGGTCCTACCGGACTACTCGCGGAGGAGTACGACCCCATCGCGGAACGCTCGTTGGGCAACCATCCCCAGGCGTACAGCCATCTGGGATTGTTGCGCTGCGCCCAACTCCTGGCGTGAGCGCTACCCCTTGATCCGACCTGATGTTCGCCCTGCCAGTAGTTCGGTGTCGAGCATCTCGACTATCGGAACGCCGGATCCAGACGGCGACATCAGGAGCGCACCGGCGCGCCGGCCCTTCTCTTCCTGGGGCTGGCGCACCGTTGTCAGTGATTCGCGCAGCGCCTCGTCGACGCCGTCGAATCCGGTGATAGAGAGTTGGCCAGGTACATCGATGCCCTGCCAGCGCGCCCAGTCCAAGGCGCCGAGAGCCAGCACGTCGGTGGTGCAGACCAGTGCGGTGATCTCGGGGTTGGTCGCGAGAGCTTCCGCCGCCGCCGAGTGCCCGGACTGCGATGTGTGGACGTACCGCTCGATCACCGTGAGTGAGAGTGGGTCCATGTCGGACGCCACCATCGCGTCGCGCACTCCTTCGATCCGCTCACGCTGGACGTGGAAGTGCGGGGACTTGAGTCGTTCCTGGCTGACAACGCCGTCCATCCGGTCGCGCCCCAGCCTCATGCAGAGCACGCCGATGTCACGGTGGCCGAGCCCGATGAGGTAATCGGCGACCTTGCGCATGGCAGCGCGGTCGTCGATGCCCACGAGGGATGCACCGGGAATCTCGCGCGGCTGGTCGCACACGACGATCGGAATGTGACGCTCGAGCACGGCAGCGAGATACGGATCGTCGTCGGCCACCGAGTAGACGACGAAGCCGTCGACGCCCGCCTGCTGGACCACGGCGGCAGCATCCACCTCGTCGCGGCCGGGCCCGGCCGGGATGAGCAGCAAGCCCTGGCCGGCGTCCTCACACGATTCCGAGAGACCGGCAAGGAAGCTCATGGCGGCCGGGTCGCGGAACGAATAACTGAGTGCTTCGGTGAGCAGGAGACCGACGGCACCGGCTTTGCGAGTTCGCAAGGAGCGGGCGACCGGATCGGGTCCGGGATATCCGCGTCGCTTGGCCGCTTGGAGCACTCGATCCCGCAGCTCGACGGAGAGCTGATCGGGTCGGTTGTACGCGTTCGAGACTGTAGTTCTCGACACATTGAGCTCGGCGGCAAGCGACGCCAAAGTGGCTTGACGGCGTGGCTGACGGGACCGGGGCATAAACGGACGTTAGCCGTAGTGCCCGCAGACGGCGCGTTGGGGCTGAACCGAAGGTGAACTACCAGCGACTATGCGCTAATGTGTAACGGTAACGGTTTCCAATAGCATTTAGCCCAGCCTTTGTTCAGGAGAAAAGCACGTGCGTTCGTCGTCGAAATTCCGCACCGCCACCGCCCTCGCGGCCGTCTCGGTCGCCGCAGCATTCGCGCTCACCGCGTGCAGCTCCAGCTCGTCGAAAGACGAAGGCATCACCGTCGTCGCATCGACGAACGTGTGGGGCGACGTCGCGCAGGCCGTCGCCGGCGACAAGCTGAACGTGACGTCGATCATCAACGAGCCATCCGCGGACCCGCACTCGTTCGAGGCGACTCCAGCCGATGCCGCCAAGATCACCGACGCATCGCTTGTCGTCTACAACGGCGGCGGCTACGACCAGTTCATCACCGACGTCCTCGACGCGGGCAAGGGTGAGCAGAAGACGGTCAACGCCTACAACCTGCTCGACGGCGGCATCCACGCCGGCGAAACCGCGGGCGAATCGCATGACGGTCACACCCACGGCGCAGTCAACGAACACGTCTGGTTCGACGTTCCGACCGTCGACGCCGTCGCACATTCGGTTGCCGATCAGCTGAGCGCTCTCGATCCGGACAACGCGGCGACCTACGAGGACAACGCGAAGGCATACAGCCAGAAGCTCGCCGGCGTCACAGCGATCACCGATTCCATCGCCGCTGCCCACGCGGGCGCACCGGTGGCGCAGACCGAGCCGATCGCGCACTACCTCCTGGTCGCAGCTGAACTGAAGGACGCAACTCCCGAAGAGTTCACCAGTGCCATCGAAGACGGCAACGATCCTTCACCGGCCGCAATCGCCGCAACGCGCCAGCTCCTCTCGGAGAAGCAAGCCCGCGCACTGGTCTACAACATCCAGACGCAGGACAAAGTGACCCAGGACATGCGCACCACAGCCGAAACCGCCGGAGTGCCCGTCGTCGAGGTTACGGAGACTCTCCCCGAGGGCCTGGACTACATTCAGTGGCAGACGCAGACCGCGGAGTCGCTCGCAAACGCCCTCTCTGCCCAGTAATTATTTGCCCCACCATTTCCGAGAAGAACCGATCGGCTTGTGACAGAAACTTCCGCGAATACTCCTGTGCCCCCTGGTAACACCGTGCCTTCTGGTAACACCGTGCCTTCAAAGGCCTCCGTGCCCGCTGTGACGCTGAAGGACGCTCGATTGTCCTTCGGTGCCCGCACATTGTGGGACGGGCTCGATCTCGAGGTACAGCCAGGTGAGTTCATCGCCGTACTCGGGCCGAACGGGTCGGGCAAGACCTCACTCCTGAAGATTCTGCTGGGCCAACTACAACTCAGCGGCGGTAGCGCACAGATCGTCGGCACGCCGGCACGGGCCGGGAACTCACACGTCGGGTACATCCCGCAGCAGAAATCCATCGACGACGGCCTCCCGCTCCGCGGCCGCGACCTGGTCGGCCTCGGCGTCGACGGTCACCAGTGGGGTACTGGCCTACTGCGTCGGGGTCGTCGCCGCAAGATCGTCGACGACGCCATCGCACAGGTCAGCGCCCAGTCGTTTGCCGACGCTCCCATCGGTTCCATGTCCGGCGGTGAGCAGCAGCGACTGCGGATCGCGCAGGCTTTGGTCGGCGACCCGCGGATCCTGCTGTGCGACGAGCCGCTGCTCAGCCTCGACCTCGCCAACCAGCACCTGGTCTCGACGCTGATCGACAAGCGTCGGCGCAGCCATGACACCGCAGTGCTGTTCGTGACGCACGAGATCAATCCGATCCTGCCGTTGGTCGATCGAGTGCTCTATCTGGTGGACGGCAAATTCCGGATCGGGACGCCGGCCGAAGTGATGACGTCCGAGGTTCTCTCGGATCTGTACAACACCGACGTCGAAGTGTTGCAGGTTCGTGGCCGCCTCGTCGTGATCGGCACCGGAGACGCCATCGACGCGCTCGGCAGCGCAGGCGGACTACGCCCGGGAGAAGGCGTTCACCATTCTGATGAGGATCACCACCAGTGAGTAACAAGTTCACCGACGCGATGTCGCGGATGTTCGACGTGTCCGCCACCGTCGACCTACTGCAGTACGACTTCGTCCAACAGGCGTTGATTGCCGGTGCCATCCTCGGATTGTTGGCAGGCATTATCGGGCCGCTGATCGTGAGCCGTCAGATGTCATTCTCGGTGCACGGAACGAGTGAGCTGTCACTGACGGGCGCATCCGCCGCACTTCTCGTCGGTGTGGGCGTCGGCTTCGGTGCCATCGTCGGATCCGTGGTCGCAGCAGTGCTGTTCGGGCTGCTCGGAGCCAAAGCGCGGGACCGAGATTCGGTGATCGGCGTGATCATGGCTTTCGGTCTCGGCTTGTCGGTGTTGTTCCTCTGGGCGTATGACGGTCGCACGGGAACCAGCTTCTCACTGTTGGTCGGACAGATCGTGGCGCCGGGAAACAGCGGTCTCGAACTTCTGCTGCTGTGCGCGGTCATCGTGATCGGCACACTCGGATTCATCTACCGCCCTTTGCTGTTCGCAAGCACCGACCCCGAAGTTGCTGCAGCTCGCGGTGTTCCGGTTCGGGCACTGTCGATCGTGTTCGCAGTGTTGGTCGGCATCACCGCAGCACTCGGCGTACAGATCGTCGGTGCGCTGCTGGTGATGTCGCTGCTGATCACCCCCGCAGCGGCCGCCGCGTACGTCACGGCAAGCCCACTCAAGGCGACAATTCTCTCCGTCGTGTTCGCCGAACTGGCAGCCGTCGGCGGCATCCTTCTGTCGCTGGCACCCGGCGTTCCCGTCTCGAGTTTCGTCACCTCGGTCTCGTTCGTGATCTACCTGATATGCCGACTCTTCGGATCCGCACGTCGCAAGAATGCGGGACGGATTCCGGCGCACGCCTGAACACCGAGAGCCCATACCTACCTAGAATCGAGGTATGGGCTACAGCGTTGATCTGAACAGCGACCTCGGCGAGGGCTTCGGAGCCTGGACCCTGGGCGACGACGACGCCATGCTCGAACTTGTCACCAGCGCGAACATCGCCTGCGGATTCCATGCCGGCGACCCGACAACGCTGTTGGCGACTTGCGAATCCGCAGCCACCCGCGGCGTGCGGATCGGCGCGCAGGTGGGTTACCGAGACCTCGCCGGTTTCGGCCGACGCTTCATCGACATGTCCCCGAAAGACCTCACCGCCGACGTCATTTATCAAATAGGGGCACTCGACGGTTTGGCTCGTGTCGCCGGATCGCGGGTCACGTACGTCAAACCCCACGGCGCGCTTTACAACGCAATAGTCCATCACCGACGGCAGGCGCGGGCTGTGGTCGCCGCCGTCGTTGCCTACGACAGTTCGCTACCTGTTCTCGGACTACCTGGTTCGGTGTTTCTGGAAGAGGCGCGCGAAGCCGGTCTCGACGTGGTCGCCGAGGCATTTGCCGATCGCGCGTACACGGCAGAAGGCACCTTGGTCCCCCGCACCGAGTCGGGCGCCGTTCTGCACGACCCGGCGCTTGTTGCAGAACGGGTTCGGCGAATGGTCGTCGACGGCGAGTTGGATGCGGTCGACGGGAGCACCCTCAAAATCACCGCGGAGTCGGTGTGCGTACACGGTGACAGTCCGGCAGCCGTCGACATGGCCGCAGCGATCCGCGATCTCCTCGAATCCTCCGACGTCGAGATCACGCCGTTCACATGATCACGATCCTGCCCGCCGGTGAATCCGCAGTCCTCGTCGAATACGACGAACTGCCGAGCGTGCTGGGCAACTTCAGGGCTCTCGACGCGAGTCGAATCCCCGGAGTGATCGATCTGATTCCCGCGGCGCGAACCATCCTGATCGAGTACGACAACACGATCACCGGGCACAAACTCGTGGAGAAATGGGTACGTGGGGCCGTACCGATCGAACTCACAGCAGATGAGAGCGGGCCTGCTGTCGAGATTCCGGTCCGCTACGACGGCGACGATCTCGTCGAGGTGGGCAAGCTGACCGGACTCGGGGTCGACGGTGTCATCGAGGCTCACACGTCTGCGTCGTGGACCGTCGCGTTCATCGGTTTCGTCCCCGGCTTCGCGTATCTGACCAGCAACGAGAGACAGCTCGAGGTTCCACGTCGACCGGACCCGCGCAGGCAGGTCCCGGCCGGTGCAGTCGGGTTGGCCGGACCGTTCTCGGGCGTCTACCCGCGTACCTCCCCGGGCGGCTGGCAGTTGATCGGAACGACGGAACTGTCGGTGTGGGATGCCGAGAGCCGCCCGCCGGCGCTGCTTCTACCCGGCACCACAGTCACCTTTGTCCGTGCATGATTTCGGTGCAAGGATGATTTTGGTGTCTTCACCGCGTTGTTGCGGGACAATGGATTCATGGCCTGGCTCGAGGTAGTGCGTACCGGCCCGCTCGCCACAGTTCAGGACCGCGGGCGGAGAGGCTACGGCGCTCTCGGGGTCGGCAGATCCGGCGCCGTCGACATGATCTCGCACGACAGCGCGAACAGACTCGTAGGCAACACTTTTCGAGCAGCAACCATCGAAGTCACCACTGGGGGTTTTGCGATGCGGGCCGTCGGTTCGATGACGGCGGCAGTGACAGGCGCGCGGGTGCCGCTGGCCGTCGACGGACGGCCGGCACCTGACTACGCGAGCATCCACCTGGGCGGTGGCAGCATTATCGAATTGGGTTACAGCACAACCGGGTTGAGAACGTACATCTCTGCACGCGGTGGCGTCGACGTCCCACAGGTACTCGGCAGCAGATCCACCGACACACTCTCCGGACTCGGGCCGCCGCCGCTCGCCGCCGGCGATCTACTCCTCCTCGGGGCAGAGGAAGGGACGTGGCCCACCGAAGAGTTGATTCCACCGCCCGCACCTGCACTCGGCGCGGTTCCGATCGAGATCACGCTCGGCCCCCGAAATTCCTGGTTCACCGCCGCATCCGTTCACGCGCTCCTTCACACCAAGTGGAAAGTCACCGAACACACCAACCGAGTCGGGGTCCGGTTACAGGGCCAAGGGCCTTTACATCGCTCACGCACCGAGGAATTGCCGAGCGAAGGCGTCGTGATGGGATCCATCCAAGTGCCGCCAGGCGGCCAGCCCGTCGTGTTTCTGGCAGACCATCCCGTGACCGGCGGATACCCGGTCATCGCCGTCGTTTCCGACGCAGGGATTGCATCGCTGGCACAGCTGCGGCCCGGCAGCACCATTACCTTGAAGGCCACTACCAGGCCGTCCTAGCGCTGATAGTCTCAGCCGCGCCAGCAATGCTGCCGGCGGCGCTCGGCCGTCGCCAGAACCTGAAGGACTTTCACACTATGAGCCCTAAGAGCAGCACACTTGCTCTCGGAATAGCGTCACTGATCACTGCTGCACTCGTCCTGTCCGGATGCAGCAGTTCGGAAAGCGGCGACGCTGTCTCCAGTGATACCAGCACCAGTGAGACCACTGCTTCCGAAAGTTCTGCATCCTCGTCGTCTGCCGCTGCCGCGACGCCGACATTGAGGGACGGAACACCGTTCATCGGCGAGCGGACGACGATCGAAACCGGCGACGACCCCGAAGCGCCGAGCATCAGCGTCAGCCTCCCGCCGAGCTGGACTCACGGCGAGAACATCCCTGCCGGCGTTACGGATGCGTTGTCCAGCAACAGCCAGGAACCCAGCGGTTTCATGCCGAACACCACCGTGACGGTCGAAAACCAAGGCACCGCAACAAAAGACGAGGTTCTTGCCGCTGCGCGTGAAACGATCGCCACCCTCGACGGATGGACCGAGGTGAAGTACACCGAGATCGACGTCGACGGACAGCAGGGGTTCCGCCTCTCCGGAACCTGGACCGCCCCAAACCTGGACGTTCCGCTCTACGCCGTCATGACAGTCGTCGCTTACCAAGCCGACGACAACTCGCCGGTCTACCTGGTCAGCTTTGCGAATCAGTTCACCGACACGACGAACATGCAGACTTCCAACCAGGTGGAAGAAATCAATACCTCGATCGAATTCGGCTGAGCACCTCATGATTTGAGCACTTGATCACCGAACAACCGCGGCGGGCCGAGACTACGAC